>NZ_JAOCAT010000025.1:0-112302 GCF_029839485.1 Achromobacter sp. GD03932
CGATCAGGTCTTCCTCGTGCTCCAGTCCGATCGACACGCGCACCAGCCCCTCGGACACGCCGGCCGCGTCGCGCTCGGCCGCCGGGACGCCGGAATGCGTGGTGGACGCCGGATGGCAGATCAGCGATTCGGTGCCGCCCAGGCTGACGGCCGACTTGAACAGGTGCAGCGCATTGATGAAGCGAAAGGCCTTGGCGCGCCCGCCCTCCAGCACGAAGGCGAAGGTCGAGCCGGGCCCGGTGCACTGGCGCTTGTAGACGTCCTGGTAGGCCCGGTCGGCAATCATTTCCGGATGGAAGATCTGCACTTTTTCATGTGGATTGCCGGACAGCCATTGGGCCACCTTGGTCGCCGTGCGCGCGGCCTGCTTCATGCGCAGCACCACGGTTTCCATCGAGCGCGTGATCATCCAGCAGGAATGCGGGTCCAGCTGCGAGCCGAACGCGCTGCGGATGGCGCGCACCTTCTTGATCAGCGCCTTGCTGCCGGTGACGGCCCCCGCAACCAGGTCGCTGTGGCCGCCCACGTACTTGGTCAGCGAATACACGCACAGATCCACGCCATGCTCGGCCGGCTTCTGGAAGATCGGACCCAGCAGCGTGTTGTCGCACACCGACACGGGACGATAGCCGTGCCGCGTTTCGAAGGCGTCCAGCTCATTCTTCATGGCTTCGAAATCGATCAGCGCATTGGTCGGATTGGCGGGCGTTTCAACAAAAAACAGGCGCACCGGCCCCTGGGCCGCCGCGGCCTCCAGCGCGGTGCGCATGCTCTTGGCCGACAGGCCGTCTTCGACCGCATGCGAGCCTATGCCCCACTCCGGGAAGATCTTGGAGATCAAGGTCTCGGTGCCGCCATACAGCGGCACGGACTGCACCAGTTGATCGCCCGGCCGCAGAAAGGCCAGGAACACCGCGCTGATCGCCGACATGCCGCTGGAAGTCACCGCGGCATCTTCCGAACCATCCAGCAGCGCCAGGCGGTCTTCGACGATTTCCAGATTGGGATGGTTGAAGCGGCTGTACACCAGCCCCGCCGACTCCCCCTGCGGCAAGGGCTTGCGGCCCGAAACCAGGTCGAAGAACGCCGCGCCGTCCTCGGCCGAGCGGAACGCGAAGGTGGACGTCAGGAACACCGGCGGCTTGACCGCGCCCTCCGACAGGAAGGGGTCGAAGCCGTAGGACATCATCTGGGTTTCGGCATGCAGCGGGCGGCCGAAAATGTCCTTCTTGTGATAGCTGGAGTAACTCATGCTGTGCCTCTCTGTCTGGTTTCCGGATGCCCGGCCGGGCCGCCGGGCAGACGCGTCACGCATGCGGAAACGATAGCGCTGCCGGCCCCGGACTGCATGGAAGAATGACGGTGGCCGGCCTCAAGGGCCCTTCCACCTGCATCGTCCGGCAGGGACAGTGAGAAACAATATTTCTCTTCACCAGGATTTCATGAAAGACGCTGCCGGGTTACATCGACTTGGCGCAATCGCTTGGAAAATCATGAGATCCCGCGGAAGATGGCTGGCGCAGCCTGCCCGCGGCCGCGCCCCTACATCACGCCGGGAACGACGCGGTTGCGGCCCTGCCGCTTGGCTTGATAGAGGCCGCGGTCGGCCACCTGGATCAGGTCGGTGCAAGGCTGGTCGCCCTGAGGCACCGCCGTGGCCGTGCCTATGCTGACCGTCAGCCAGGGGCCATCACCCGTGTCCTTCTGCGGAATCTGCATGGCCTCGACGGCGCGGCGCAGCTTCTCGGCGGCCAGCCGCGCGCTGCCGGCCGGCGTGCCCGGCAGCACCAGCGCGAACTCTTCGCCGCCGAATCGCGCCGCCAGGTCGGTGGACCGGTCGCAACTGGCGAAGATAGTGTTGGCCACCCGCTTGAGCGCCTCGTCGCCAGCGATGTGGCCATAGGTGTCGTTGTAGGCCTTGAAGTGGTCCACGTCGATCATGAGCATGCTGATTTCGCGGCCGTCGCGGCGCGCGCGCTGCCATTCCGCATTCAGGTACTCATCGAAATAACGGCGGTTGCCCAGGCCCGTCAGGCCGTCGGAATTGGTCAGCCGGCGCAGCTCCATATTGCTTTCCAGCAGTTGCTGCTGGCTCTGGCGCAAGGCCTGGTAGGCCTCGTCGCGCTGCACCAGCGCCAGATACGAGCGCGAGTGATAGCGGATGCGCGCCACCAGTTCAATGGAGTCGGGCAGCTTGACCAGGTAGTCGTTGGCGCCGGCGGCAAAGGCCGCGCTCTTGATCGCCGGATCTTCCTTGGTGGACAGCACGATGATGGGGATGTCGCGCGTCACCGGATGGCCACGGTACTCCTGTACCAGGCTCAGTCCGTCCACGCCCGGTAGCACCAGGTCCTGCAGGATGACGGTGGGCCGGGTCTGGATCGCCACGGTCAGCGCTTTTTCCGGGTCCGAGCAATAGTGGAAGTCGATGTTGCCCTCCGTGGCCAGGGCCCGTCTGATGGCCTCGCCGACCATCACCTGGTCGTCGACGAGCAACACCATGGCCGCATGCGAATTCAGGTTCGCCGAAGCCGAGCTGTCAATGGGAGGTTGCATAGTGAGTCCTTGAATGCTGTCGTGGTCCGCGCGCTCAGGCAAAGGCCTGGATCACGCGGGGAGCGATTTGGTCCAATGGGCGGATTTCCACGGCCGCCTGCATGGCGGCCGCGGCCTTGGGCATGCCGTAGACGGCGCTGCTGGCCTGGTCCTGCGCAATCGTCAGGTAGCCGCGCTCGCGCAGCGCCTTCAGCCCGCGCGCGCCATCCTGGCCCATGCCCGTCAGCAGCACGCCGACGGCCAGGCCGCGCCAGTGCTGCGCCACGCTATGGAAAAAAACGTCGATGGAAGGCCGGTACAGGCTTTCCTTGGGGGTTTCGGTGTAACGCAGCGTACCGTCGGCCAACATGTGCAGGTGATCGCCCGTGCCAGCCAGCAGTATCTGGCCGGGCTCGGGCCATTCGCCCTCGCGCACCAGCCTGACGGGCAGCGGCGCCTGTTCATTGAGCCAGTCCGCCATGCCCGCGGCAAACGAGGCGTCCACGTGCTGTACCAGCACGATGCCGGCGGGGAACTCCGGCGGGATTCCCTTCAGCAGTTGCGCCAGCGCCGGCGGGCCGCCAGCCGACGCGCCAATGACCAGGAGCCGCTTGGCGTCCGCCAGCTGCATGGGCCGTGCGACCGGCGTCAGGGCGGGCCGCTTGCCGTAGCGGCCGATCAGCCAGCCCACGTTGCGGATCTTGCGCAGCAGCGGCGCCGCCGCCATGCGCATGTCGCCGCTGCCGATCACTGGCGTGTCCGCCGCGTCCAGCGCCCCGTGGCCCATGGCGTCGAACACGCGCGAGGTATGGCGCGCCACGTCGGCGGTCACCACCACGATCGCGCAGGGCGTTTCGGCCATGATGCGGCGCGTGGCTTCGACGCCGTCCATGATGGGCATGATGAGGTCCATCAGCACCACGTCCGGCCGGTCGCGGGCGCACAGGTCCACGGCCTCCTGGCCGTTGGTCGCGACCCAGGCGAGGTCCAGCCCCGGCTCCAGCGCGATCGCGCGCCGCAGCACTTCCACTGCCATCGGCATGTCGTTGACGATTCCGACTCTCACGTGCGCGCCTTTCCGATCAGGTCTTCCACCGCGTCGAGCAGCGCGTCGTCATGGAAGCTGCCCTTGGCCAGATAATAGTCGGCGCCTGCGTCCAGCCCGCGCCTCCTGTCTTCTTCCCTGTCCTTGTACGACACCACCATCACCGGCAGGCCCTGCAGCTTGGGATCGGCCTTGATGCGCGACACCAGTTCGATGCCGTCCATGCGCGGCATGTCCACGTCGGTCACCACCAGGTCGAATGCCTCGCTGCGCAACATGTTCCAGCCGTCCATGCCGTCCACGGCCACGGCCACGTCGAAGCCGCGGTTCAGCAGCAGCTTGCGTTCCAGCTCCCGCACCGTGAGCGAGTCGTCCACCACCAGCACGCGCTTGCGCCGCCGCGCCTGTTCGGCCGCGCCCGCGCCGTCCACCCGGCTCAGCTGTCCGCCTTCCACCAGCTTCTGCACCGACACCAGCATGTCTTCCACGTCCAGGATCAATAGCGGCGTACCGTCGTCCATCAGGGCGCCCGCCATCACGTCCTGCACCTTGCCCAGGCGCGGGTCCAGGGGCTGCACCACCAGCGTGCGTTCGCCCACGTAGCGGTCCACGGCCACGCCGTAAAGCCGGTCGTGGTCGCCCACCAGCACCACGCACACCGTTTCGGCGGCCGGCGCGGCGCCGCCCGTGCGCAGGATCTGGCGCGCGGAAACCAGCCCGATCTGGCGGTCCATGAAACGGAAATGCTGATGCCCTTCGAGCTGTTCGATGTCTTCGGCGCGCACTTGCAGCGCGTGGTTGACGTAGGCCAGCGGGAAAGCGTAGATCTCTTCCTGCACCTCGACCAGCAGGCTGCGCACCACCGACAGCGACAAGGGCATCTCCAGCATGAAACGGGTGCCCTGCCCCGTCACTTGCTGGATGCGCACCGCGCCGCGCAACTGGCGCACCATGGTCTGCACCACGTCCAGCCCCACGCCGCGCCCCGAGATCTCCGTGACTTCGCCGCGCGTGCTGAAACCCGACAGGAACAGGAACTCCAGCAGCTCGGCCTCGGTCAGCCTGGCCGCGGTTTCCGCGCTGGCCAGCTTGCGCTGCACCACTTCCACGCGCAGCCGGTCCAAGGAAATGCCGGCGCCGTCGTCGCTCAGTTCGATCAGCAGCATGCCGGCCGCATGGCGCGCCGACAGCCTGATCCGGCCTTCGGCCGGCTTGCCCGCGGCCAGCCGGTCCTGCGGCATCTCGATGCCGTGGTCCACTGCGTTGCGCAGCAGGTGCATCAGCGGCGCATCCAGCTTTTCCAGGATGTCGCGATCCACCTGGGTGGATTCGCCTTCGATCTCCAGCCGCACCTGCTTGCCCAGCGCGCGGCCTACATCGCGGACCATGCGCGCCATGCCGCCCACCCCGTCGCCGAACGGCCGCATGCGGCAGGCCAACGCGGTGTCGTACAGACGCTGGGCCAGGTGGCCCATGCGCCAGCCGAATTCGTCGACCTCGCTGGTGCGCTGCGACAGCTCCTGCTGGCATTGCTGGACGATGCGCAAGGCATCGTCCAGCGCGGCTTGCGCCTGCGCGTCCAGCGCCTGGCCAGCCAGGGCCGCGCGCACGCCGTCCAACGCCTGGACCGCGCCCGCCTGCATGCGCTTCAGACGCAGCATGGACGCGCCGAAGGGCGCGATCCAGTGCGACTCCACCAGGGTTTCGCTGGACAGGCCCAGCAATTTGTTGAGGGTGTCGGCCGTCACGCGCAGCACGCGTTCGCCTTCGCCCAATCCCGCGTCCGAGCTGCGCCGTTGCGGCGCGGTGGCGGGCGGCTCATCCAGGACCGGAATCGGCGGCAGGAAATCCGCGGGCTTGGGGAGCGGCGCGGCAGCCGGCGCTGCCGGCAGCGCATGCGGCGCATTGCTCAGCCGCGCCACCAGTTCGTCGATCTCGCTGCCCAGCTCCGCGCCCGGCGTGGCCACGCGCTGCAACAGGTCCGCGCCCATCAACAGGGCGTCGATGTCCGCGGCCTGCAGCCGCAGCCGGCCTTCGCGCGCCTCGACCAGGCAATCCTCCATGGAGTGCGCGATGCGCACCGCCGGATGCAGATCGACGATGCGGGCCGCGCCCTTGAGCGAATGCGCCGCGCGCATGCAGGCTTCCAACTGCGGCGCGGACGTGGGGTCGTGTTCCAGCGCCAGCAGGCCCTTGTTCAGCACCTGCACCTGGGTGCGGGTCTCCAGCTGGAACAATTCCAGAAGCGAAGCGTCGCGCATCTGTTCCGGATTCACGCCAGGCTCCGTTCCAAAGCTTGCATCAGCAAGGTCTCGTCCAACACGCCCACCGCGCGTCCGCCGCAGCGGGCCATGCCGCGCGAGTACTTGAGGCTTGCGCCCTCCACGGTCGCGGGCAGGGGCTCCAGCCCGTCCAGGTCCACGGCATGCATGCCTTCGACCTCATCCACCGGCACGACCACCGCGCGGCCCGCGCCGCCCAGGATCAGCATGCGCGCCGTGGCGGGCCGCTCGCGCGCGTCCTCGACCGCGGCCTCCAGGCCCAGCAGGCGCGCCAGCGATACGCACACGGTAAGGGAGCCGCGCACGTTGGTCACGCCCAGCATCGCCGGGTCACGGCGGTGCGGCAGGCTCAGGATGCCGCGGCTGCCGGCGACTTCGTCCAGCGCGCGGGTCGGCAGTCCCAGCCATTCGCGGTGCACGCGGAACACCAGCAGCGAAGACAGCCTGCCGCGCTCCTGCGGGGCCGCTTCGGCGCCCTGCTCTTCCATTTGCGGTGGCAGACGGTCAAGTATGCGCTTGGCCGCCGCCGCATAGACCGGACAGTTGCGGCAGTGCACGTGCTCGGCCAATTGCGCGCAACTCTTATCGCCGCGGATGCCGATGCGGTTCCAGCAGTCGTCCACGTCGGACAGCGCGTGCATCATTTCATCCACGTCGCGCCTCCCCGCGCGCCGCGCGCGCCTGCAGGCGGCTGGCCGCTTCGTGATCGCCGTCCGACGCCACCAGCGCGGCCAGGTGCAGCAGGGCTTCGCGATGGGTCGGATCCAGGTAGAGCGCCTTGCGGTAGGCCGCTTGCGCCTGGCGCGCGTCGCCTGCCGCGTCCTGCAGCAGGCCTTGCAGATACAGGGCCTCGGCGCTCGCGCCGTGGGCGCCTATGTGCGCCAGGCACTGCGTCATCGCGTCCTGCACCCGGCCCTGGTCGGCCAGGGTCGCGATATGGCGCAAGGAGGCCTGCGCGTCGGGCAACGCGGCCGAGGCGGCCACGGGCGCCGCGGGTATCGCCGGCATGGGCGCATGCGCCAAAGGCAGGCCTGGCTCCGGCGCCTGGGCCAACGGCCTCCTGGGCGGCGTCCAGCTGTGCACGATGGGCCGCGCAGCCACCGGCGCGGCAGGCTCCGCGGGCGGCGGCAGCGGCTTGGCCAGAAAGGCGAACGAACGCGCCATCGGCACCGCGGGCAGCCTGCGGCCCGTCAGCAAGGTGGTTTCGGCCGGGCCGACGAAAAGCACGCCGTCCTCGCGCGTGAAGCTGCGCAGCACCTGCACCGCGCGGGCCTGCGTCGCCGCGTCGAAGTAGATGAGCAGGTTGCGGCAGAACACGAAGTCATAAGGCGCCACCCCGGCCAGCAGATCGGGATCGAACAGGTTGCCCGCCTGAAACCGCACCTGCGCCGCCACCTGGGCGGCCAGTTGGTGGCCGTCGGCGGTCTCGGAAAAATAACGGTCGCGATAGCCCAGGTCATCGCCGCGGAACGAATTGCGGCCGTACAGGCCGCGCCGCGCGAACTCGACCATGCGCACGCTGATGTCGAAGGCGTCGATCTGGAAGCGTTCGGCGGGCACGCCGGCGTCCAGCAGCGCCATGGCAATGGAGTAAGGCTCCTCGCCGCTGGAACAGGGCACGCTCAGCACGCGCAGCACACGGCCTTCGGCGCCCGCGACGTACAGGCGCGCCCGCGCCAGCGCGGCCATGGCCGTCTGCGATTCGGGATAACGAAAAAACCAGGTCTCCGGCACGATGACCGCTTCGATCAGCTGCTGCATCTCGGCGGGTGCAGCCTGCACCTGCCACAGATAGTCCTGTTCGTCGGCAATGCCGGCCATGCCCATTCTGCGCCGCACCGCGCGCTCCACGGCGGCCTTGCCGATGGAGCCGCTATCCAGGCCCATGCGCCGCTTGAGCAAGGCGCTGAACTCGTCGATCAGCATCATGGCCGCGCCTCGCGCGCCGCGCCAGCGGCATCGGCATGGGCGGGAAACAGCAGCGCCCGCACCGGGGCGGGCAGCAGGTCGTCCACGTTGACGGCCTGCACCATGCCGCCGGCATCGCCGAGCACCGCGCCCAGATAGCGCGCCTGCGGATTGTCCAGGCCGCCGGACTGGAACGCGGCGGGATCGTAGTGCACGGTTTCGGTCGCCTGCTCCAGGATCAGTCCCAGCAGATGCTCCGGCCCGCCCGCCTGCGCCTGATAGCGCACCAGGGCCAGCCGGGTGCTGGTCACGGCGGCGGCCGCTCCGCCCCCCGCCAGCGCGCTCATGTCGATGACGGGCACTGCCACGCCGCGGCGGTCCATCACGCCGGCCACCCACGCGGGCGCGCCCGGCACCTGCTTGAACTGGCGCAGGCCCAGCACCTCGGCAATGTCTCTTGCGTCCAGCGCATAGCGGTCGCCGCCGATGCGGAACAGCAGGTACAGCCGGCGTCCGGCCGCGGCAGAGGGAGCGTGCTGCGCCATGGCAACCATCACACCTTGAAGCGCGAAACGCCGCTGCGCAGGTCGTTGGCGACCAGCGTCAGTTCCTCGATCGCCAGCGTGGACTGGCGCAGCGATTCCACGGTCTGCTGGGCGGCGTCGCTCAGCTGTTGCAAGGCCTGGTTGATCTGTTCGGCGCCGGTGGCCTGCGCCTGCATGCCTTCGTTGACCATCTGCACGCGCGGCGCCAGCGTCTGCACCTGCTGGATGATCTGCGACAGCTGGTCGCCCACCTGTTGCATGTCGGCCATGCCGCGCCGCACTTCCTCGGAGAACTTGTCCATGCCCATGACGCCGGCCGACACGGAGGACTGGATCTCGCGCACCATCTGCTCGATGTCGTAGGTAGCGACGGCGGTCTGGTCCGCCAACCGGCGGATCTCGGTCGCCACCACCACGAAGCCGCGGCCGTATTCGCCCGCCTTCTCGGCCTCGATCGCCGCGTTCAGCGACAGCAGGTTGGTCTGGTCCGCCACTTTCGTGATGGTAGTAACCACTTGTGTGATATTGCCGGCCTTCTCGTTCAGGATCGCCAGCTTGGCGTTGACCGAACCGGCCGCGCCGACCACGTTGCGCATGGTGTCTTCCATGCGCGCCAGGCCCACCTGGCCGCTGCCCGCCAGCGCCGCGGTCTGCTCGGCGGCGCCGGAGACTTCGGCCATGGTGCGGACCAGCTCGCGCGAGGTCGCGGAAATTTCGCGCGAGGTCACGCCGATCTCGGTGGTGGTGGCGGCGACTTCGGAAGCCGTCGCCTGCTGCTGCTTGGAGGTGGCCGCGATCTCGGTAACGGAGGTGGCCACCTGCACCGCGGAGCGCTGCGTCTTGCCGACCAGCCCGGTCAGCTCGTCCACCATGCCGTTGAAGCCGGTTTCGATGGCGTTGAATTCGTCCTTGCGCGCCAGCGTCAGGCGCCGCGTCAAATCGCCGCCGCCGGTGGCCTCCAGCGTCTTGACGATGGCGCGCATGGGATTGGCGATGGCGCGCATCAGCAGGATGCCGCAGATGATGGCGGCCACGATCGCCAGGCCCAGCGACAGCAGCATGCGAGTTTCGGCGCTGCTCACCGATTGCTTGATGGCGACGGCCGCTTCATCGGCCTGTTTCTTGTTTTCCAGCACCATCCTGGCGAGGATGTCGCGGCCCTTGTAGAACGCCGGCCGCAGTTCGGCCTTGATCAGCCCCTGCGCCCGCGCCGGGTCCGCCAGCGTGGCGGGTGCAAGAATGTTGGCGCGAATGCGCCTGTACTCCTGCAGTTCTTTCTCGAACTCCTCGAACATCTGCCGGTCATCGTCGCGCGCGATGGTGCGGCGGTACTGTTCAGTGTGTTCCGCCAGCAGCTTGTCGGTTTCGGGCAGACCCGCCAGGATGCTGCTGCGTTCCTGCTCCGTCTCCATGTTGAAGGCATCCTGGACCAGCACGAAACCGGCGAACCAGGAGGCGCGGATCGAGGTGCTGTAGTAGATGCCGGGCACGGCATCGTTATTGATCAGCTCGACTTCGGACTCGATGACCAGCAGGCGCCGGTAATCCATCACCACCATCAACGCCATGATGGCCAGAATCGCCAGGAAGCTGGCCAGGATGCGCTGGCGTAGTGTCAGATTCTTCATGCCGGGAGACCTCTATGCAAAATCAACTCGTCGATTGGACCGAAATATTCTGGAACAAAACCAGGGACACAAGGCTGTCCATTTATTACGGGATGTTGTGAGTTGGTCGACAATTATTGCAAAGGCAAACGCCGACAGCCACGTAAAACGCGGAAATTGCCGGAAATATGGCGCTTTGCGTCGGAAAAAAGCAAAGCCCTCTTACAAGGGCTTGTCTTTTCCCGCAACAATGCGTACCGGACCCGTTTTCAGGCGGCGCCGCTCCAGAGCGTTGCGGGCGGGCGGGATTGCACCCAGTCGCGCGCCTGCCCGTAGGCGTGCGCAAGCTGCAGCACGGCCAGGTCGGCCTGCGGCGGCCCGATAAGCTGCATGCCCATGGGCAGCCCGGCGGCGTTGAATCCCACCGGCACGCTGATCACCGGGCAGCCCGCCAGCGTCCAGGGCGTAACGGTCTCCATCCAGCGGTGATAAGTGTCCATGGGACGCCCGGCGATCTCCTTGGGCCAGTCCAGCGCCGCGTCGAAGGGGAACACCTGGGCCGACGGCACCGCCAGATAATCCACGTCCTCGAACATGCGCAGCACGGTCTGATACCAGGCGCTACGCTCTTCCGTGGCCTGGTAAACCTGCCGCGCCGTCATGCCTTCCAGCCCTTCGACCTCCCAGACCACGGCGGGCTTCACCAGCTTGCGGGTTTCGGGATTCTGGACCAGGGGGTGCAGTTGTCCGCCCACCATCAGGTGGCGGTGGGCCAGCCAGATGCGCCAGAGGCGCTCGCCGGCGAATGGCACCCGGTAGTCGACCGCTACGCAGCCGGTCTGCGCCAGGTCGGCCAGCGCCTGCTCGCACAGTTCCAGAATGCCCGCCTCCATCGGCAGATAGCCATTCCAGTCGCCCAGCCAGCCCACGCGCTTGCCGCGCAGGTCGGCGTCCAGCGGCTGGGCGAACTGCGCCGGGTCGCCGGTCAGGGACAACGGCACGCGGCGATCGGGGCCGGCCATCACGGACAGCAGCATGGCCACGTCGCGCGGCGTGCGGCCCATCGGCCCCTCAAACGCGAGCTGCTTGAGGAACACCTCGGTCGATGGCCCGTAAGGCACCCGGCCGGCGGACGGACGCATGCCGTAGACGTTGCAGAACGCCGCGGGATTGCGCAACGAGCCGCCGAAATCGCTGCCGTCCGCCACCGGCAACATGCGCGCCGCCAGCGCAGCCGCCGCCCCGCCGCTGCTGCCGCCCGCTGTCCGGGAAGGATCGTAGGGGTTGCCGGTGGCGCCATACACCTGGTTATAGGTGTGCGAGCCCAAGCCGAACTCCGGCACGTTGCTGCGGCCGATGAAGATGGCGCCGGACGCGCGCATGCGTTCGATGATGATGGAGTCATGCGCCGTGACCTGATCCTTGTAGACCAGCGAGCCCATGGACGTGACCATGCCGCGCACCGCGGTCAGGTCCTTGGGCGCCTGCGGCATGCCATGCAGCCAGCCCAGCCACTGTCCCGCGGCCAGTTGGGCGTCGCGCTCATCGGCTTCGCGCAGCAGTTCGTCGCTGTCGCGCCGCGCAACGATGGCGTTGAGCTTGGGATTGACCCGGTCGATGTGCGCCAGATAGGCCGCCATGACCTCGCGGCAAGACACCTGACGCTTGCGGATCGCCTCGGACAGCGCGTGCGCGGGCAGCGCCACGATGTCGTTCAATGGGGCGGCTGCGGCCGGGGCGGCAATGGTCATGCGGGTCTCCTTGCGGCGCGCCTTCGACTCGGGGCGCCTGTTCATATGGGGTCGCGCTTGCCGGACGCCGGCCGCGCAGGCAGACAATACTACGCAAACCACAGGCGCCGCGCTTGCCGCGCCGGATCGCGCGGCAGGCCGGAAAACTTGCGCCAGATCAAACCGCTGGCGGGCGCACCCGCCCTAAGATCGCCATCCGCCCCCCAAGGAGACGAGCTTGAACTCGACCGCCGACATCTGCACCGAAGCCGAAATCCGCGACCTGGTGCACGCCTTCTACGGCAAGGCGCGCGCCGACGCGCAGCTGGGCCCGGTCTTCAACAGTCAAGTGCACGACTGGGACGAGCATCTGGCGACCCTGTCGGATTTCTGGTCCGCCGTGCTGCTGGGCACACGCCGCTTCACCGGCATGCCCATGCCCAAGCATGCCGCCATGCCGCATCTCAGCGCGGAACTGTTCGAGCGCTGGCTGGCGCTGTGGCAGGAGACCACCGACGCCCTGCCCAACCGCGCCCTGGCCGACGCGGCACAGGAAATGGCCAGGCGCATGGCGCGCAGCCTGTGGTACGGCTACCAGCTCAGCCGCGATCCCAACCAGCCGCTGACCGAGTTGCGCCCGGCCTGATCACTCCACTCGCCACCAGCCGGGCAACAAGCCGCGCACCTTGGCGCGGCGGTAGCGGTCGTCGATCAGGTGCACCGTGCCCACGTCGTGTTCCGTGCGGATGACGCGGCCCGCCGCCTGCACCACCTTTTGCATGCCGGGGTACAGGTAGGTGTAGTCGTAGCCGTTCTCCACGCCATAGCGCAAGTCCATGGCGCGCTTCATGTTCTCGTTCACGGGATTCACCTGCGGCAACCCCAGCGTGGCGATGAACGCGCCGATCAGCCGCTTGCCGGGCAGGTCCACGCCTTCTGAAAAAGCGCCGCCCAGCACCGCGAAACCCACGCCCTGCCCCGTTTCGGTAAAGCGCGCCAGGAACGCGGCGCGGCCCGCCTCGTCCATGCCCGGCGTCTGCAGCCAGATCGGCACCGAAGGATGGCGCTCGCGCATCAGGTCCGACACCTGGCGCAGATAGTCGAAGCTGCTGAGAAAGCCCAGGTAGTTCCCCGGCCGCTCGGCGTATTGCCGCGCAATCAGTTCGACGATGGGCGACAGCGAGCGCTCGCGGTCGCGATAGCGCGTGGACACATTGCCCACCACCCTCACCGCCAGCTGCTCGGCCTGGAATGGCGCGGCCACGTCGAGCCAGGGGGTGGCCGCGGGCAGGCCCAGCGTGTCGCGGTAGAACTGCTGCGGGCTCAGCGTGCCCGAGAACAGCACCGTGGCGTGCGCGGCCGCGTAACGCGCCGCGAGGTACGGCGCCGGGATCACGTTGCGCACGCACAGCACGGAGGGCGGCGTCTTGGCGCCGGCCGCGCTGGCGTCCGACAAGGTCACGTCGAACAGCGCATGCGAGCCGAATTGCTCGGCCAGGCGCATGAACTGCAAGGCCTCGAAATAGAACCCCAGCACGGGATCATCCTGCGGCAACGGGTTTTCGGCCATGTGCTCCATGATCGCGCCGACCGCCTTCTGCACCGCGGCCAGCACCCCGGCCGCGACTTCGTCATAGGCCTGGTAGCGCTCCGCCTGCTTCTTGTTGAGCGCGTTCCATGAGCGCTGCAAGCCATCCAGGGACTTCTTCAACCCCTTGGGCGCGGCGTAGCGCGCCGCCGCCAGCGAGCCCTGGTCGAGCTCGCCCGTGTACATGCGGCGCGCCCGGTCGACCAGGTTGTGGGCCTCGTCCACCAGCACGGACACCTTCCACTGGTAGGCCTGCGTCATGGCGTACAGCATTGCCGTGGCGTCGTAGTAGTAGTTGTAGTCGCCCACCACCACGTCGCTCCAGCGGATCAGCTCCTGCGACAGGTAGTACGGACAGACCTGGTGTTCGCGCGCGGCCGCGGCCACCGTCGCGGCATCCAGCCGCGCGTGCGCCAGCGCGGCCTCGCGCGCCTGCGGCAAGCGGTCGTAGAAGCCCTGGGCCAGCGGACAGGATTCGCCATGGCAGGCCAGGTCCGGATGCACGCAGGTCTTGTCGCGCGCCTGCAGATCCAGCACCCGCAAGCCGGGCGCGGCGGGCTGCGCGTTGACCGTGTCCAGCGCCTCCAGTGCCAGGCCGCGGCCCGGGCTCTTGGCGGCCAGGAAGAAGATCTTGTCCAGGCCCGCGCCCGGGCTGGCCTTGAGCAGCGGAAAAATCGTCCCCAGCGTCTTGCCTATGCCGGTGGGCGCCTGCGCCATCAGGCAACCGCCGTCGCGGGCCGTGCGGTACGCGGCCACGGCGAGCTCGCGCTGACCCGCGCGGAATTCGCCGTGCGGAAACTTCAGCGCCTCCAACGCCGCGTCGCGCGACTGGCGGTGCGCCAGTTCCGTCGCCGCCCTGGCCAGGAATCGTCCGCATTGCTCGCGGAAGAACGCCTCCAGCGCGGCGGCCTCATGCGTTTCCACCAGCACCGTCTCTTCCTCGGTGACCACGTTGTAGTACACCAGCGCCACGCGCAGGCTTGCGAGTCCGCGCGCCTGGCAGAGCAGATGCCCATACACCTTGGCCTGCGCCCAATGCACGGCGCGGTGGTTGTCGCGCACGCTATCGAGTTGGCCGCGGTAGGTCTTGATTTCTTCGAGTTGCTTGGCCACGGGGTCGTAGCCGTCGGCGCGGCCGCGCACCAGCAGATTTTCATGCTGGCCGGACAGCGCCACCTCGGTCTCGTAATCCGGCCCCCGGCGGCCCGTCACGGCCGCGTGGCCCGCCATGCCCTCCAGGCCGGTGGGCGCGGGCGTGAAGCGCAGGTCCAGATCCCCTGCCCGCGCCGTGAATTCGCACAGGGCGCGCACCGCCACGGCATAGCTCATGCGCCGTCCTCGCGCCAGCTGACGTGGCACACCCGCACCGGCATGCCATGCGACACGCAATACCGCAGCCAGCGGATCTGGTTGTCCTGCAGCTTGTCGCCCGGCCCCTTGACCTCGATCAGTTCATAGCGGCGCTCGACCGGCCAGAAGCGGATCAGGTCCGGCAGGCCGGAGCGGTTGGTCTTGACGTCGCGCAGCAGGCGTTCGAAGTACAGCTTCAAGTGGGCGGCAGGCAGGCAGTCCAGCGCCTGCGTCAGCAGGTCCTCCGACAGCGCGCCCCAGAAAACGAAGGGCGATTGCAGGCCGGATTTTTCGACATAGCGTTGCAGGATCAGGTCGCGGTAGCCCGGCGTGTCCAGCTGCGCCAAGCACTGGGTGAACAGCGCCGCGCGGCGCTCATGGAAATCCGGCGCGTCCAGGTCGGCCGGGCCGCGTTGGAACGGGTGGAAGAAAGCGCCCGGCAAGGGCGCGAACACCGCGGGCCAGCACAGCAGTCCGAACAACGAATTGATCAGCGCATTTTCCACGTAGTGCACGGGCGCATCGTCGCGGTGCAGGTGGTCGCGCGTGACGAACTCCACCGAAGCGGGCTCTGCCGGCCGCGCCAGCGTCAGATCGGTGCGCAGCAAGGCGGGAGCCGGTTCGCGCGCCGGAGCGCCCTGCCCTGCGCCACGGTACAGCCGCGGCAGCATGCGCGCCAGGCGCTGGCTTTCCTCTTCGCTTTCAGGCTGAGCCTGGGCCTGCAGCGCCAGGGCCAATGCGTCGCCGTGCCGCGCCATGCGCTCATACACGCGGATGCGGCGGTGGCGCGCGCCGGGATACGCGCAGGCCTCGTACACGCGTTGCGCGGTGCCCCAGTCCTGCAACCGCTCGCAAGCCTGCCCAATGCGCAGCAGAACCTTGGCCCGGCGCTTTTCCAGCCAGGGGTTGCCGCTGGCGCAGGCCTGGACGGCCAGCATCAGCGCATCGGCATCGGCCCCCTCTTCCAGCGCGACGCGGCAAGCGTGCAGCGCCAGATAGCAGTCCACGTCTTCACGCGTCTGGAACGCGCGCGACGAGGCGTCGAACGGCACGGTCTCGTACTGAAACACGCCCAGGTCGGCCAGCACGAACTCCGACCAGTCCTGGTGCAGATTGCCGAAAAACATCAGACGGAATCGCTCGCAGATGTCCGATACGGTGACGCGCCAAACCGGCTCGTCCGCCGCGGGATTCCAGTCCGCATAAGGCCGCGCATCCGCGCCCGCCGCGCGCGCGGCCTCCAGCAGATCGCCCTTGCGCGAGGCGGACTTGGCCGGCAGCTGCGCAAACATGCGGTTCAGCTCCGGCTTGGTATGCAGGCCGAAGAGTTCATCCAGCGTCATCGGCGCCTGCGCGTCCAGCCAGCCCAATTGCAGCAGCGGGCCCGCGGCGGCCTCCGTCGCGCCGATCTCTTCGTAGGTCAGCCGGCTGGCGCGGAACCAGGGGCCACGCCGCATCAGCATGCGCACCATCAGGGCCTGGGATGCCTGCGGCAAGGCGGGAAATTCCGCCATGAAGCGGCGCTCGGCGTCGTCCAGCAGGTCGGCGTAGCGCTCGCCCACCCAGGTCAGCGCGCGCTGGAAGTTGTGCAGATAGTAGTAACGGTAGGCGGGAAACATCGGCCGGGCCGGAGGACTGGATATTTATCCAGCAATCATAGCAGGCGCGCCCGGCCCGCGTCCCGCGCTTCAGGCCTGCCCGTGGCGCACCAGAACGAAACCTTCGTCTTCTTCCGGCTCGACGAAGTACGCCGTGATCGCGTCGTATTGTTCGTCCGTGGTGGTGTATGGGTGCGTGCCCGAGGCATTGCGCGCGCGCAGCCTGGCCTTGCAGACCTCGTCGGGCAGATCCAGGAAATGCAGCTGATGGGCGCAGCCGGCCTCTTGCGCCACCTGGCGTAGCCATGCGCGGCTGCGCCGCGTGTTGGCCGGGAAGTCCAGCACCACCGACAAACCCGCCCTGACCAGCGCCGCCACATGGCTGCCCATGGCGTTGCGCAGGCGGCTGGCGCAGCGGGCGTAGTCGGTCAGGTCCACGATCTCTCCGGGGTACAGCGTCGCCAGCCAGCTGTCCTCGCTGAGCAGGATGGTGCCGGGCCGCGCCGCCAGCGCCTGCGCCAGCGTGGATTTGCCGGCGCCGATCTTGCCGCACAGGAAGTGCAGCATGGGCGTGGCCGTGGTGGAAGGTTCTGTGGACATCATGAAGTGCTCTCCTGGAAAAAACTGCGGCAGGAGGCGGGCCAACAAAAAACCCGCCTCTGGCGGGTTTATGTAGCGATGTACCGACGCGCGCTAACCCACCATGGACCTGATGGTGGTAATAATCAGCGCGAAGGCGGTTGCGGGGCTATGCATGTGGCGTAGCTTGCGCCCGGCATCGGGGCTTGTCAAATCGCCCATGAAAAACGCGGCGCCGGCAGCCGCAAGGGCTTGCCGGCGCCGCGCGCGCGGTCAGGCGTCAACGCGCCGGCTGCGGCGCCGCCCCCACATCCTTGCGCACCTTGGCCACGTCGGCGGCGGTGACGGCCGCCCCCTGGTTGCCCCAGCTGGACCGCACGAACGTCACCACGTCGGCGACCTCCTTGTCGGTCATGCGCCAGTCAAAGCCCGGCATCGCGTAAGCAGTCGGCGCGGCGGCGGTGGCCGGCATCTGCGCGCCCTTGAGCACGATGTGGATCAGGGACGCGGGGTCCGCCGAGTTCACCGTGGAGCTGAGCGCCAGCTGCGGGAAGGTTTCCGCATAGCCCTTGCCCGTGCTGCGGTGGCAGGCCGCGCAGTTGTTGAGGAACGCCATGGCGCCGTCGCCCTTGTCGTGCCCTGTGCGCAGCGCCTGCGCCACGGACTCGTTGTAGGCCAGCGGCTTGGTGGCGTCCTTGTTCACCGGCGGCAGGCTCTTCAGATAGGCCGCGATGGCGTTCAGGTCGGCATCGGACAGATGCTGCGTGCTGTCGCCCACCACCTGAGCCATGCCGCCGAAAGCCGCGGAATGGCCGTTGCGGCCGGACTTCAGGAAGGCCACGATGTCCGCCTGGCTCCAGCTGCCCAGGCCGTCGGTGGTGTCGCCGCGCAGGTTCTTGGCCAGCCAGCCTTCGACCACGCCGCCGGACAGGAAGGCCGAGCCGTCCGCCTCGGTCAACGCCTTTTCCTGCAAGGCGACGCCGCGCGGCGTGTGGCAGGTGCTGCAATGGCCCAGGCCTTCGACCAGGTACTGGCCGCGCAAGAGCGCGGCGCGGTCGGCGCCCTGGGTGTCAGCCGTCACCGGCGCCGTGGCCACGTCAGGCGCAAACATCCAGCGCCACACGCCTAGCGGCCAGCGCATCGACAAAGGCCAGATGATGTCCGTGTCCTTGTTCTCCTGCTTCACCGGCTCGACGCCGTGCATGAAATAGGCGTACAGGGCCTTCACATCCTCGGGCGTGACCTTGGCGTAGGCGGTGTACGGCATCGCCGGATACAGCGAGTGTCCGTCCTTGGCCACGCCGTGGCGCACGGCACGGTCGAAGTCCTCGTAGGAGTAGCCGCCGATGCCGGTGTTCTTGTCGGGCGTGATGTTGGTGGAATAGATCATGCCCAGCGGCGAATCGATGCCCAGGCCGCCCGCGAACGGCTTGCCGTCCTTGGCCGTGTGGCAGGCGATGCAGTCGCCGGCGCGCGACAGGTACTCGCCCTGCTTGATCATCTGGGCGTCGGCGGCGGCCGGCGTGCCGTCCGCGGCGAACGCGGCGCTGGCCGCCAGGGCGGAGATGGCCGCAACAATGGTCTGCTTAATCATTGTGCCGTCTCCTTAAGCCTGGACCAGCGGGCCGGGATTCTTCAGGTACAGGTCGCGGATCGCCTGCGCCGACCAATAGGCCAGCGCCCCGACCAGGCCGGTGGGGTTGTAGCCCATGTTCTGCGGGAACACGCAGGCGCCCATCACGAACAGGTTGGGCACGTCCCAGCTCTGCAGGTACTTGTTGACCACGCTTTCCTTGGGATTGGAGCCCATGATGGCGCCGCCCGTGTTGTGCGTGCTCTGGTAGACCCGTGTGTCGTAGCGCGCGCCCTTCTTGCGCACCCCCACGGCATACTTTTCGGGCTTCATGGCCTTGGCCACTTCTTCCATGCGCTTGCCCATGTAGCCCAGCATGTCGAATTCGTTGTCATGCCAGTCGAAGGTCATGCGCAGCAGAGGCTGGCCGAAGCTGTCCTTGTAGGTGGGGTCCAGCGACAGGTAGGCGTCGCGGTACGACATCACCGAACCGGAAATGCCTATGGTCATGTGGCGCTGGTAGGCGTCCTGCACCCCGGCCTTCCAGCCCGTGCCCCAAGTGGGCGTACCCGGCATGGTGGGCGTCTGCTTGATCGGACGGCCGCCGTAGCGCACGTGGCGGATGCTGGCGCCGCCCAGGAAACCCAGCGGACCGTGGTCGAACTGGTCGCCGTTCAGGTCGTCCATGCCCACGCCGCCCGCGCCCGTGCCCACGAAGGGGTTGAGCTGGGTGCCCTTGGGCAGCAGCACGCTGACGCCGCCGTTCATCTGGTAGGCGTAGTTCTTGCCCACCACGCCTTCATTGGTCTTGGGATCGTAGGGCTTGCCGATGCCGGACAGCAGCAGCAGGCGCACGTTGTGCATCTGGTAGGCCGACAGGATCACCAGGTCCGCCGGCTGCTCCACTTCGCGGCCTTGCGCGTCGATGTAGGTCACGCCCACGGCCTTCTTGCCGCTGGAATCCAGATTGACCTTGATCACGTGCGAATGCGTGCGCAGTTCGAAGTTGGGCTTCTTCAGCAGCACCGGCAGAATGGTGGTCTGCGGCGAGGCCTTCGAATACATGTAGCAGCCGTAGTTCTCGCAGAAACCGCAGAAATTACAGGGCCCCAGGCGCACGCCATATGGGTTGGTGTACGGACCCGAGGCATTGGCCGCGGGCGCCGGATACGGATGGAAGCCGACTTCGCGCGCCGCCTTGTCGAACAGCTGGGCGCCGTAGGTGGTGGTCAGGGGCGGCAGCGGGAATTCCTTGCTGCGCTTGCCTTCCAGCGGGTTGCCGCCTTCGACGATCTGGCCGTTCAGGTTGCCGGCCTTGCCGGAGGTGCCGCAGACGTATTCGAACTTGCTGAAGTACGGCTCCAGCTCGTCATAGGTCACGCCGAAATCCTGGATGGTCATGCCTTCAGGAATGAAGCTCTTGCCGTAGCGCGTTTCGTAGCGGGTGCGCAGCTCCAGCTCTTCGGGCAACACGCGATAGTGCATGCCGTTCCAGTGGAAGCCCGCCCCGCCCACGCCCGTGCCCAGCAGGAACGAACCGTTCTGCCGGTACGGCACGGCCACATCGTCCACGCCATGGCGGATGGTCACGGTTTCCTTGGACAGGTCCTGGAACAGCTTGCCGCGCACGGAATACGCCAGCTCGTCCGCAACCTTGGGGTACTCGGCGTCCTTGGGCGTGTCCTGCATCGCGCCGCGCTCCAGCGCCAGCACGTGCAACCCGGCCTCGGTCAGCTCCTGGCCGAGGATCGCGCCGGTCCAGCCGAACCCGACCAGCACCGCATCGACTTTGTCTTTTTTGATCGCCATGGCTTAACCCTTCTCCCCAGAGATCGACACGGGGCCGTAGGGATACTTCGCGTTGGGCTGGTCGGCCCAGTCCATGAAGTCCGCGCGCGCGCCCGGGAAACCCACCATCTTCCAGCCCACCATGTTCTTGTTGCCGCCGTACATCGGATCGGCGAAGAAACCTTCCTTCGTGTTGGAGAGCAGGAAACTGAAGAACGTCCTGGCGGGCACGCTCTCGAATTCGATCTTGCCGCCTTGCAGGTCCTTGAGGATCTGCTCTTGCAGCGCCTTGTCCAGTTCGGCATAGACCTTGCCGTGCGTCTTCACGCACCAGGCGTCACAGGCCTCGATGCCGTGGCGGTAGACCTCGCGGGGATTCTGGTTCAGCTGGTAGCCCAGTTCCGGCACCTGGTCGGTGTGGAACGGACCTTGCATGTACCACAGCTTGCCGTGGCCGAACGGGGTTTCCATCTGGCGGTCGATGAACTCCGGCACGCCGGCCTCGATGGCGCCGGGACCGTACTGGTCGGCGGGAATCAGATGATCCACCGCGGCCACGATGAAGGCCCATTCGGCCTTGGTGAAGTAGGTGGGTTCGTAGGGCTTGGCCGCGCGCGCAGCGGCGCTATCCGGCTCGTTGGTACAGCCGGTGGTCATTGCGCCCACCGCCAGCGTCGACGCCGGCACGATGGCCAACGCCTGCAGGAACCGCCTGCGCGGCTTTGCGTCTTCTGTCATAGACATCTCCGTGAATACTCCAAGTTGTCCTAGCTACCGAACATGAACCTGGGAACACGAACCGCCGAGCTAGTGACAACACGCTCTTCGCTTACAGAAAATCGACCCGATCCCCATGACATGCAGCTTGGGAAAGGGTGCGCACATTATGCGCTTTTTAAGCCATCTGATACGCTCAACAGACCATATCAGATCGATTTTCTTGACATGAAAATAAGTTTTGCATTAAGGACAAAGTAAGAAACCCGCTTGCGCGGGTTTCATGTCACTGCGGTGCGCGGCTAGCGCGCGATTGCGGCCTTGCCGCCGGCGAGCCGCTATCGTCAGGACTCGTCGAACAGCCGGCCGTATCCGGGCCTTGCCTTGGCCCCTCCCCCCGCAAGCCGCACGGCGTCCCAGAACCCCGCCGGCGAACTAGACACCACCGGCACGCCCAGGCGGCGCTCGACTTCGGGTATGGCGTCCAGCGTCAGCAAGCCGCCACAAGACAGCAGGATGCCGTCGCTATCGGGCGCCGCTTCGAAGGCACGCACGCACAGGTCGACCAGCGTGGCCGTATCCACGCGCGCCATGGCCTCCACGCCCGTGATGCCAAGGCTGCGGCAGCCGGTGGGAACCAGGCTCTCTTCGGCCAGGAATGCCGCCAGGCGCTCGTTCACATCGTCGATATAGGCCGTCGCCAACGCGACGCGGCGCACGCCCAGGGCGCGCAATCCGTTCAGGACCGCCGTGCTCATGGTCGTGCATGGCAGTCCCGTGGCTTCGCGCATCGCTACGGTCAACGCGGCATTGAAGGCCGCGCCCCGGTAGAAGCTGAGCGAGGTGCCCATCAGCGAAACCACCGCCGCGCCCTGCTCTTGCAGGCGGCGCGCATGGTCCACCACCGATTCGATCACGGCGTCATAGCCTTCCGGCGTGACCGAGCCCAGCCCCAGCCCGCTGGCAATGAAGGGCAGATCGGGATAGAGCCGCGCCCCATCCGCCGGCACCAGACCCGCGGCGGGCGGCACGATCATGCCGATGGTGGGAGTGCTTGCTTGCTGCATGAAAGGTTCTCCTACTGTGGATACCGAAAATCTCAAGGGGCGAAGGTCAGCTTGGCGCGCGAGATCAGGTCGACCCAGCGCTGCTCCTGCGCGGGCAGCCACGCGGCGAGCGCGTCGGCGGGCTGGTAGCGCACCAGCGAACCCTGCGCAATGAAAGCTTCCCGCAGCTTGGCGTCGGCCAATACCTGCGGCAGCGCCTGCGTGATCCTTGCCAGCGCGGCAGGCGGCGTCTTGGCTGGCGCCAGCAGGAAGATCGCCGGGGTCGCGTCAAAGCCCGGCAGCGTCTCTGCCACGGTCGGCACATCTGGCAAGCCCGGGAACCGCTCTGCGCCCAGCACCGCCAGAATGCGTATGCGCCCCGCGCTTGCCTGCGGAATCACCGCCGGCAGGCTGGAAATGGCGGACGACACCTGATCCGATGCGACCGCCTGGGTGGCCGGGCTGCCGCCTTTGTACGGCACATGCACCAGATCCACGTCGGCCATGGACTTGATCAGTTCGCCACCCAGATGATGCATGGAGCCCACACCCACCGAGGCGTAGGTGTAGCGCCCCGGCTCCTTGCGCGCCATGGCCAGCAGGTCCGGCAGCGTGCGCGCCGGGCTGGCTGCGGGCACCGCCAAGGCCAGCCCGGCGTCGCCCACCATGGCGACCGGCGTGAAGCTCGTGTTCATCCGGTAATTGACTTTCGGATAGATGTGCGGCGCAAGCAGCAGCGAGGTATCCGCCAACAGCAAGGTCGCGCCGTCGGGCTCGGCGCGCGCCACCACGTCGGCGGCGATGGTGCCTCCAGCCCCCGCGCGATTTTCCACCACCACCGGCCGGTCGATCGCCTGCGCCAGCCCCTGGGCCAACAGGCGCGCCAAGGTATCGACGCCGCCGCCCGGCGAGAACCCGACCACGATCTTGACCGGCGTGGTCTGCGCCTGCGCGGCCGGACTGGCGGCGGCGATGAACAAGGCGGCCGCAAGGCCTGCAACTCGATGGAACACGGCTAGTCTCCTGCTTCTGTTTTTGATCGATGGCGCAAAAACGCCGGACAGCATCGCGCCCCGGCCGGCGCCGGTAAACGCGGTGGACAAGGTTCAATTGACCGGCTTGGTATGCCTGCCCGCGGTGCGCGGGCCATACAGCCAGGCAAGCGTGGCCGCGGCCGGCGCGGCCTGCTCCGCGGCGCGCATGCTGCCTACCGCGGCGTACAGCCCCTGCGGAAAGCGCTCGGCGAACTCGCGGAACTGCTGCCCGCCCTCGACGATGTGGCGGGTGGCGGCCTGCGAGGCTGCACGCTCGTCGCCGTCCAGCACCGCCTCCAGCACGCCGGCGTGCTCCCGCCAGGAACAGGCAAGGCGGCCCGGCTGGTCGAAATGCCGCAGCCGGTAAGGATGGGTGCGCTTGCGTATCGCCATGATCTGCTGGATCAGGTAGCTGTTGCCGCTGGCGCGATAGAGGATGTCGTGGAACGCGAGATTCGCCGCGGCGTAGCCCCCGGGACGGCTTGCGGCCCGGGCCGGCTCGGCGTCGCGGTGCGCAGCCAGCAGTTCGGCGCGCCCGGCCTGGGTGATGCGCTGGCTGGCCAGCCCCGCGCACAGCCCTTCCAGATAGGCCAGGGTTTCGAACATATTGGCCAGTTCGCCGGGTTCCAGCGCCGCCACGAAGATGCCGACACGCGGCTTGATGTGCACGAAGCCCTGGGCCGAAAGCTGCAGCAAGGCGTCCCGCACGGGCGTGCGCGAAACGCCGCAACGTTGCGCCAGCAACGCCTCGTCCAGCGCCAGGCCCGGAGGCAACTCGGCATTGACGATCTGATCCTCCAGCGTCTGCCGTATCCGATCAGCCGCCGTGGCGGGGTAAGGCTTCTGCATCACGATTCCTAGCGGGCAACAGTGGAAGAATTATCGTCAGGGAGATCTGATATATCAACGCACGCCCGCGCTCCGGCAAGCCGCGCGCCGTTCTGATTTTCTTGACAGGAAAACGCCTTCTGCATTAATGACAAGGCATGCCGCGCTGGACGCGATCCGCACACCTATGGATATCCAATGAACGACAAGACCAAGACTTGGCGCAGCACCACGACGACGCGCAGCTGGAGCGCCGCGCAGGACCTGACGCCCGAACAGCGCGCCAACATCGAAGCACTGCTGGACGGCGGGATGGACGGCGCCACGGTCAACGAGACCTGGAGCTATGCCGGCACCGAAAACGGCGAGTCCTTCAAGGTCGAGATCAAGAACGGCGCGGTCACGGTCAATGGCCGCAAGTACGACAGCCTGGACGACGTGCCGCGCGCCGAACGCGAACGCATCGAGGCATTGCGCGCCGGCCAGGGCGACGGCGGCCTGTGGGACATGCTGCGCAATGCCGGCGTGGACGTGGAAAACCTGGCGCCGGGATTGAAGCCGCAGGACGCCAAGCCTGAATTCGTGATCGAGACCGATGACCCGGCGCCGACCCGCGCCCCGGCGGCATCCGTTCAGTCCGCCCCGAACACGGGCCTGCCGCCGGGCGCCGTGCCGCCCAAGGGCGGCGGCCTGCGCAGGACGCTGCTGATCGGCGTCGCGATCGCCCTGGGCTGGTGGGTGGCGCGGGCGCTGAACCTGTTCTGAGGCATGCTCCCGGCGAATTGTTTCAAAAATTGGCCGCCGCACGCGGCAACGCCATGCGCGACATGCATGGAAACATAAGGACAGAACCCGCCAGGAGCAGCGCGCCTACGATCTGGGATTCCCGATGCGCGCCATCTGCGCGCCTGGAGTTCGGATGCGCGTACTGCACTCGCTCAGAGCCCGTATCGCCGCCAGCCTGGCAGGCATAGGCTCTCTGCTCGCCGCGGCCAGCGTCGCGATTTACGGCGCCTACGGCAAGCTCAACCGCGCGTCCGAACCGGTATATGGCCCAGATGTCTCGATCCAGACCGGCCAGTGGCAGGTGGTGCCGCGCCGCGCCTGGACCGCGTCCACCCCCAAGGTCTACGGCGTGCCGATCAAGCCAGGTGCCACCGCGCTGGTGGTCGAGGCCGACCTCACCAACCGCACGGCCGAATCGAGCGCCGACTATCTCGGACTGCTGCGCTGGAATGCGCCGCTGGGAGCGGCTGCCGGCAAGCCCATGGTGGTCGGCCTGCGCGACTCGCAGCAAATGCCTTATCTGCAGCCCGGCCTGCCCGAGCGCATGGCCTTCGTCTGGATGCTGCCGCCCGCGGCCGCGGCGCCCGTGCGCACCGCGCTTGCCCTGCAGAGCAAGATCTACAAGCCCGTCGACAATCTGTATGGCGCGCCGGGCTGGTTCAATCCCGCGAACGTGGGCCGGATCGAGTTGCCGATAGCCCCGGACGGCGCACCGGAGTCAGCGCCATGAGCGCGCGGCTGGGCACGCTGCTGCTGGTGCTGGCCGCCGCGCTGGCCCTGTACGCCATGCAGCGCAGCACGCCCCGCTACATGGCGCTGACCGGACCCATCACGGCAAGCGGCGCAATGGGACAGACGGTGAGCGCCAGGCAGTTCGACGTCACCGTGGAGCGCGTGCAGTTCGCGCAGCAATTGCACTACCGCAGCCTGAGCGCTACGCAGACGCGCACGACGGGCGGCGTATGGGCCATCGTCTGGCTGCGCCTGGCGGCCCGGGACACGTCGGCCACTGTCGGCGAAGCCGCCTGGCTCGGACCCGACGGCCTGGCCTACCGCCACACGGACCGTCTCGTGCTCGCGCGCAACCAGCCGCCCCACGCAGTGGAACCGGGCCTGCCGCGCACCGTGCGGCTGGTGTTCGAGATCCGGCCCGATCAGGCGCGCAACGCCACGCTGCTGCTGTCCGCGCGCTATGACCCGCGCCTGGATTCGCAGGTGCGCATTGCGCTGGACGACATCCCGCTGGACGCCTCCGGCCGGCCCGTCAGCGCCACCAGCTACGATCTCGAACAGGAGGCCGCCCCATGAATGATGCGGCCGCGAGCGAACGCCGCTGGCGCCGCCGCAGCCTCTGGTTGCTGCCCATCTTGCTGGCCCTGACGCTGTACTGGAGCGCCCGCGACAGCGTGGCACGCTGGCTCGAGGGCCGCGAACTGCGGCCGCGCGAGATAGCGGCTGGCGCGCAGGCGCCGCTAGGCGGCGCGCAATGGCAGCTGCGGCAATTCGCGGTGCTGGAGCCGCCGGCCGGCAGGGGCTGGCAGCCCGGTTCGCGCGCCGCGCTGGCCGCCTTCTCCGTGCAGGTGCAATCTGCCGATCTGCCCACGCGCTGGCGCGGCTGCCGCATTGCGCTGCATGATGCGCAGGGGCGCACCTGGCTGCCCGCCATCGCCCCGGCCTTGCGCCTGCCGCGCGGCACCGCGCGCGGCTGCGTGGCTGCGGCCCACAGCGGCGCCGCCCCCGGCGCCAGCGTCGAAATCATGGAAGCCTTCATGGTGCCTGCCGACGCAGCCGCGCCCTGGTCGATCACCGTGTCCATCGATGCCGAGCGGCCCGCCTACCTGCGCTTCGCGCCGCCGGATCCTGCCGGCTGACTCATGCCGCGGGCGCGGGCGCCGCGCTGCGCATCTTCCAGGGTGCGTAAGCGCATTCCAGCACGGCGGCAAGAAAGCAGATGCGCAGGGGCTCGATCAGCAGGCCCGTGGAAGAATCGCGGAACGGACTGCCGAACAGCAGCGAAACGCCATGCGCCAGCACCTGCCAGGTATCCAGGTCGTTCGGACCGATCAGGCGCGCCGCGCCGTACCACAGCCACGCGGCGCCCCAGTCGATCAGGCGGTAGCCCACGATGAGCGTGACCAGCAGCAGCGCGCTGCTGTGAAAGGCCAACCGCACGCCGCTGGCCAGCGGCAGATAACGCTTGCGGTAGCCGGCCACGAAATGCTCGATGAAATCGCGCAGAAAACGCGGCACGGCGCGGTAGCGGTCGCCCAGCCGTTGCAGCCGTTCATAGCGCCTGAGATCGGCATCGTCGCGCACGTCATAGCCATAGACCAACGCGGCCATCACCAGCCATATCACCGGCAACAAGGCATAGAAGAACAGGCTGATCAGCGTCGTGCCCAGGCCGGGCCCTTGCGCCTCCACGGGCGTCATGCCCGCCGCCCAGGCATTCGTGACGGGCGTCAGCATGTTCATCAGGGACTGCAGCAACGCCTCCAGGCCGCGCCGGTCGGCCAGCCACTGCCACGCCTGGTCCTTCCAGCGGCTGATGACGTACAAGCCGATCAGCACCCAGTTGGTTTCGCACAGCACCACCAGCCATTGCCAGCGGCCCTTGCCCGTGCGGTCGCGCGCCGTCACCGCCGCCTTGCGCACCAGCCACGAAATCGCCACCGAGACCAGCAGCCAGCGGGAATCCAGCGCGTCCAGCACATTGCCGTGCTCGCCCAGCGGATCCAGCCCGTAGGCCAGGCGCGAGTATTGCCGCACGATGTCGCCCAGAAAGCCCCAGGCCGCGTAGTAGGCGAAGAACGGCAGCAAGGCCACCGTCAACGCCTGCCCCAGCCGCCCTCTGCTCCCGCCCGTCTCCGCCTGCCCGGCGCGCGCCGCTTCCTGCGCGCCGCGCAAGGCCGGCAGCCCCGGCAGCAGCACGAGAAACATCGCGACGGTGGTCACCAACTGAGCCAGCGCCACCAGCGTAAGCACGGCCAGGCCGGCGAGATGGTTGGCGAAGCCGGTCTGCGCCGCCACCCACAGCAGCACATCGCGGGCCAGCGTGCCTGCCAGCACCAGCGCCATCAATTGCGGCCAGAACCGCAGCCACAGCCGGCCGGTGAGTGCCCATGGCGCGAGTACGGACTCGAGCATGCCTACACCCTGCAGTGCGCGGATTGAAGCGGACGATGTTAATGCCGCCGGGACGCGCGGAGTGTTACCGCTCGCCACGATTGCGCACAGGGTGTCAATATGCGGACATGAGCACATTGACATTCCGCCCCGCCACCGCCGACGACGTCCCTGCCTGCGTGACGATCCGAGGCCAGACCAGAGAGAACGCATTTTCCGTGGAGGAACTGCGCACATTGGGCATCACCGAGGACAACTGGGCCGCCGGCGTACGCGCGGGCGATTTGCGTGGCTTCGTCGCCTGTGCGGACGGCCGTGTGACGGGCTACTGCTTCGGCGACCGCGAGACCGGTGAAATCGTGGTGCTGGCCCTGCTGCCCGAAAGCGAAAACCAGGGCGCAGGCAAGGCGCTGCTGCGGTTGATGGTCCAGCATCTGGCAAGCCTGGGACACGAACGCCTGTTCCTCGCCTGCGCCAGCGATCCCGCCGTGCGCTCCCATGGCTTCTACCGCCACCTGGGTTGGACGCCCACCGGAGAACGCGATGACGCCGGCGACGACATCCTGGAACTGTCGATCAGATAGTTTCCATGCGCCAGCCGCCGCTGCCCGCGGCCAGCCGGTGCGTCAGGTCCAGGCTGTCCATGAACGCGTCGTCATGGGACACCACGACCAGGGCGCCCCGGTAGGCGCGCAGCATCGCCTCCAATGCCTGCATCGACGGCAGATCCAGGTGATTGCTGGGTTCATCCAGCAACAGCAGCTGCGCGGGCGGGTCCGCGTACAGCGCGCAGGCCAGCGCGGCCTTCAGGCGCTCTCCTCCGCTGAGTTCACCGCTGGGCGCCGCGATCTTGCGCGCGTCCAGCCCCAGCTGGGCCAGGCGCGTGCGCAAGTCGGCTTGCGTCGCGCCGCGATTGGCCGCTTGCAGCTGCGCCAGCACGGACTGCTGCGGCGCCAGCATGGCTAATCGTTGATCCAGATACACGGCCTTTGCCGCGACTCGGCAGGTTCCGCCCGATGCCTGCAGCTGTCCCGCCAGCACCTTGAGCAAGGTCGACTTGCCGCAACCGTTCGGACCGACCACGCCCACGCGCTGCCGCCCGCCCAGCGCAAGATCGATGCGGCGCGTGGCGGCCGGGACGAACGGCAGCTCCACCGCGTCCAGCTCGGCGACGCGCCGCTGCGCTGGCATTGCGGCTGGCGGCGCATGCAACACGATGGCGTCCTGCTCGTCGATCTGCCCAGCCGCCTCGCGCACGCGCAAGACAAGCTGCTCGCTGGCGGCCTCATGCTGGCGACGCAGCTTGCCGGCGGAGGTTTCGCTGCGCGCCTTCTGCCGGCCCAGCAGGATCTTGGCCTGATTGGCGTCGCGCGCCTGCCGGTTGCCGCGCGCCTGGCGGCGCTCCTGGCGTTCGCGCTGTTCGCGCAGGGCCTGTTCTTCGCGTTGGCGCTCATGCTTGCGCTGCTCCAGCAGCGACAGCGCGCGGCCCCGTTCCTCTTCCTTGCGCTGCGCATAAAAGCTGTAGCCGCCGCCATACCCGCGCATCCCAAGCGGCGACAATTCCACGATGCGTTGCATCGCCTCCAGCAATTGCCGGTCGTGGCTGATCACCAGCAAACCGCGCGGCCAGCGTCGCAGCTGTTCGGCCAGGGCCAGCCGGTTCGGCCTGTCCAGGTGGTTGGTGGGTTCGTCCAGGATCAGGAAGTCGGCGTCCGACAGCAAGGCGCCGATCAGGGCGACACGCATGGCCTCGCCGCCGCTGAGCGCGGCGGCCGGCGTCGCGGCATCCAGGTGGCCCAGGCCGCAGCGCTCCAGTTCCTGCTGCAACGCAAGGCGCGCATCCCAGCGCTCGCCCACGATGTCGAAGTCCTCGGCGGCGGCGCTACCCGCTTCGATGCGTCCCAGCGCAGCCAGCGTGGCCTGCATGCCCGCCAGGCCGGCCACGGTTTCCGCCGCGCCAGGCGCCGCCTGCTGGGCCAGGTAATGCACGCTGCCCGAACGCAGACAGCGGCCGTGGGCCGGCGGCAGTTGTCCGGCAAGAATGCGGGCCAGCACGCTCTTGCCCACGCCATTGCGGCCCACCAGCCCGGCAGGCCGCAGGTCGAACTGTTCGTCGAGACCGGAGAATAATGTTCTGCCGTCCGGCAGAACATAAGACACGCCTTCCAGCGCGATATAGGGATTCGTCATGTGCAATTCCAAGGATGCCAAGAACTCCCCCTGCTCTTTGGGGGTGGGTGGAGACTGGCCGTCGCGAAGACGGCGGCATCAGTGGCGCATGGCGAATGACTCCTGGTGAGGTGATGAATGGGGCATTGTAAGAGCGACGGCGGCGCGGGCGCAAAGGTAAGGCTATGCCTGCTCCCGCCGCGCGTCACAAGCGCCTGTCCGTCCCGACAGGATCATGGTGCGCTCGTAGTCTTCCGCCAGCAAACGCATCACATCGGCCACACCTTGCGCGCCGCCGCAAGCCAGGCCATACAGCGCGGGCCGCCCGATGAATACGGCGCGCGCCCCCAGAGACTGGGCACGCACGATGTCCGCGCCGCTGCGCACGCCGCTGTCCAGGAATACCGGGATGCGGTCGGCGACCGCGTCGACGATCCCGGGCAGCACGCTGATCGACGACGGCGCGGCATCCAGTTGGCGGCCGCCGTGGTTGGACACGATGAGGCCGTCCACGCCATGCCGCGCCGCCAGGACGGCATCCTCGCGATGCAGCACGCCTTTCAACAGCAAGGGGCCATCCCACAGGCTGCGCAGCCAGCGCAGGCTGTCCCAGGTCAATGAACGGTCCATGCTGCGCGCAAGCAGGGATGCCTGCACTTCCATGGACAGGGATTCGTCGGCGTGTGCAGCCAGGTTCACGAAGCGCGGCGGGCCACCGCGCAGCATGCGCAGCGCCCACCCGGGCCGCCGCGCCACGTCCCAGGCGATCCGAGGCGTGATCCGGAACGGCATGGAAAAGCCGTTGCGCACATCGCGCCAGCGCCTGCCGCCCACCGGCACGTCAGCCGTCAGGACCAGCGCACGGTAGTCCGCCGCGCGCGCCCGGCGCACGAGCTGTTCGGCCAGCCGGCGGTCCTGCATTACATATAGCTGCAGCCATTGTTCGCCGCCGCCAGCGATGGCGCGCACGTCCTCGGCCCGCTGGTTCGAGGCGGTGGACTGGACAAACGGCACGCCCATTTCCGCCGCCGCCCGCGCCAGCATGCCGTCGCCGCCGGGGCGGATCACGCCATTCAGGCCGGTGGGCGCCAGCGCAAACGGTTGCCGCCAGACCGATCCGTACACCTCAACCGAAGCGTCGACTTCTCGGGTATCCCTGAGCACCCGCGGCGTCAGCCGGATCCGCTCGAAGTCTTCCCGGTTGGCCCGCAGGCAGGTTTCGTGCTCCGCGCCCCCGTCCACGAACTCGAACACGAAACGGGGCAGCACCTTGCTGGCCCGGTTTCGGTAATCCTCCATCGTCAACAGCACGCCGCACCTACTGCAGGGTGATGCCGCGTTCGCGGATGATCTTGCCCCAGCGGCTGTTCTCGCCCGCCACGAAGCTTGCCATCTGGTCCGGCGAACTGAACCAGGGTTCGACCGCGATGTTGGCGTAGAAATCGATGACCGCCTGCGTCTTCAGCGCCGCCGCCAGCCCCTGGTTCAACGCGTCCACGGTGGCGCGGGGGGTGCCGGCGGGAACCAGCATGCCCTGCCACGCGAACGCCTCAAAATCCTTCAAGCCCTGTTCATGCAGCGTGGGGATGTCCGGGAAATTCTTCATCCGCTGCGGGCTGGCCACGCCCAGCACCTTGAGCCTGCCCGTCTTCATCTGAGGCACCACCGTGGAAGCGTCCATCAAGGCGAAGGACACCGCGCCTGCCATCAAGTCCGTTACCGCCGGCGCGCCGCCGCGGTAAGCGACGTGCGTCATTTTCAAGCCGGTGCGCTCGCGGAACAGTTCGGCGGCCAGGTGCTGGGGAGAGCCCACGCCGGAACTGGCGAAATTGGCGCTGTCCGGATTGGCGCGCGCCCATTGCAGGAACTCGTCCAGGTTGCTGGCCGGCACCTTGCTGGAGACCACCAGCAGTATCGGATAGCGGGCATACAGGCCGACCGAGACGAAGTCCCGGGCGCTGTCGTAAGGCAGGCTGGCGAACAGATGCGGATTGGCCGCCAGGGTGGCGAAGTCGCCCGTGAAGACGATGTTGCCATTGGCGCGGGTATTGGCCACATAGGCCGCGGCGATGTTGGTGGCCCCGCCCGGCTTGTTGCTGACGAAGAAACTGCGCCCCATCTGCGCGCCCACGCTTTCGGCCAGCTTGCGCGCAATGGCGTCGGAGCCCCCGCCCACGGGATAGGGATGGACCCATTCAATGGGCTTGTCGCTGGCCTGGGCCCAACAGGCCGCCGCGCCCGAGCCGGCCGCCAGTACAAACAGCGCTTTCAGGAACAAACGTTTCTGCATGCCGCTACTCTCCATGTGTGTATGCCGCGCATGTCCCTGCTCAGTTGCCGACCGCGGGACAGGCCGTATTGGATGGAGAGAGTGTGAGGCCGCTCCTCATTCCTGAAAATTGTTATTTAGCGCATAAGTCATTACATTTCGGTATGGCATACAACCTCAATGAATTGCGCGCGTTCCTTGCGGTGCTGGACGAAGGCTCACTCGGCAAGGCAGCGGACAAAATGAACCTGACGCAACCCGCTCTCAGCCGCATCGTCAAGCGTCTTGAAGCGGCTGTCGGCGAACCGCTGTTCGAGCGGCATTCCGGCGGCATGCGCCTGACGGCATACGGCAAGGCCCTGGCGCCGCACGCGCAACTGCTATGCCGCGAAGAAAAGATCGCTCGCGATGAAATGAACCGCATGCGCGGCCTGGCGACAGGCGCGCTGCGCCTGGGCGTCACCGCGGGCGCGTCCGCCCTCTTCATCCCCAAGGCGCTGGAGGCGTTCCTGGCTAAGTGGCCTGGCATCGCCATCGATGTGGTCGAGGGGATCTGGGACGAATTGGCTACGGCGCTGGACAGCTATCAGGTCGACCTGGTAATCGCCCCGGAAGCGCCCGAGACCAGCAGCATCGTGTCTGCGCGCAACTGCGCATGGCAAGAAAGCATGAACGTCGTCGTCGGCGCCGGCCACCCGCGACAAGGCGACGCGGCGGTGAGCATGGAGGCCTTGCTGGAAGAGCGCTGGTGCTTCGTGCCGCAACGCACAGAGCCGCACAACCGGCTCATGTCGCTGTTCAAGGCCCGGGGCCTGCCCGCGCCGGCCATCGCGGTTTCCAGCACGTCGATTCCGCTGATCAAGAGCCTGGTCGCGTACTCCGGCTTCGTGAGTTGGCTGACACGACCCATGTACGGCGCCGAACTCAAGGCCGGCCTGATCCATGAACTGCGGGTGGACGGACTGGACCATGAGCGCAGATTTTCAGCCTACCATCGGCGTGTAGGCATACTGCCGGGGCCGGCCATGCGCTTCCTGGACGAAATCAGGAGGCTGGCGCGGGCAGGCGCGCCAACGTAGGCGCAACGCTCATCACACCAGCGTTTCCAGTTCCTTGGAGGCAGCACGCGAAACGCGCTGCCCTTCCTTTGCGGCGTTGACCTGCAAGGCCACGCGGGCCACGTCCATGACCTGCTCGACCTGCGGATAGCCGCCCTTGGCCTGCAACCACGCCAGCACGTCCGCCAGGTGCCAGATCGAGGTGCTGCCCTCGTGGACCGGCAGCGGAAAGCTGTCCGGATACGCCAGCATCAGCTTGCGCATGTTCTGGCGGGAAACCCCGACGATCTCGGCCACATCGGTCAAGCCCACCAGATCGGGCGCGGCCTCGATCAGCTTCGCGGTTGGAACCGCGCGCCTGACGTCTCCAAGGGCCGAGCGCACCGCGGCTTCCGCGCTTTCAGATTCGCGGGTGAACGCCAGCGCAATGCGCCCCGGCAGCCCGGTGCCAACCAGGGCATCGTCGCAACCGGCCGCCCCCAGGCGTTCGACCAGCGCATCGATGTCGTGATCGACGTCCGCAAGCTGGTACTTCAAGGTAAAGGTGTATTCCATCGCACTACTCCCATGCGCCGCCGTCTGCTTCGGGCAACCGGCGGTGCGCACTACAATTGTTTACGACGCGCCGCAAGGCGCGCGCATGATTGCCGGGGTTCTTCGGGGTGCTCCAGATGCTGGTGATGCAGAATTCGCCACAACGGCAGTCCGCCAGATTGCTGGGGCAATAGATCCGCCCCCAGGCATGGCTGCCGCCAACTTCCACGCGCCAGCCGCATTCTTCGGCAAGGCGCAGCGCTGCCTCTACCTCTTTCTTGGGATGGGACGGACGAGCCATCATTGGTATCCAGTATGAAGACATTCAAACAGGTTGTCAATGGACAACCAGACCACAGCTTCAGGGATGCCAACAGCGCCGGATGTCGTGGATGGACAGCGTCCTCCGTGGCCGCCGGCCCTGAAAGCCGACGTTGCAGCTTATCGAGGGCACTCGCGGGAACCAAGGCTGAATCCGTCTGAGAAACGGACGAAGGGACTGGAATGGCTTGCGGGTTCTACCATTGCGGCCCATCTTCGGGCCGCGCGCTCACCAGAGGATGATCTGCGAACAACGGAACAGCGACAGCTTGCGGCCGCTTGCGTCGACCACGGTCGCCGACCAGATCTGGGTGGTGCGGCCCATGTGTTCCGCCACCGCCTCGACGGTCAGCACGCCTTCCCGCGCGGTGCCCAGGAAGTTCGATTTCAGCTCCAGCGTGGTGAAGCCCTTGGCCCCTGCGGGCAGATGCGCCAGGGTGGCGTAGCCGGCGCAGGTATCGGCCAGCATCACCTGCGAGGCTGCGTGCAGATAACCATTGGGCGCCATCATCCACGGCGCCACCGTCATTTCCATGGACATGCGTCCTTCCTCGATGGACAGCGGCCGCACGCCGAAGGTGTCCGGCAGCGTGCCGCGCTGGCGTTCGAAGAGACTTTCTATGGTTTCGGGGGAGCGCAGCATTGAATGTGTCCTCTGTACAGGTTGTCGAGAATCAGGAAGGTACTACCGCCGGCGCTTGCCCGCCATCAGCGCGGCGCATCCGAGCGCCATGCACGCGAAGAACAAGCCCAACTGCCCCGCGCTCGGGCCAAGGCCCCCGTTAAGGCAAAGGCCGCATCGCGGCCAAGGGAAATGGAGGCATGCGTGCGCATGGTTCGATGAGGTCCGGCTGTCGATCGGGTTCAGGGCCGTTCCAGCACCGTGGCGATGCCCTGGCCGCCGCCTATGCATTGCGTGGCCAGCGCATAGCGCCCTTGGCTGCGCGCCAGCAACGCCGCAGCCTTGCCGGTGATGCGCGCGCCCGTGGCGCCCAAAGGATGGCCGATGGCCAGGCCGCCTCCGTCGATGTTGACCCGGGCCATGTCCAGGCCCAGCTCACGGACGCAAGCCAGGGCCTGCGACGAGAACGCCTCATTTATCTCCACCACGTCCAGGTCGGCCGCCGCAAGCCCCGCGCGCGCCAGCGCCTTGCGCGTGGCAGGTATCGGACCTATGCCCATGACGGCCGGGTCCACGCCCACGGTCGCGAAACTGCGGATGCGCGCCAGCGCCTCCAGGCCGTGACGCGCCGCGAAGCCGTCGCTGGCAACCAGCACCGCCGCCGCGCCGTCGGTCAGCGGCGACGAGGTGCCCGCCGTGACCACGCCATCGGCGCGGAACGCGGGCTTGAGTCCCGCCAATGCGTCCAGCGTGGTACCCGGACGGATGCAGCCGTCGGCATCGACCACCTCGCCGTCCGGCAAGCGGATGGGCACGATCTCGGCCGCCAGCAAGCCCTGCTCGCGCGCCGCGGCGGCCTTGCGGTGGGATTGCAGCGCCAGCAGTTCCTGGTCGGCTCGGCTGACGTTCCAACGCTGCGCCACGTTCTCCGCCGTCTCGCCCATGGAGAGGTAGGCGTCGCTGGACGCCTGCAGCTCGGGGTTGGGCGAAAAGTTGAAGCCGCCCTGCGGCACCATCGTCATCGACTCCACCCCCACGCAAAGAAAGGCCTCGCCCATGCCGGCCTCGATCTGCGCCGCCGCGATGTGCACCGCCTGCATCGACGAACCGCAGAAGCGGTTCACGGTCATGCCGCCCACCTCCAGGGGCAGGCCGGCCAGCAGGCCGACGATGCGCGCCAGATTGTTGCCTTGCGCGGCTTCCGGATAGGCGCAGCCCAGTATCACGTCCTCCAGCAACGCCGGATCCAGGTCCGTGCGCCGCAGCAGGCCCTGTACCACCTGCGCGGCCAACGTATCGGGCCGCAAGCCGGCCAACCGGCCCTTGCGGGCAAAGTGGAAAGGCGAGCGCGCATAAGCGGCTATGACTGCTTTCATGGTTTCAGCTTCCCAGGAGCAGGCTCAGACCGCGGCCGCGTAGCGCTGCGCAACGGTACTGCTGGACAGGTGCCCCGCCATGGCCAGGCGCGCGGCTTCGTAGGCGTCCCATTCCTCGCCAGCGTGCAGCGAGGGGATGGAGACCTTCTCGCCGCGCGCGAAGCCCAGCAAGGCGGCATCGACCAGGTCTTCGGCGCGCATCACGATGCGCTGGTCCAATGTTTCCACCGGCCGCCCGCCGATGGCCCAGAAGTCCGTGGCCGTGGCGCCGGGCAACACCGCCTGCACCTGCACGCCGGTCCCGGCCAGCTCGTGTTGCAGCGACTGGCTGAACGCCAGCACGAACGCCTTGCTGCCGCCATAGACGCCGTTCAGGACTTCGGGCGCAAGCGCCACGATGGAAGCGATATTGATGATGGCGCCCCGGCCTCGCGCGACGAAGCCCGGCACCGCCGCATAGGTCAGCCGCATCGGCGCGGTGACGTTCAGATCGACCATGCGCGTCATCTGCTCCACGTCGCTTTGCAGCAGCGGCGTATGCGTGCCGATGCCGGCGTTGTTCACCAGCAAGGCAATGCTGGCGTCCTGGCGCAGCTGGTCTTCGACGCGGGCCAGCGACGCGCGGTCGCCCAGGTCCGCCGCCAATACCTCCACCGCGCGGCCGCTGCGGGTGCTGATGCCGCTGGCCAGCGTGTTCAGACGCTCGCGGTTGCGGGCGACCAGGATCAGGTCGTAGCCCTGCTGCGCCAATTTTTCCGCGTACAGCGCGCCGATGCCGCTGGATGCGCCCGTGACGAGGGCGGTGCCGAGTTGGGTTTGTGCCATGTTGGGACTCACAAAGAGGGGTTGCGATGGGAGCCATGTTGCGGCTTGCAGCGCATGGCGTAAATGACGTATACAGTCGTAAATAAGGACATCAACGCTGGACATATGCGGGGCCAGAACCCGCCAGGACGCCCCATGCACCGCATCGGTTACATACTTCCCGAAGGCTTCCAAATCATCGGCCTGGGCACGCAGGCCGTATTCGAACTCGCCAACGCGGTGGCGCGCGAGCCCTTCTACGCCGTGGAAAGCTACGCCCTGGACGGCGCGGTGCGCGCCTCGGCGGGCCTGACGGTGCAGGCCCGTCCGCTCACCGCCCGCAGCCAGGCCGACACCTGGCTGGTGGCCGGCGTGCTTTCGCCCCTGTCCAGGCGCGTCTCGCCCGAACTCCCCCGGCTGCTGGAGAAACTCGCGCCACGCTCGCGCCGCGTCGCCGGCCTGTGCACCGGCGCATTCCTGCTGGCCGAAGCGGGCTTGCTGGACGAGCGGCGCGCCACCACGCACTGGTACTGGGCCGACGCCTTGCAGCAGCGCCACCCCCGCGCGCAGGTCGAGGCCGACCGCATCTACATCGCCGACGGGGCGGTCTGGACCTCCGCCGGCATGACGGCGGAAATGGACCTGGCCTTGGCGCTGGTGGAGAAGGACCTGGGCGCGGAACTCGCGCGCGCGGTGGCGCACCGGCTGGTCATGCATCAGCGCCGTTCCGGCGGGCAATCACAGCACTCGGAAATGCTCAGGCTCGCGCCCAAGTCCGACCGCATCCAGCAGGCGCTGGAACATGCCCGGCGCAACCTCGCCCGTCCCTTGAGCGTGGAGGATCTGGCCCAGGCCGCCAGCCTGAGCCCGCGCCAGTTCAGCCGTGTATTCACGGCCGAGACCGGCCAGTCGCCCGCCAAGGCCATCGAGGGGCTGCGGCTGGAAGCCGCCCGGCTGATGATAGAAAGCAGCCGGCATCCGCTGGAAGTGGTGGCCAGGGAAACCGGTTTTCGCGACCGCCGCCACTTGCGCGAGGCTTTTCTGCGCGGCTTCGGCATGCCGCCGCAGGCGGTGCGGCGCGATGCGCGCACCAGCCCTCCCGGCCCCTGAGCGGCGCCGGATACGCCGCGGCCCCCGGCCTGCGGTCCAGTACAATTCGCGTTTGGCGACGTTGTGCTCGCCCATTTATCTGGACCAAAGATGTTGCGACTGTCTGAAATCAAGCTGCCGTTGAATCACACGCCCGAAGAATTGCCTGCCGCGATTCTCAAGAAACTGGGTGTAGCGGCCAGCGATCTGCGCGGCTACACCGTTGCCTCCCGCAGCTATGACGCGCGCAAGAAGCACAACATCCTGCTGATCTACACGCTGGACGTCGACGTCGAAAACGAAACGGCGCTGCTCAAGCGCTATCACGACGACCGCAACGTCAAGCCCACTCCCGACACCGAATACAAGTTCGTCGCCCAGGCGCCCGCCAACCTGAGCAAGCGCCCCATCGTCATCGGCACCGGCCCCTGTGGGCTGTTCGCCGGGCTGGTCCTGGCGCAGATGGGCTTCAAGCCCATCATCCTGGAACGCGGCAAGGCCGTGCGCGAACGGACCAAGGACACCTGGGGCCTGTGGCGCAAGCGCATCCTGAACCCCGATTCGAACGTGCAATTCGGCGAAGGCGGCGCCGGCACCTTCTCCGACGGCAAGCTGTACAGCCAGATCAAGGACCCCAAGCACTACGGCGAAAAAGTGCTCAAGGAATTCGTCCTGGCCGGCGCGCCCGAAGAAATCCTGTACGTGAGCAAGCCGCACATCGGCACGTTCCGTCTGGTCGGCATGGTGGAAGTCATGCGCGACACCATCACCAAGCTGGGCGGCGAAGTCCGCTTCTCCAGCAGGGTCGAAACGCTGCATCGGGAAAACGGCCGCGTCACCGGCGTGACCCTGGCCGGCGGCGAGCACATTGAGGCCGACCACGTCGTGCTGGCCATCGGCCACAGCGCGCGCGACACCTTCCAGATGCTGCACGACCAGGGCGTGTTCATGGAAGCCAAGCCCTTCTCGATCGGCTTCCGGATCGAACATCCGCAGTCGCTGATCGACCGCGCCCGCTTCGGCCCCAACGCCGGCCACCCCATCCTGGGCGCGGCGGATTACAAGCTGGTGCATCATGCCAGCAACGGACGCTCGGTCTACAGCTTCTGCATGTGCCCGGGTGGCACGGTGGTGGCTGCCACGTCCGAACCCGACCGTGTCGTCACCAACGGCATGAGCCAGTACTCGCGCAACGAGCGCAACGCCAACGCGGGCATCGTGGTCGGGATTTCGCCCGAGGTCGATTACCCCGAACATGTGCTGGCGGGCGTGGATTTCCAGCGCAAATGGGAATCCCAGGCGTTCGAGCTGGGCGGCCGCAATTACAGCGCACCAGGCCAACTGGTCGGCGATTTCATCGCCGGCCGGGCCTCGACCGAATTCGGCTCCGTGCAGCCCTCATATACGCCGGGCGTGCACCTGACCGACCTGGCCGCCGCGCTGCCCGAATTCGCGATCAGCGCCATCCGCGAAGCGCTGCCCGTCTTCGACAAGACCATCAAGGGTTTCGGCATGCACGACGCCGTGCTCACCGGCGTCGAAACCCGCACCTCGTCGCCCATCCGCATCAAGCGCGACAACGAGACTCTGCAAAGCCTCAATACCCAAGGCCTGTTCCCGGCTGGCGAAGGCGCGGGCTATGCCGGCGGCATCCTCTCGGCGGGCGTGGACGGCATCAAGATCGCCGAGGCGGTGGCCTTGAGCATCATGAGCCAGCAGGGGTAAGCGTGCCGGGCCCGGCACGGGCCCGCGAAATGCGCCTGCTGAACCCCGCCGCTTGACCTTCCCATCGTGTCAAGCTTGAAACTGACGCCATCGTATTGCCCCGACTGCCTCGTGTACCGCAGCGGGCCAGGCGCATTTTCGAAAAGGGTTCCGCCATGCAGCAAGCAACGCTCACGCCTCGCCAGGCACGCCTGTCGTATTTCTGCGCCTTCGCGTTCATCGCTGCAATGGTCGCGGCCGCCGCCGTCTGGAACGATCGCGAGATCGTGCTGCCCGAGATCGCCGCCATGGCAATCGCCTTGTGGGTCTACCGCGAGTCCGGTTGGATGCGCCATCCCGAGAAGATCTTTCTTTGGCCCACGGCAACGGCCTTGATGGGCTTTGGCATCAACCTGCTGGCGATACCCTATACCGCCAAACTGGCGCTCGTCCTGGCGGCGATGCTGCTGTTCTTCCTGCTGCTGCGCTACAGCTTGGCGCCTGCCCTGGCCACGGGCTTTTTGCCGGTGGTGACCAACGCCACCGAACCGTCATTCATTGCCGCCATTGTGATCAGCACCCTGCTACTGATGCTGGGCGTGATGCTGGGACGGCTGCGCGCCAGCACGGATCGCACCGCTTCCGTCCAGCCCAGGCTGATGGCTGCCTATGCCGCCATCAGCCTGGCCGGAATCGGCATCGCCGCGCTCGCCGGCAATACGCACCTGGCCGTACTGCCGCCAGTGGCCGTGGTGGTGTACGAGTCCCTGCACATGAAGATGTACTCGTGGCGCATGCTGTTCAAGCAGACTGCTGTGCTGACCCTGTCGGCCGCTGTCGGCGTGGCGCTCTATCTGACGGTCGAGGACTGGATGACGGTGGTCCTGCTGGACCTGGCGCTGATGTGGCTGCTGCTGCGCCTGTTCGAGATGCGCATGCCCGCCGTGTACGCGTTTCCGCTGTTGGCCTATGTCTTCCCGCGGGACGCGCTGCCGCAACTGCCCGCGGCGGCGCTGCTGGTTTCCTTGTTTTCCCTGACCTTGGTTATGGCCTATCGCAAGCTGCAAAAGCCGGCCATGGCGCTGGAGCGTCAGCCCCAATAGCGCCAAAGCCCTTGCGGCTCACAGGCCTGGGGCATGGCCCAGGCCTGGCACGGCGGGTAGTTGTCCCTAGCCGCCACTTTGCGGCTTGGCGCCCGGCGTCGGCACCCTGCCCGCCCGCATCTCGGTCGTCGTCACCCCGCCGAAGCCCCAGTTGTCCGTGTCGATTTCCTCGATCACGACGTGCGTCCACTCCGGCGGCTTGTGCAGCACGCGTTCGAGCGTCTCGGTGACTTCGCGGATGACCTGCGCTTTCTGCTCGGCGGTAACGCCATCGCGGGTAATGCGGATACTGACGAACGGCATGACTTTCTCCTGGTTGAAGTGCCTGTGCCCGTCGCCACGCCGGAGGTCGTTCTCAATCCAGCTTGGGATCAGGAAACGGCAGCTTATCCTGGGAAACGCTGGGCTGCGCTTTCCACTTGCCGTCCTGCTTGTAGAAATCCATCTGGTTCTCGTTGACCGCAGCCCCCAGGGTCACCGCGACCGTGCAGGCGACCTGGCCCGGATAGGTGGCGTCCACCGCAGGGATGCAGGTTCCAAGCTTGACCTTGGACGGCCGCGGCATGCCCGTGTCCGCCAGCATGTCGACGATCGCATCCGTGGCTTCGGGAATGGAAGGCAGGACCAGGTCCTGGGCCCGGGCCATGCCGCCCATTCCCAACAATGCAACCATCGACGCCACGGAAATCAAGGGCTTGAACATGCGCCAGCTCCATCAGAATTGAGACTCGCGGAGCTTAAAGGAAGCGCCCCTTTGTCACCGTAACAGAGCGCTACGCGACTATTCCTAAGGCAGCATCTGAGGGTTGTAGACCACTTCCCACAAATGCCCGTCCGGATCCATGAAGTAGCCCGCGTAGCCGCCATAGAAGGTATCGCCTGCCGCTTTGACCACGGTGGCGCCCGCGCCATTAGCCTGCTGCATCACCGCGTCCACCTCGGTTTTGGAACGCACGTTGTGTCCCAAGGTGAATTCAAGAGAGCCGCCCGGCCGCAACGCAATGCCCGTGTCGGCAGCCATGCTCGCGCGCGGCCACACGGCCAGTTTCACGCCATTCTGCAAGTCGAAGAACGCGACCGCGCCGTGTTCGAACTCCTTGCCGATGATGCCCTCGGTCGACAGCCCCAGCCCATCGCGATAGAAAGCCACCGATTTTTCCAGATCATCGACGCCCAGCGTGATGACCGTGATTCTTGGTTCCATGAGCTGCTCCGAAAGTGAGTCCGACTGCCAGAATAGCGCGCGCGGGAATGCGCGGGCCGCAACGCCGGGCGGGAAGCAACGCCTCTCAGTAATCCCTCGCCTCGTCGAACCAGCGCTGCGTTTGCTCTTCGCTTATGCCCAGCCGTTCGACCTGGGCAAGCTGGCTGAACTGCCACACCGCCTCGCCGATGTCTTCGCGCTCCATGGTCTCGATGCCCTTCATGCCATTGAAGTGGCTGGCGAAGGCAGAGATTGCGACTTGGACCTCAGCGGGATTGCTGGCGCTTTCCAGCGCCGCCTGCGCCTTGTCATAGGCGGTGTTCGCCGACTTCGCCATGCGGCTGCTCCAGCCCGAGAATGGCCGGCCGTATTCGCTCTGCCACCACTCCTGCTTGCGCAGCTTGGAGACGGAACTGTAGCCGCCCCAAGCGCGGACCTTCGCCCTCGCCGTCATCTGTGCCTTCAATCGCTTGCCCGCCGCTTCGTCGACGTTGAAGGCGATGAACCTGTCCAGCAGAGGCCAGCTGGCCAGTTCCGGCAACCCGGCCAGATCGGGCGTGTAGCGGATCTCCAGACTCGTCAGGCGCGACAACCGGGCCAGCGCCCCCCAGTCGCTGAAGCTGCCCCAAAGCGACAGGCTCTCCAACTGCGGAAAGCGCTCGATCCCTTGCAGTGATATGGCTTGTCCCAGCGGCGCGCCGTGCAACGTCAGCGCAGTCACGTTCTGCAGCGGGCCGAGGTCGGGCAAGGCATAGGGAGCTCCGACAGCCCGGCGTCCCAGCGCAGGCTGCAGCGACAGCATGTCGGGCAGCGGCCCCGCCACGGTAATGCGCGTCGGGTCGCCAAACAGCCCCAAGTTGCGGACCTGGGGCAGTCTGGCGGCTAGATGCCCTGACACCGCGTCCAGCCGGATATGCAGCGTCTGGATTCTTGCCGCGCCGGCGTCGATGGCGCGCCTGTCCGAAAATGCCGGCGCCCAGCTGAACTGCTCGATCTCGCGGCCTTGCGACCAGCCGAAGAAGCCGCTGTCGTTGCCGTAATAATCGATGTGGCGCGGCCATGCCGAGCCGGCAGGCGTGGAGAACGGATCGAACACCGCCCAGTTGATGGCGTCTTCGCCAGCCACGTGCAGATCGGCCTTCTTGCCCATGCAGGCCGGACCGATGATCAGGTTGCCGCGGCCTGCTTCCCTTGCGAAGACATGGCTGCCCGGCGCGATCAGACTCACCTGATACTGCCCTGCTTCGCTCACCGAGCCCGCCGGCTCGCCGGACACGTCTGTGGGTACGGACACGCTACTCTCCTTTTGCTCGGCGGGATCCGCTTGTCACCATCCCGTCCATTCATTGACGTCTACGCAGGCTCGCCATCCACCCGGAAGAACAGCGCAGTCTGCCCGTTCAGGCCCGCATCCAGGAACTCGAACTCGACGCGCCTGCCGGGTTCGACCACGTCGCCCAGGTATTCGACCCGATACATCACGCCGCCGATGCGGTAATTGTGGACCAGCGAGACAATCGAGGAGTTGGGGCTGCGCAGCCGGTAGACCACGGCCTCTTCGACCACGCCCCGCACGCCGTGCTTGTAGAGCCCCCGCTGCAGCTTGCGGCTGCGCATGCCGAACAGCATCCCCAGGATCGCAAAGATCGCCGCGACGAACAGCAGCGGCGGCAAAAACAGCCCTCCCACCAGCGGCACAAGGGCAAAGATCAGCATGAACTTGCGCGCGTCCAACTCTTCCCTGCGCACGGCCGCACGGTCGGCATCGCTGATTTCCTCGACAGCGACCAGGGACTCCGCGCTCATGGGGTACTCCGCCCGCAACAGCACGGGAGGCGAGTCTGGCTGCAGGGTCAGCAGGTGCAGGCGCACGGGCAGATCCGTCAGGCCCACGGCCGTCGCGGGTCCGTGTCCGCTGCGAGTGTCGCTGGCGATCTCGTTCCAGAACGGCAAGGCGGCCTCCACGCGCTGCTCGCCGAATCCGTAGCACACGCCCGGCGTCGAGAAACCCGGACCAAACGACGTCAGCCGGCCTGAAACGATCTGCTTAGCCAGCCGTCCCTTCAGCGCCCGGTCGAGGCTGCGCCAGCCTCGCGGAATGCGCAGCAGCTTGCGCCCGAAAAACACCGCCAGCGCTCCCATCACCGCAATGCCCGCCAGCAGTACCGCGCCTCCGCCGACATCCAGCGCGCGCCACTCGGACAGACCGAGCACGACAAAGGTCAACACGGAAAGCGCCAGCAGCAGCACCACGAAGACGCCGAACACGGCCATCAACCGTCTGCCGCGGGAGCATCTGCGCAGCAGCAGAATGTCGTCCTCGGTGAGCGGAGCATCTTCTATTTGCAGGGTCTGCTTCATGCGTTGATCGCCGCCTCCCGGACTCAATAGGTTCCGATGGGAACCTCGATCTTCAGCGGCGCGCCGCCCTTGGCCGGACGCAGGCTATACGTGTACACGCCGCCATCGCCATCAGCGAGCGCCGAATCCTTGCGCTCCACGGCATAGCGCTGCCCGTCGATCTCCAGCGTGCGGGCGGCGACGGCGCCGGCATGGTCAGGCACCAGCAGCCCGCCCACACCGTCTCCCGCATCGGCGAACTCGTAGTCGCGCAACTCCCCATCAACCCGCAGCAACTGCACCCGCGGCCGGTAAGGCGCCGCGTCCAGGTTCCAGCCATTGGTCAGGTCGGTGACCCAGGGGCCCGGAATGTCATAGACGCTGCCCAGTTGCTCTTCCGACACCTCGGGCCCTTCCACGACCAGGCAGCACACCACCTTCCCTGCGCGGGAGTCGTACACCGCCCAGTTGCTGCCGATGGCCGCCACGCCGGGCAGCATCGAAAAATGAAATTGCCGGTTGAACTGGCTGTCCGACACCTGGCGCCAGCCTCCAATATTGGGCGCTGGCGCAGGCGATTGCGCCTGGCTGGCCATTGCCATCAGAACGCCTGCGGCCAGGGCGCCGGCTCGGAGCAATAAACGTATCATCTCGGTGCCTGTCGTGGGCTTGTGGGGATCATCGGACTGGAGCCTTGCGCCGGCATAGTACCAGTGCCGGCGTTGCCGCCATGGCATGCGCGCCGCCGGCCTGCCGGCCGCGCGCGAACTTCGCTACTATCGACGCATGGCTCATCTCGTTCCTCCCTCAATCGCCCCCCAGGTCGCAGCGGCCAGCAGCCTCATCGAACGACATCTGGGCGCAGGCCTCGTCGCCATCCACCTGTTCGGTTCCGCCGTGGACGGCGGGCTGCAACCCCATAGCGATATCGACCTGCTCGTCACCGTGACCCAGCCGCCGGACGAAACCGTGCTGCGCGCGCTGGCCACGGCGCTATTGGCGATCTCCGCCCCGCCCGGTTCATCGCCCGACTTGCGCGCGCTCGAAGTCACCGTGCTGGCGCTGGAACACGTCGTGCCTTGGCGCCACCCAGCCAGGCGCGAACTCCAGTTCGGCGAATGGCTGCGAACCGATCTGATGGCGGGCGTCGTGGAACCGCCCATGATGGACCACGATCTGGCCATCCTGCTCACCAAGGTCCGTGGCCACAGCACCCCTATCGTCGGCCCGGAGGCCGCCCAGTTGCTCCAGGCCGTCCCCCGCGCAGACCTGAGGCGGGCACTGCTGGACACCGTCGCGCAGTGGAACACGCCCGAGGACTGGGCGGGCGACGAAAAGCACATCATCCTCGCGCTGGCGCGCATCTGGTACACGGCCGTCGCCGGGGGCATCGCCTCCAAGGACCAGGCGGCGGCGTGGCTGCTGGAGAGGTTGGAAGCGCCCTACCGCCCCGTCCTGAGCAAGGCGCGCGCGATCTATCTGGGACTAGAGGAAGACGATCTGGCGCAACGGCACGCTGCCGAAACCGCGGCATTCATTGCCCACGCCCGCGCCGCTATTGAAGGACTGGCCGGCAGCCGATAGCCCTGGAACACATGAACGGCCTGCTTGCCAGCGCGGATGCGGCGGGCAGCCTTTCAGGCATCACGGCTTCAGGTCGATTTCCATGCGCACGAAATCGCCGCGATACGTCACTTCGCCCAGGTAGATGACGCGGCGGTCCGGTCCGGTGAACACGCGCCGGACTTCCGCCACCGGCGCATTCACATTGATGCCCAAATGCCGCGCCACCTCGACATCGGCGGTCGAAATGGTCAGCACCTGGCGGGCAGAGACGATATCCACCGAGGACATCCCCATCAGAATGGGGATGACGGTTTCCTTGCGAAAGCGCGCAGGGTGCTTGGCAAAGATGGCGGCGTCCAGGTAGATGTTGATGACGCAGTACGGCTGCCCATTGCGGGCGTGAATGCGCCGCATGAAGACATACTTTTCCGCCGCGACGCCGTCCGAATCGTTCAGCAATGGCGTGCGCGTGGACTCATCGATATTGAGGATGGTCGGGTGCGTATCCCGATAGACGCTGGACAGGTTCTCGAGCGTAGTCTCGACACGGAACCAGCGGTTGTCCTGGGGCGCGCCCGTCACGAAGGTGCCGCGCCCCCGCTGCGGTGAAAGCAGTCCGTCGCGGGTGAGCCTTTCGATCGCCTGGCGCACCGTGACCTTGGCCACGTGGAACTCCTCGGCCAGCGCGTCCAGCGAGGGCAATTTCTCGCCGTTCTTCCACACACCCTTCAGGATCCGCTGCCGGAACAGATCCGAAAGTTGAACGTAGAGAGGGGCTTGGGCGGTGTCGAGAATCATGGCGTCAAAGTGTCCGCGACTATATCACGCGCCTGCGGTCGGGCCGCGCCGCGCGCGTCTTCCAGGATCAGCGCGGCGCCCTTCTCGCCGATCAGGATCGCGGCGGCGTTTGTGTTTGTCGACACCATGCGGGGCATGACCGAAGCATCGACGACGCGCAAGCGCTCGATCCCGCGCACGCGCAAGCGCGCATCGACCACAGCCCCGTCATCCCCGCCCATGCGGCAGGTGCCGGCGGGATGGAACACGGTGCCGCCCTTGTTGCGCGCGAATTGCTCCAATGCGGCGGCGGTCGTGACATCGTTGCCCGGCAGGTACTCCACGCCGGTCACCAGATCGCGGAACGACGGCTGGGCATAGATGTCGCGCAACATGCGCAAGCCCGCGACCAGGACCTTTGCATCGCGCGGCTCGGTCAGATAGTTCGAGACGATGCGCGGCGATGCCAATGGATCCGTGCCCACGATCTCCACGGTGCCGCGCGAATCGGGCCGGCATTGCGTCGCCGACGCGGAGAAACCGGAAAACCGGTGCAACGGGTCGCCGGGCTTGTCGACCGACAGCGGCATGACATTGAAGAGGATGTCCGCCCGGCCGCCGACCGCGTGCTCGGTCGCCGCAAGCCCCCCCACCTGGCCCGCGCCCACCGTGAGCGGTCCCCTGCCCTGGAACAGCCACTGCGCTCCCATGCCCGCAAGGCTGAGCGGATTGCGCACCGCGTCGTTGAGCGACATGCGCCGCTTCAGCTTGACGATCACGCGCGCCTGGTAATGGTCCTGCAGGTTGCGGCCGACTTCCGGCGCGTGCGCCGCAACCGCGATGCCGTGCCTGGCAAGCAGCGCCGCATCGCCCACGCCCGAAAGCTGCAGCACCTGGGGCGATTGCAGCGCGCCCGCCGCAAGCACCACCTCGGAATCCGCCATCGCACGCTTCAATTGGCCCTCTTGCACCCACTCCACGCCCAGCGCCCGGCCGCCTTCGATCAGGATGCGCGTGACATGGGCGCCGGTTTCGATCACCAGATTCGGACGCGACCGGACCGGATACAGGAAGGCGGTCGCGGCGTCGCAGCGCCAACGGCTGCCGAGGGTCAACTGGTAAGGTCCCACCCCTTCCGATTCGGCGCCGTTGAAATCGTCATTTCGCCGGCAGCCGGCCTCGACTGCCGCTTCCACCCACGCAGCCGTGTAGGGATGTTCATTGCGCAGATTGGAGACGCGGAGTTCGCCGGCCCCCCCGTGGTACTCGGACTCGCCCCCGTCGTAGCGCTCGGATTTCTTGAAATACGGCAGCACGTCCCGATAGGCCCAGCCGGTCGCGCCGAGATCGGCCCAGTCGTCGTAGTCCTCATGTTGCCCGCGGATATACAACAAGCCGTTGATCACGCTAGACCCGCCCAGCGCCTTGCCGCGCGGCCACAGGATGGTGCGATCGCCGGTCTCGGCCTGGGCTTCGACCGGGAACAGCCGGGAGAACCGCGGATCGTAGATGGTCTTGAAGTAGCCCACCGGCAGCTTGAGCCAGAAATTGTGCGCGGCCGCGCCCGCCTCCAGCAGCAGCACGCGCACCGCAGGATCGCGGCTGAGCCGATTGGCCAGCACGCATCCGGCGGAGCCGCCGCCAATGACGATGTAGTCAAAGCCCGTCCCAGCCGGAATGCTCATGCCTTGATCGCCTCCAGATAGGCAGAAGGATCGAAGTAGCGCGAAGCCGGAACCGGATTCGGAATGTTCCCGGCCTGCGCGAAGAAGTCGGTCACCTGCTGCAGCCAGCGGGTCACTGAACCGTCTTCGTACTTGGTGCGCCATTCGGCCGTGGAGAAATACTTGGCCTGCTTGAACTGCGCCTTGAACTCGGCCAGCGGCACGTCCTTGTACTGTGTCTTCTGCAGCGTCTCCACCGCGGCATCCGGGGTTTTCACGATGGCGTCGTTGGCCTCGCCCCAGGCGGCGATGAGGCTGCGGATGGCCGGCTTCTGGGCTTCGTAGAAATCGTTCCTGGCCGCCCATCCGCCCATGATCGCCGCCTCCGGATAGAACGCGGAAGCGTCGATCAGCATGCGCGCATTGGACACCTTGGACCGGACGATCGTGTCGAACGGCACCCACAGCGCGACCGCGCTGACCGCGCCGGAGACGAACGAAGTCACGGCGTCGGCCATGCGCTGGTTGACGATCTGCACGTCCTTGCCCGGGTCCAGCTTGGCCGCGCGCAAAGCCCGGTCCAGGAACACATGGGCGGTCGTGCCCGTGGTCGTGGAGATCTGCTTGCCCTTCAGGTCGGCCACGGTCTTGATCGACTCGTCGCGGACCCAGAGTTGGGCAGTGCCGTACTCGATGTCGTTCACGAGAAAGACCTTGCCCTGGCCTCGGGCTGGAAAGTTCGACACAACCGCGCCGGTGGCCAGCACATCCAGGCTGCCGCCTATCATGGCCTGGAAGATTTCCAACCCCGTGGTGAAGACGATGGGCTCCAGTTCCAAACCATGCTTGGCATAGCTGCCCATCTGCAAGCCCAGCCACAAGTGGCCGTCGACGGCGGGCGTATGCAGGTAGCCTACGCGCAGTTTCTTGCGCGCCTGGCCTATGGCGGGCGCCGCGATCGCTGCGATGGAAGCGGCCATGCCGGCCTTGAGTAGGGTTCTGCGGTCGAGCTTCATGGTGTCTCCTTGTGGTGGGGCTGCTGACGCAGGCTCAATCGGTCGGCCGGACGGATTGGCGGGCCTGGGCTTCGTACTCGAACATGACCAGCTCCCGGATCTCGCGGCTCAGCTCGACGAAGCGAGGGTCCTCGTGGACCCGCTCCGATCGGGGGTAGCCGAAAGGCACCTCTATCACCTTGCGTACCTTGGAAGGTCTCGCTGTGACCACGACGATCTTCGACGACAGGTAGATGGCCTCTTCCACCGAGTGGGTGATCAGCATCACCGTCTTGCCCTCGGTCTGCAGCACCTCGAGCAGCAGGTCCTGCATGGCGGTCCGGGTCTGCGCGTCCAGCGCGCCAAAGGGCTCGTCCATCAACAGGAACTGGGGCTTGACGGCGTAGGCTCGCGCGATTGCCAGCCGCTGCCGCATACCGCCGGACAGGTGCTTCGGAAAGTGATCGGCGAAATCGCTCAGGCCCATCAGCTTCATGTAGCGCTGGCAGATCTCGGCGCGCTCCCGCGGGTTCGTCTTGTTGGCCGCGAGCTTCATGCCGAACTCGATGTTGCCGCGCACCGTCAACCACGGGAAGACGCCATATTCCTGGAAGATCACGCCGCGGTCGGGTCCGGGCGCCGTGACAGGCTGCCCATCCAGCGTCACGGAGCCGGAGGTGGGCTGCACGAAGCCGCCGACGATGTTCATCAAGGTCGTCTTGCCGCAACCCGAGGGGCCGATGATCGACACGAACTCGCCATCCCGGATGTCCAGCGTCACGCCATCCACCACCCTCATGGGGCCTGTGGCCGTGGGAAAGTCCACCGTAACGTTGTCGAACCTGATCCTGACTTCCGGTTCCTGGGAAGGCTTCGGCGTAGCGGTATCCACGCTGCGCAGTTGAGTGCTCATGGTCATGGTCTTGAATGTCCGGGATGGTCTCAGGCGATACGGTCTTGCCACGCGACCAGGCGCCGGCTTGCGGCCCTCAGCGCCAGGTCCATCAGCATGGCGATGAGGCCGATGCAGATGATCCCGACGTAGATCACGTCCAGCTGGAAGAACGAGGAGGCATTCTGGATCAGCGCCCCCAGCCCCTGCTGGGCCGCAATGAGTTCGGACGCCACCAGCGTGGCCCAGGCCACGCCCAGCGCCACCCGGATGGCGGTCAGGATGTGCGGTACGGTCAACGGGACGATGACCTTGATGAAGATCTCCACATCATTGGCGCCCAGCGTCCGTGCGACGCGCACGAAGATCGGGCTGATCTGGGCGATGCCCTCGTACATCACGATGACGCCGGCAAAGAACGAGGCATAGAACAGGATGACGGTCTTGGCCGATTCGCCGATGCCGAAGTAGACGATCACCAGCGGAATCAGCGCGATCGGCGGGAGCGCGCGGAAGAAGTTGATGACGGGATCGATGAAGACCCGCAGCCCGCGATACCAGCCCAGGCAAAAACCCACGGGCACTGCCACCAGGATGCCTAGCGCGACTCCGGTGAAAACGCGGCGGGCCGACATCCAGATGTCCAGCCACAGCCGGTCCTTGGAGAGCTCTATGAACTTTTCGACGACCGCGGCGGGCGAAGGCACGAGCGCGGGGCTGACCAGCCCGCTGGCGCGCACCGCCAGCCACAGCAAGAGGATGCATAGCCATGGCGCCGCGATGAGCAGCGGGCGCGAGATGAAGGACGGAAGGCGCATGGTGTGTATAGAGGGTTAGACCTGAGTTGCAATCCGTAAGTGCTAAACATACTATAGACCAGCACTTAATATCTTCATGCCATGACAAACCCTAATACGAATCAAGCCTGGGCCATCGAACCATTCACGCTTGCGCGTATCCAGGCCTACGTCCTGCGATGGCCGGTCAAGCGTCCGGTACAAACCTCGTTCGGCACCATGCATGACCGCCCCGCCCTGCTCGTGCGGGTAGAAGATGCGGACGGCGCGGTCGGCTGGGGAGAGGTCTGGTGCAACTTTCCCGGCTGCGGCGCCGAACACCGCGCCCGCCTGCTTGAAACCGTGGTCGCGCCGCTGGTCGTCGGCCAGTCCTACGCCTCGGCCGAGGCCGCGTTTGCCCACATGAGCGCGCGCACCGCGGTACTCGCCATCCAGTCCGGCGAACCTGGCCCCATCGCGCAGGTAATCGCCGGCATCGACCTGGCCTTGTGGGACATGCTGTCGCGCCGGGCTGGCGCGCCGCTATGGCAATTCCTGGGCGGCGCCTCGGACGTGATCCGCGTCTATGCAAGCGGCATCAACCCTGACCGCCCCGAAGATACGGTGCTCGCAAAACACGCGGAGGGCTATCGCGCCTTCAAGCTCAAGGTGGGCTTTGGCGAAGAACGGGACCTCGCCAATGTCAGAACGGTGCGCGCCCGGCTGCCCTCGGGCAGCGAGCTCATGCTGGACGCCAATCAGGCCTGGGATCTGGCGGGCGCTCTACACATGAGCAACCGCTTCAGCGAGTTCACGCCGCGCTGGCTGGAAGAGCCGCTGCGCGCCGATCGCCCGCTATCGGACTGGGCGCAATTGGCAGAAAAAACGGATATCCCCCTCGCAGCCGGAGAGAACCTCATCGGTTCAGACGCCTTCGAGGCCATGATCAACAGCAGGACGCTCAAGGTCGTGCAGCCGGACCTGGCCAAATGGGGCGGCATATCCGGCTGCTTGCCCGTGATCGACAGGATTCACGAGGCCGGACTGCGCTATTGCCCGCATTTCCTTGGCGCGGGTGTCGGCCAGCTTGCGTCGGCGCACATTCTGGCGGCGCGGGGACGAGCCGGCGGCATGCTTGAAATCGATGCCAACGAGAACCCGCTGCGCGCGGCTCTCAGTCCGGCATTGGGTGCGATCGTTGAAGGAGAGGCCCAGCTCGGAAACGCGGCGGGGCTGGGCGTACAGCCGGATATCGCGCAATTGCGCGATATCTGCGGTGTGCGTTCATAACATCCCGGAAAGAAGGCCCGCAATTGTCCGGGCCGCGGGGTTCAACAGGGCCTGACGTCAGCCGGCCGTGCTCCTCGCAAGACGCATCTGGAGAAAGTCGAGAAATACCTGGACCTTTTTGGAGTGCCTGCGATTCGGTAGATACGCCGCATGGACGCACACACTCTGTTCTTGAGGATTGACCTCGTAGTCCTCGAAGAACCGGCGCAGCCGCCCGGCCCGCACGTCCTCCCGGATCAGCCATTCCGCCAGCAACGCGATGCCCTGCCCATCCAGCACAGCTTCGCGCAGCATGTCCGAGTTGTTGGCGGCCAAACGCCCCTGCACCTCCACGTGCCGCACCTCGTCATCGCCGCGAAGGAACGACCAGCGTTGCGGCCCGGCCTGGTGGGCGAATCGCAGACAGTCGTGCTGTGTCAACTCCTCAGGCGCAGTGGGCGTGCCGTGCCGCTCCAGGTATTCATGGCTGGCCACCACATAGCGCCGGTGCTCGGCCAATTTGCGCACGATCAATTGAGGCTGCAAGTCCGGTGTGCCGATGCGGACGGCGACATCGATCCGCTCCGCCACCAGGTCCACATACGCATCGGATAGCACCAGATCCAGTGACACGCGCGGATTCTCGCGCAGGAAACCCGAGATATAGGGTCCCAGGCACAAGCGCGCGAAGGTCACTGGCAAGGAAACCCGCAAGGGTCCGACCGCGACCGCGCCAACGTCCGACACGCTGCCGTCGGCCTCCTCCAGATCCGACACAACCCTGGACACCTGCTCCAGGTAAGTCGCTCCTGCGTCGGTCAACGTTACCCGGCGCGTCGACCGGGTCAGCAGCGCGGTACCGAGAGACGCCTCCAGGGTATCGATCAGCCGCGTGACGGAAGACGTGGCGACCCCCAGGCGCCGCGCGGTTTTGGAGAATCCTCCTGACTCGGCCACGTCCAGGAAGACGCGCAAGGCTTGCAGTTTATCCATGGTTATCTTTGCGAAATACGCAATCCTACGTTGCGATAAAGACCGATTCATTGATTTTTACGCAAAGACTAATCTGGCGTTCCTCTCAACGCAAGGAGCCACGCCGTGAAATCCCTGTCCATCGGCGATTCTCTCGTCAGCGGTGCGCAACCGCCCGCGGCGTTCCTGCAAGCCCTTCAACAGGCCGCCGTAGCGGCCGCCAACTGAGCCCCTGGAACACACCAACATGCCTTCCACGCAAATTACCGCCGCCGCCAAGGATCAGAATTCAGCCGCCTCATCGGGGCTGCCACTACGCTTGACCTTCATGCTGGCCGGCAGCGCCGGCCTGTCGGTCGCATCCCTGTACTACAGCCAGCCCATGCTGGGAGTGCTGGCGCCGGACATCGGCGCCTCTCCCCAGTCGGTCGGACTGCTGCCAACACTGACCCAGTTGGGCTATGCCCTGGGCATCCTCTTCCTGGCGCCGCTGGGTGACCGGCATGACCGGCGCAGGATCATCCTCACCAAGGCCGCCATCCTGTTCGCCGCGCTGCTGCTCGCGGCCCTGTCGCCCTCTTTGCCGACGCTGCTGGCCGCCAGCCTGGCCGTCGGCGTGTCCGCAACGATGGCACAGGACATCGTTCCGGCAGCCGCAACATTGGCGCCAGCCGCGCATCGCGGCAAAATCGTCGGCACGGTGATGACAGGCCTGCTGCTGGGCATCCTGCTGTCCCGGGTAGTCAGCGGCTTCGTTGCCGAGAACTGGGGTTGGCGCGCCATGTTCGCGGCCGCCGCCGCCAGCATCGCGCTCGTGGGCCTGGCCGCAAAGCGCCAGCTCCCGCGCTTCGAGGCCAGCACGCAACTGCCTTACTTCGCGCTGCTGCGATCGCTGGCCGCGCTATGGCGGCAACATTCCGCACTGCGCCGCGCCACTTGGGCCCAAGGCCTGCTGTCTATCGGCTTCAGCGCCTTCTGGTCCACCCTGGCCATCATGCTGCATGACGAGCCCTTCCACCTGGGCGCGGCCGCCGCCGGCGCCTTCGGACTGGCCGGCGCGGCAGGAGCCATGGCCGCTCCCATCGCCGGACGCATCGCCGACCGCCACGGCGCCCCGCTGGTCACCCGTCTGGGTGCAGGCCTGGTCGTCGCGTCCTTCGCCGCCATGGGAGTGGCCCCGTTCATGGCGCCCGGCGCGCAGCTAGGGCTGCTGGTCGCCAGCGCCATCGGATTCGACCTGGGCATACAGGCCGCACTGATCGCGCACCAAACCATCATCTACGGCATCGACGCCAATGCCCGCAGCCGGCTCAACGCGGTACTGTTCACCGGCATGTTCATCGGCATGGCCGTCGGGTCGGCGTTGGCAGCCTTGCTGTATGCACAGTTCGGATGGATGGCGGTGACGGTGCTGGCGACGGTCACGGCGCTGGGAGCATTATTGGTGCGATTGAGGGGCTGACGGCAGCGCTCTCATCTCCCGACTCAAAGAGAAAGAGGCGCCGAAGCGCCTCTTTCATTCACCGCAAGACAACAGCGGGATCTCCCACTCGATTATCAATAATCGAAAAATATCCTTGCATATCAATGAATTACTTATACAAATGTCCATGATGCCATGGAAAGTACCATGCCGCACCAAGAGAAGTTGAGCTAGCCACCATTGGATAACGTTCAACCTTCAGCCTTGCGTCGCTTCTCCCGCTCGGCGTCGGTGAGGTCGCCTGGCCACCTCGCCAACTCGTCATCCGAAAGGCCCGCCAGGATTTGCGGCAGGTTCGTGGTCCGGTGCGGAGGCATCGGCAGGTCACTAGACGGCGGCCCGTCGATGATGAAACACGGCTCGGTCTGATCGTCTTGGTGCGACTTCTTCATGCTGTTTCCACTTGACCCATGGTTCCTTACGCCAGTTCAACCACTCTGGCTGCAGCTGCTCCCACCGTGTGCACCTTGCTGAACTCAACACTGCGATGTGCAGCTTCTTGTTGAAGCTCTCCAACATTTGAATTCAAACGGTCTCGCTGCTTGTCGCTAAGCGTTATATCGTCATCGTTGGGTGTGCCAAACACTAAGGCAGCAGTCAACGACGGATTTCGCTCCTTCGCCAAGGCCAGTTTCCACATTTTCGCTCGCGCATCTTCCATACCCTGATTTTGCTGCGATGGCCTCAAGCGTGTGAACCGATTCGCAAGCTGCTGGACAGACTGGGATATCCAACCTCACGGGCGCCGAACCAAAGCGTGTTATCGCGTGGATCAGTGACTACGACTGGTACCAAGGTAGGAAGCCCCAAGGCATCGCCAAGCAACGCGCACAAGCATTCTGCAGCTATTTCACGATCCCCGGCCCTTTTGACCACGCATCTCTGCGAAAGACCAGCAATCAGCACAATCGCATAGCTCGCACCAGTAATACCCTCACCCACGGGCATCAACGTGCTGGGAATCAAAATACCTTGTTCGATCTTCACCGATACCCCCTAAACTGAATCAATTCGCCAATGCCAGCGTGAGCATATGCATCAGCCCACCAGTTCCTCAAGCGTACTCACAACCTTAAACTGCACTTGCTCGAAGTTCTTGAAGTGGCGCTTTCCGCACTCGATACGCAGGTCTTCAATCGGCCGCAACAAGTCGAGTTGCACGTGATCGCCAGTCCCGGTCTTCTTCGTTTCCGCCACAAAATAGAGCGTCGCATCGTTGCGGTAGGCCAGTGCCCAGTCGGGGTTGTACGGCCCGACCGGCGTGTCGATTCGGAACCAGCGCGGCAGCTTGATGTAGAACAGCACATCCTCGTTGTCCTCGCATGACTGCGCAAAAGCGCGTTCCGGCCCGGAATTGGAGTCAATGACGATGTGTGAGAACAAGGTTTTTTCCTGTTTCTCAACGGCCCGGACATTGGCCGAAAATACCTCCATCAGGTCATCATTCTCGAAGCGGCGCATCTCGTAGTACACATTGTCCAGCCTCGTGTACTTCACACCGCTGCCATCGGAACCATCACCATAGACTAGGAATTCACGCTTGACCGCGTTGGCGATCTCCGAAGTGTGGTCGATAAACGCTTGCGGGTTGTTCACCGCCTCGTTCAAGCGTCCAGAATCGAGCAGGATGCGCGCCACAGTGGATTTGGAAAGCCCAGTCTTGGCCTGCACCTGGCCGACGAAATCCGGCATCACGTACTTCGCCTCCACGCTCTGCGTGCGATACCCAACCTGCTTACCAACCACCCCCTCCACACCAATGGCGATCTCTGCGCGAGTCAGTGCCACCTTAGGTCTTTCGATGGCTGGCATCTTCGATTGGATGCGGCTGGCTGCCTTGGCGATTAGTTCGCTAGTCTTGTAATCCACGCTGTAACGTGTGCGCGCCCGAATCCGCTCCCAGAGCGCTAGGAATTGCGAGTCGGTGTCGTATCCCTTGCGAAGACGCACTGTCACCTTGTCGCGCTCGTTTTTCACCATATCGCGCTTGAATCGCACGCCCGCTTCGACCATCTCCGTTTGCAACTGGTTAGCGAAATCCTCGTAGCTCTCGTTGGCGACCACGGTAAGCCGGTTGACGGCCGGATCGCGCACCCTCTCGCCGTCCTGGTTCACCGCCAAGCGCAGGCCGCGCCCAATCTCCTGACGCTTCTTGATCTCGGAACTGGACTCTGCCAGCGTGCAAATCTGGAACACGTTCGGGTTGTCCCAGCCTTCGCGCAAGGCGGAGTGGCTGAAGATGAAGGCCAACGGCTCGTCCAGGCCAAGCAGGCGCTCCTTGTCACGCATGATCAGCTCAAAGGCCCCCGCCTCGGCATCTGCCTTGGTCTTTCCCGTCAGCGTTTCGAAAGGCGACACGGCGCGCTTGTCCTGCGAGAAGTAGCCGTTGTGCACTGCTGGTGCATCGGCACTCATGACTCCCTCGAACTCCTCCTTGACCTGGTACTGCGCATAGATTTCCTCGAACCACTGCGCGAACTTGCCTTTGGACGTGCTGCCATCCTCCTCATATACGCGATAGTTCGATACCCGGTCGATGAAGAACACCGACAGCACCTTGACGCCCATCGGGTGCAACTTGCGCGCCTTCTCGAAATGGCGGCGTACCGTAGCCTCGATCTGCATACGCAGAATGGCATCGGTCAACGCACCATGTGGGCGCCCCAGCGCCACGCGCACGTCGTTGGCGAAAGTGACGAAGCCCTCGCCCGCGTCGATTTCGTTGACGATAAATCCATCGCGATAGATTTCACGCTTGTTGGAGAACTTCTCGGCGTACAGATCGTCGCCGTTCTTTACCGTTATCGACTTCTTGGCTGGCCCGCCAGCCTGGTTCACCCAGATCGTGAGCTTGGCCGATACGCTGCGCTTTCCGGTCTTGAAGCCTTCCACCTCCACGTAAGCCTGGTTGGCATCCTTCAATTCGATCACCGAATCCACGCCGATCTGCTTGACCAGGCCCAGTTCGTACGCCCGCACCGGGTCAAGCGAATAAATCAGGTTGTAGGCGTTGCGGTGGGTAGCCGAATAGCGTAGCGCGCACAGCGGGTTGAGTCGCGCGATGGCCTGCTTGCGAATGTCGGTTTCCAGGTTCTGCGGCTCATCCAAGATCACGATGGGTTGCGTGCCCTGGATGAACTCAATGGGCTTCATCCCCGTCTCGCGCACCTGGTTGATGACGTTGCCCTTGCTCTTTTTCTTGGCCTTGCCGCCCTTGGCGTCATCGTCCCCCTCGGTGGAATCCTTGGCGAAGGCGTCGATGTTGATGACTAGGATCTGGATCGCGTCAGACAGGGCAAAGTTGCGAAGTTGGTTCACCTTGCCCGAGTCGTACACCATGAACTCCATCCGTTCATAGTCGTAAAGCGTTTGGAAGTGTTCGCGCGTGAGTTTCAGGCTAGACAGCACGCCTTCGCGGATCGCCACCGAAGGCACCACGATCACGAACTTCTTGAAGCCATAGGTCTTGGACAATTCATGGATGGTGCGCAGGTAAACGTAGGTCTTGCCAGTGCCCGTCTCCATCTCCACCGTGAAGTTGGGAAAGCCGCCAACGGGCGTTCCATCGTCCAACGCCATCGCCGCCAGCGCGTCCGACGGTTCGATCCCGTTGGCTTCCTGCCCGGCACGCAGGTTAGCCAGCCACTGCGCATCGTCAATTACCCGCCGGTTGGCGATACCGGTTTCGGTCAGTGCCAGGCTGGAAAGAGCGTCGTCCCGCATGACGGAGGTTTGGGAGGCATCCGGCTGCCCGGCGAACAAGGCCGTCACGGCGCGGATCGCATCGAGCTGGTAATCCTGATTGGCGTCAAACTGCAATTTCATGGACCCATCCTCACACGCAGGTAAAGCGGATGCCCGCGTCACGGCAATGCAAGTCCAAATTGGACTTGAGCATGTCCGAGTCGTTGAACACGCCGTCGATGGTGATGATCTCGCGAGGCTTCATCTCCACCAACGGCACGATCATCTCCTGCGTGAAGGACTCCAACACGAACAGCATCTGCCGTCCATGGATGGCGAAGACCTGGCCGCCACCCACCTCCAGTGTTTCGATGGGCGTGATCAGTTCCTGACCGAACTTCAGCAGCAACTCGTAGAGCATGTCTTCGACGGTTGCGCTTTCCTTCTCGGACTTGGCGAACAGTTGAATCTGCTCGGCCAATTCCTCGCCAGTTTCAATGCCGTCGCCGCGCCATTGCTTGAAGTTGGAAGGGGCCAACACGAAAGACTTCATTCCGATGCCTTCTGAAGAGGCCACCAAATCCAAAGACCCTTCGACCATTCTGATTCTTTTCTTAAAACGCTCCCGCGAAATGTCAGCAATTGAATCGAAACCAGCCTTCTTTATTTCTTCGGTATCTACCGGCTCCGGAAGCTGAATCAGAATGGCTTTACGAGCACCGCCATCTCTAGCGTTTTGATCTAACACTGCATGGGCGGTTGTCGCCGAGCCGGCAAAAAAATCCATAACAATGCAGTCATCGTCTTCTTTTTCTGTTGCCATCTCAACAAACTGCCGAATGACCTCTTCGTCTTTTGGATACGAAAAATAGGCTCCACCGAGGAACTTTTCCAATCTTTCGGACGCCGATCGAGCCGGCTGGTAAAATACACTCTGAGGCGTCGTGTAGTCTGTTTCATGGAGATACCGGCGAACCATGATACTGGTCGGCGTAATGAAGCTGATTCGCCCATCACCCACCATGCGATCAAATTCGATTTGATCAAACGCCCATCCGCGGTTTGCACGGAGTGGAATTTCTTCGTTTGTTTTCGGATTGATTAACTTGAATTTTCTTCCACCAGGTGCGGTAGGATCATCTTCCTTATAAACGCCGATCTGGTCTATGTAACGAAATCGCCGATGCGCGAAAGACTGTGTAGCTTTCATAGACCGGAACCAGCCTGCAAGCTCCTCCGAAGCAGCGTCAAAATTCTTGCCATGCTTTGCTTTTAATCTCGAAACTTCTCGCAATACAGGATCGACACCGTCTTTCGACAGCTTCCAGGTCTTCGGAACTGACGTGCGCAAGCGAGCAAATACGAGTACGTATTCGTGGTCGGTTCCAATTTGGTCTGCGGTATTCTTGCTTGCCCCTTCCCACACCATTTGGGCAATGAAATTTTCTTCCCCGAAAATTTCATTCATCAAACAGCGCAGGTTATGTACCTCGTTGTCATCGCACGACACGAAGATCACGCCATCCTCGCGCAACAGATTCCGTGCGATATATAGGCGCGGCAGCATCATCGACAGCCAGTTGCTGTGGTAATGCCCACTTTCCTTGCTGTTCTTGCGAAAGAAGCCTTCGCGCATCAGCGTGCCGTCGTCGGCCAGGTCGTTGATGCGGCGCAAATAGTCTTCCTTGCTTTCCTGGAAGCGGTCGGGATAGATGAAACTGTCCGAGCCGGTGTTGTACGGCGGATCGATGTAAATCAGCTTGACCTTGCCGAAGTACGCCTTCTGCAACACCTTGAGCACTTCTAGGTTCTCACCCTCGATGAACACATGCTCCGCACGGTCGAAGTTCACCGACTTGTCACGCTCGGGTCGAACCGTAGCAGTGGACGGCGTTTGCAGCACCTTATAGGCGTCGCTCTTGCCCGCCCAGGTCAGAGCGTAACGTTCACCACCTTCAAGGACAGCCCCTTCGCCCAGCGCCCGCTTGAGGGCGGCCAGGTCGAGCCTGCCTTCGGAAAACGCTTCGGGAATGAGTGCGGCCAGTTGCATGCGCCGCTCGTCGGCCGGATTGGGTGATGCAGCCAGGTTGGTATCGTTCTGCGAGTCGCTCATGTTCTGTCCTGTGTTTTCTCGGCTATCTGCGCGGCAATCCAGCGATCCAACTCGCTGCGACGAAACCGCCAGGTGCCGCCCAGCTTGAATCCCGGTATCTCCCCCTGCTGGGCCAACCGGTACACGGTCTTCTTCCCTGCCTTGAGGTAGGCCGCTACTTCGTCCAGCGTGAGAATTTCGCTATCGGGTTGGTTCATGTCAGGCGGCTCGCTTGGTGTCGCACGGCGAAGTCTTCCAAAGTTTGGCCAAGTTTACCATCCGATCCACCCATATGAATCTCGAATTTCATGTGCGCAAAGCCATAGATTCAGCATGTGCCATGCGTTGCGGCAAGCTCGTGGCACCAGCTCGATGGCAAGGTCATGTGCTTTAGCCACCAAGTCGTACATGGTCTACGCCAAGAAGGTCGTCGGCATGCCTTTTCCTGGGGAAAACACGCAACGTAGTACCCTTTGGCCTTCAAAGCCGTGCTCTCTCTGGCCTGATCTGGATGAGACGGGCTAGGCAAATCAGCATGAGGTGGCGATGGGCAGGAAAGAAACCGAGGAAGCAATTGAAGAAGCCCGAAGGGGCGGCTTGAAGCGGTTCGATTCCGTCGAAGCCCTGTGCGCCGACCTGAACGCCGACGAAACGCCGGAAATTCATGAAGGCAGCACGAACGTCTATGCCGACCTGGGCCGCCCCGACGCCGATGAAATGCAGGCCAAGGCCACACTCGTAACCGAGATCAGCCAGACTATCACTGCGCGGCAGTTGTCGAACAACCAAGCGGCAGTTGCTCTTGGATTGACGCCGGCCGAGCTGGGCGAGCTGCTGGCTGGCCGCTTCCGTGCGCATTCGGTCGATGACCTGGAACGCTTGGCGGCGCTGCTCGATGAGGCCGGCCGATGATTGATCCGATGAACCTGGAAACCTGGCTGCATGAGAAGGCCGGCTCGGCCCATGACGCGCTGAAAGCCGACCCGGCCCGCGCCGTCTCGGCCGACCGGGTGCGCCACACGCTCGATGAGCTGCTGGCCGAAGCATCCGGCCAGTATCCATTGCCGCCGAAGCAACGCGAATGGGTGGATGCCCCGGCCGTTGGCCGTGAGCTGCTGCCCGAGGACTTGAGAGGAAATGGAGTCAGACTGCATTTTCTCATCATGGGGCCGAAAGCCGAACAGGTTTTCGAGCCCGTGCCCCGTGAGGACCTGAGGCGCGCGCTGCTCGACACCGTCGTGCAGTGGAACGCGCCCGACAACTGGGCGGGCGACGAAAAGCACATCGTCCTCGCCCTGGCCCGCATCTGGTACACGGCCGCCCCTGGCGGCATCGCCTCCAAGGAGCTGGCGGCGACACGGTTGCAGTAAAGATTGCCCCCCACCGAGCCGTGCTGAGCAAGGCGCGGGCGATCTACCAGGGGCACGAGGAAGATGATCTGGCACAACGGCATCAGGCCGAAACCGCGGCGTTCATCATCCATGCGCGCGCCGGCATTGAACGGACTTTCGCCACCGCCCGCTAGCTGAGGATTGCAGGGTGCCGCACGCTTCCGCGGCACGCGATGCCCCCATGCTCTACCGGCCCTAATGTAGCGAATGCGGCAAGACGCAGGCGCCGGCGTCGACCGCATCAATCAAACGCTCAAGCAGTTGAGCCGGACTGTCGTCCCCGATCGTGAGTACGTGCCGCTCTAGCGCCCCCAGCGAACCGAACTGCCCATGCAGCGAAGCAATGGCAGCGGGATCGACCAGCGTATCCCCGCCGCGTTGCTGGCACCTCGTGATGACCACGCTCAAGGGCGGCCTCAGGACGACGTAATGGACGGTAAGGGCCAGCCCCTCGAATACGGGCAGAAACCACGGACCGATGATGCCGTCGAGAACCACGAAGTAGCCGCCTTCGGCATACGCGGACACGGTCCGGCAAAGCGCATCCATCACCACCGTGTTTTGTGCATGGGATTCAGGCAAATACGGCGCGATGGCGCCATGCTTGATGAAAGCCCAAAAATCGTCCGAATGGAGATGAACCTTCGGCGAACCAGCCATCTGTGCGAGGGCCACGGCCGCCGTGGTCTTGCCCGAACCCGGCGGGCCCGTGAGGATCAGGATTTCCTTGCCGTGATTGAACATGGTGCGATGAAAGTCTCCGCGAGTGCGTTGAGCCAATATCCGTACGGTGGATCGATAAGGCCGATACAAGGCTGGACATTGACGTTCAGTGCAGTTATGACGGGTTAAACAGCGTGGTCCACATAGGCTCCAAGCTCTCGCCCGACGTCACGCAACCGCTTCACGTCGAACAAAGGGATACCGTACAAAAAACTTGGACTTACTTCATCTCGCTTTCTGCCTGGAGAGGAATGCTGATGAATCGGAAAGAACTTTAGATCAGGATGATCTGGCGCAGAGTCGGCACGATACCTCTCTTTTTTTACTCCAGGCTCGTAGAGCATGTATGCGTAGTCACTCAGCGAACCTACGCGAAGAAGCCATTTCCATCCGGTTTCTAGTTCAATCCAAAGATGCCAACCTCTGTCCCGCTTGTCCGAACTGCCCACGCGCCCCTCAAGCTCATCGGCCATCGTCGCATGAATGGCTGGGATCAAATCATCGGGAATATAGGTGGAAAGTTCATAGTCAGTCTCGGCCGACAGATGAAATAGCGACGCAAAAAAAGAAAAAATACTTGGATGTTCCCTGGCCTCTCTAAGGTGCTCTTGACAAACCGGCAACTGAATCAGCAACGCATAGGCTGGATCACCAAAGGTTGTTGCGGCGTAGCAGCTTGCAACAGCACCGCAAACCACACATCCATCCCCCCGGCTAAAAATCATGGCACGTTCGACACTCGTGTTGGCCAGCCTGCCAGAAACCAGCTCGGTAGGCAGCTCTGTGGCCTTGGTCTTTGCTTTATGCCATTCGTCAAAAACGTGATGCGCCGCAGGCGTATCCACCAATTCGTATAGCGCCTCGGAGTTCGGCAGAAGCAGAATGTTCCTACAGTATTGCTGTGGTGATGCGGCAAGATTTCGTGGTTGGAATCGGTAACTTCTCATGTAGCCACAGTCAATCGTCGCAGGAAATACAAGCACCCACTCCCTTTCAGCTTTCAGGAAATATGCCGCCGCGCAGATTTCGGCCAGCTTTATCCAAAAGCTAGGTTCATGCGTACAAAACTCCAACATGAAGCGGAGGCGCTTCTCGACAGAGTCGAAGTTCTTGAAGGCTAGTGACGATATCCGCGCTTCAATGATTTCGGCTGTCACGTCAGCCTTCGGCAGAGCATTCAGTGCGGAGTCGATATTGATGAGACAGATGTTAGGTCTAGACATGGATGTTCTTCGAATTCCTTTCGACATAGATGACCGGCACGGTCCTCCGCCTGCGGCAACATTCCCTGCCATGGCGCTAGCGACATATACTTTCCGCGATGTGGGCCCCGCCTTTTTGGCTAATTTGCATCATCCAGGAAAGAAAAAGCCCGCAGTTACGCGGGCCAAACCTCTTTTTTATTTTAGTCGCATAGCTCCCGCCCGACTCACTCCCACTCGATCGTCGCCGGCGGCTTGCTCGACACGTCGTAAACAACACGATTGATGCCGCGCACTTCATTGATGATGCGCGACGACACCCGAGCCAGCAACGGATGCGGCAGCGGCGCCCAATCGGCGGTCATGAAGTCAAACGTCTGCACCGCACGCAGCGCCACGACGTATTCGTAGGTACGCCCATCGCCCATCACGCCCACCGATTTCACCGGCAGGAACACGGCAAACGCTTGCGAGGTCAGCTCGTACCAGGTCAGGCCGCTGGCCTCGTCCTTGGTGTTGCGCAGTTCCTCGATGAAGATCGCGTCGGCGCGGCGCAGCAGTTCGGCGTACTCGTGCTTGACTTCGCCCAGGATGCGCACGCCCAGGCCGGGGCCGGGGAACGGGTGGCGGTAGACCATCTGCGGCGGCAGGCCCAGGGCCACGCCGAGCTCGCGGACTTCGTCCTTGAACAGTTCGCGCAGCGGCTCCAGCAGTTGCAGGTTGAGCGTGTCCGGCAGGCCGCCCACGTTGTGGTGCGACTTGATGGAGGTGGCCTTGCCGGTCTTGGCGCCAGCGGATTCGATGACGTCGGGGTAGATCGTGCCCTGGGCCAGCCACTTGGCGCTCTGCTGCTTGCCGGCTTGTTCCTGGAACACTTCGACGAATTCGCGGCCGATGATCTTGCGCTTGGCTTCGGGGTCGGCCACGCCGGCCAGCTTGCCCATGAACTGGGCGGTGGCGTCGACGTGGATGATCTTCACGCCCATGTTTTCGGCGAAGGTCTGCATGACCTGCTTGCCTTCGTCCAGGCGCAGCAGGCCGTGGTCGACGAATACGCAGGTGAGCTGGTCGCCGATGGCCTTGTGGATCAGCGCCGCGGCCACCGAGGAATCCACGCCGCCGGACAGGCCCAGGATGACTTCGTCCGTGCCGACCTGCTCGCGGATGCGGGCAACGGCTTCGGCCACGTAGTCGGGCATGTTCCAGTCGCCTTCGCAGCCGCAGATCTCGTTGACGAAGCGGGCCAGCATGGCCTTGCCCTGGACGGTGTGCGTGACTTCGGGGTGGAACTGGACGGCGTAGAACTTGCGGTCTTCGTCGGCCATGCCGGCGATGGGGCAGGACGGCGTGGAAGCCATCAGCTTGAAGCCCGGGGGCAGTTCGGTGACCTTGTCGCCGTGGCTCATCCAGACCTTCAGCATGCCGTGGCCTTCGGCGGTGGAAAAGTCTTCCAGGCCTTCCAGCAGCTTGGTGTGGCCGTGGGCGCGAACTTCGGCGTAGCCGAATTCGCGGTGGTCGGAGAAGCTGACCACGCCGCCCAATTGCTGCGCCATGGACTGCATGCCGTAGCAGATGCCCAGGACGGGCACGCCCAGTTCGAACACCGCATGCGGCACGCGCATGGAGCCTTCTTCGTAGGCGGAAGCGTGGCTGCCGGACAGGATGATGCCCTTCAGGCCTTGCGCCATCTGGTCGCGCACGAAGGCGTCGTCGACGTCGCCGGGGTGCACTTCGGAGTAGACGCCGGCTTCGCGGACGCGGCGGGCGATCAGCTGGGTGACTTGCGAACCGTAGTCGAGAATGAGGATGCGCTGGTGCATGGAGACTCTACCGGTAAAGAATAAAACCGCAGTAAATAAAACCGCACCGGCAGAACCGCTGATTCAGGTTGCGGTTCTGCCGGTGCGCGATGCATGACATTGTAGTTGACTGTACGGATCAGTCGGCGCGGTAGTTGGGCGCTTCCTTGGTGATCTGTACGTCGTGCACGTGGGACTCGCGCACGCCCGCGGAGGTGATCTCCACGAATTCGGTCTTGGTGCGCATGTCGTCGATGGTGGCGCAGCCGCAGTAGCCCATCGAGGCGCGGATGCCGCCGACCAGTTGGTAAATGATGGCCAGCACGCTGCCCTTGTAGGGGACGCGGCCTTCGATGCCTTCGGGAACCAGCTTGTCGGCGTTGTTGGACGGATCCTGGAAGTAACGGTCGGCGGAGCCGTCCGTCATGGCGCCCAGGCTGCCCATGCCGCGGTAGGACTTGTACGAACGGCCCTGGAACAGCACGACTTCGCCCGGCGCCTCTTCGGTACCGGCGAACATGCCGCCCATCATGCAGGCGAAAGCGCCAGCCGCCAGGGCCTTGGCGACGTCGCCCGAGTAACGGATGCCGCCGTCGGCGATCAGGGGCACGCCCGTGCCTTCCAGCGCCTTGGCGACTTCGGAGATCGCATGGATCTGCGGCACGCCCACGCCCGCGACGATGCGGGTGGTGCAGATGGAGCCGGGGCCGATGCCGACCTTGACGCCGTCGGCGCCGTACTCGACCAGCGCGCGCGCGGCGGCCGCGGTGGCAATGTTGCCGCCGATGACTTCAACCTTGGGGTAGTTCTGCTTGACCCAGCGCACGCCTTCCAGCACGCCCTTGGAATGGCCGTGGGCGGTGTCGACGATGAGGACGTCGACGCCGGCCGCAACCAGCTTTTCCACGCGTTCTTCAGTGCCGGCGCCCACGCCGACCGCCGCGCCCACGCGCAACTGGCCCTGGGCATCCTTGCTGGCCATCGGGTGTTCGGTGTTCTTGACGATGTCCTTGACGGTGGCCAGGCCACGCAGTTCAAAGCCGTCGTTCACGATCAGCACGCGCTCCAGGCGGTGCTTGTGCATCAGGGACTGCGCCTCTTCCAGCGTGGCGCCTTCCTTCATGGTGACCAGGCGTTCCTGCGGCGTCATGATGTTGCGCAGGGGCTGGTCCAGGTTCTCTTCGAAACGCAGGTCGCGGTTGGTGACGATGCCGACCAGCTTGCGCCCTTCGACCACCGGCAGGCCCGAGATGCCATGCTGGCGCTGCAACGCGATGGCGTCGCGCACCTTCATCTGGGGGGTGACGGTGACCGGATCGATCACGATGCCGAATTCGTGGCGCTTGACGCGGGCGACTTCACGCGCCTGGGCGTCAGCGGACAGATTCTTGTGGATGATCCCGATGCCGCCCTCTTGCGCCATGGCGATGGCCAGGCGCGATTCGGTCACGGTGTCCATGGCGGCGGACACGAGCGGGATATTCAGGGTGATGTTGCGAGTGAGGCGCGTAGCCAGGGAAGTGTCGCGAGGCAGGACCTCGGAATACGCAGGCACCAGCAACACATCGTCGAAGGTGAGCGCTTTTTGTACGAGACGCATGGGTAACTCCGGGCGCAAAGCAAGATTATACGCCGCTTGGGTGTTTTGCCTAGGTGTTGACCCTAGGTTCTCGGGGATATTTCTGTACCTCAGGGTGGTGCTTTTTCCGCATCGCTATTTTTACCCGGGTGTATTGACATCTATTTTTACCCGGATCATAATTCATTCACTAATTTCACCCGGATAAAATATGAGCAACTCAATCACACCCCTCTCCGCCGATCCGCACACCGCCTTCGCCGGTCATCGCATTCTTGCCGCCGGCGCCCTCTCCGACGTGGCGCTCGCGGTCAGGCAGGCGATGGACGAAGGCCGCGACGCCACCATCCTCGTGTTCGACGACCTATCCGGCAAACAGGTCGATCTGGACCTCAGCGGAAGCCATGCCGCCATCGCGGAGCGCCATCGCGTCCGCATTGACCCGGCCGCCCCAGCGCCCGAAGCGCCCGCCGGCGCGGCCGATGACGCGCAACCGCGCGGCCGGGGTCGCCCCAAGCTCGGCGTGGTGGCGCGCGAAGTGACTCTGCTGCCGCGCCATTGGGACTGGCTAGGCGCGCAGCCCGGCGGCGCTTCGGTCGTCCTGCGCAAGCTGGTGGAACAGGCGCGCCGCGACAACGAGGCGCAGGACCGCCTGCGCGAGCGCCAGGAGGCGGCGTACCGGTTCATGTCCAGCATGGCCGGCAACCTGCCCGGTTTCGAGGAAGCCACGCGGGCGCTGTATGCCAGCGACCGCGAGCGTTTTACGCAGCAGATCGCCGCATGGCCCGAAGATGTGCATGGCTACGCCATGGGTCTGGCATGGGGCGCGCCCGCTGAAGCCGCCGCGGACTGAGCCGTGTCGGGGCGCGGCCTGCGCAGGCCGCCCCCCCCTCAAAAAAGCGGCCACGGGATTCCTCGCCGCACTTTCTCCAATGCTGCCGCTGGCTTGCCTCACCGCAGCATCGGCCACAACGTCAGCGCCAGCAGCGATCCCATGCCGATGTTGAACCACTTCAGACGCCCCGGCTGCGCCAGGAATCCGCGCAGCGCCACGCCGAAGCCCGCCCACAGCGAAACGCTGGGCACGTTCACCACCGCGAACACCAGGCACATCCACGCCAGCGACGCCCAGGGCGCCGCGGCATCCACATAAACCGCAACCACGGCCAGCGCGACGATCCAGGCCTTGGGATTGATCCATTGGAACAAGGCCGACTCCATGAACGTGAGCGGCCTGGCAGACGCCTGCCCCGCACCGATGGAACGCGATAGGGCTATGCGCCATGCCAGGTAAAGCAGATAGGCCGCGCCCCCTACCTTCAGGCCTGCCGACAGGGCCGGCCAGGCTTGGAACAGCGCGCCCAGGCCCAGACCTACCCCAAGCAGCAGCGTAGTGAAGCCAACGGTGATGCCCAGCACCTGGGGCAACGTCCGGCCGAAGCCGAAGTTGGCGCCCGAGGTCATCAACATGACGTTGCTGGGTCCCGGCGAAACCGAGGTCACGAAGGCGAATACCGCCAGGGCAAGCAAATTTTCAAAAGACAAGATACAGCTCCGGCAAGGCGCGGCGCACGTTTGCGCTCGCGATCAGACAGCCGCATTGTGAGTCCGGGCCGGCCTGATTAATATTGGCGGTTTTGACATCTTTGATAGCGTTCTTGCCATGAAGATCCAGATCCTGGCCCTGGAGGGCGTGTTCGATACCGGCCTGTCGGCCATCCTGGACGTGTTCACCACGGCCAACGAGCTGGCGCCGCTGCTGCCCGAACCGGTCCAACCGTTCGACGCGCGCATCGTCGGCATGCGCCGCAAGGTGCGCAGCGCACAGGGATTCGGCGTGCCCGTCTCGGGCAGCCCGGACCCGTCGGACCCCGACTGGCTCGTGATCCCGGCCATCGCCTGCAAGATGCCCGAAACCCTGCTGCCCGCGCTGGACCGCGCCGACGTGCGCGACGCCGGCCGCATGCTGCGACAGCGCGCGCCTGGCGCGAACACCGCAGCAGCCTGCATCGGCACCTTCGTGCTGGCGGAATCGGGCCTGCTGGACGGCCACAAGGCAACTACCACCTGGTGGCTGGCGCCGCTGTTCAGGCAGCGCTATCCGGCGGTGGACCTGGAGGACCAACGCATGCTGGTGCGCTCGTCGTCGCTGCTGACCGCGGGCGCGGCGCTCAGCCACATGGACATGGCGCTGTGGCTGGTGCGACAGGCCAGTCCGGAACTGGCCGCGTTGGTGGCGCGCTATCTGATCGTGGACCAGCGGCCCTCGCAGTCGGCCTATGTCATCACCGACCACCTGACGCATGCCGAGCCGCTGGTGCAGGCCTTCGAGCGCTGGGCCCGCGCGCATCTTGCGCAGGGATTCTCGTTGGACGCCGCGGCGCAGGCGCTGGGCGCCAGCAAGCGCACGCTGGCGCGCCGCATGCAGGAGGTCCTGGGCAAGAGCCCGCTGTCGTTTTTCCAGGATCTGCGCGTGGAGCGCGCAGCGCATTTGCTGAAGACCAGCAACCAGTCACTGGAGCAGATCGCGGCGCAAGTCGGCTATGCCGATGGCGTCACGCTGCGCAACCTGCTGCGCCGGCGCCTGGGGCACGGCGTGCGCCAGATGCGCTGATTTCCGCGCCTACGACGCGGGCGGTGGGCGCTTGCCGCGATATGCGTTTTAATCGGAAGCAAGAGGCAGGCGCGCCTTTCGCGCCCGCGCATTTCCACACGGTGCATCATGGCCATCGCAAAGAACTTCCTGCTCTACGACGGAGACTGCCCTTTCTGCTCGAACTACGTGCGGATGCTGCAACTGCAGAAGGCCGTCGGCCCCATCGATCTGCTGAACATGCGCGACCACCCTGACCTGGCGGTGGCCTACAAGGCGCAAGGCTACGATCTGAACCAGGGCATGCTGCTGCACCTGGACGGCCAGGACTACTGGGGCGCCGACTGCATCAACCGGCTGGCGCTGCTCAGCACGGGCAACGACCTGTTCAACAGCGTCAACGCGGCCGTGTTCCGCAACCCCTGCCTGTCGACGGCGCTCTATCCCTTCATGCGCACCGGCCGCAGCCTGGCGCTGACGCTATTGGGCAAGAAGAAGATGCAGATGTAGCCGCGCCGGCCGCTGAGCCGATGCGGGAACGGGATCTGATTAAAGACGGCGCGCCGCGCTACGCGGCGCCGACGGCTCTCGCCAAAGGCGCTGCGGCCGTTTCCGTGTACACGCCCGCATCGGAGCGGCGCCACCCCGAAGCCGGATCGCGCTTGTCGTGGAGATAATCCCAATCCGTGCCGCACACCGCACAGGTGTACGCTTCGTGCTGCACGCCGCGTTGCTGCTGCCCCGTCGACCGCACCACGCCCAGGCTGATCAGGTTGTCATGACCGGGCGCATCGCGCCGGTCCGTGACGATAGCCTCGCATTTTTCACACGCCCCCATGCCTCTTCCCCTTTCAGTATCCTTTCATCGGATATTACGAAGGGAAAAACGCTTAAAGCTCAGCAATTCTCACCATTGCGGGGCCGGCCGGCGCTGGAGTTCAGCCGCCCCCTGCGCTGGCGTCAAACCAATGTCACCTTGCCCGTGGCCAGGCTGTACACGCCGCCGACCACTCCCAACTTTTTCTGCTGCACCATCTCCTGCAAGAGAGGCTGCGCCGTTTTCAGGCGTTCGACCGTCAGTCGCACATTGGCCTGGACCGCTGCGGCCACCAGGTCTTTCGCGCCCGACTTGTCCGCAAGCTCGACGGCGGGCTTGAGCGCATTCACCAGCGCGGGTAGATGGCCCGGCAGTTCGGTCTTGTCCCTCCATGCCTTCACCGTCGCGTCCACCGCGCCGCAGTTGTCGTGGCCCAGCACCAGAATCAGCGGCGCGCGCAGGACCAGGGCGCCGTACTCCAGGCTGGCCAGGCCGTCTTCGTTCACGAAGTTGCCGGCCACGCGCACGATGAAGAGGTCGCCCGGCCCTTGGTCGAAAGCCAGTTCCGGCGCCACCCGCGAGTCCGAACAGCCCAGGATGGCGGCGATGGGCTTTTGCTTCACGGCGCGGGCGGCGCGTCCCGCGGAATAGTCCCGCATGTTCGGCTTGTTGGCGGCGTAGCGGGCATTGCCCGCCATCAGGCGCTTCAAGGCCTCGTCGGGGCCGATATCGTTTGACGGCACGGCGGCTTGGGCATCGCCCAGCCAGCCTGAAGAGCCGACCGCGGCGATCGCTGCGGCGCCGAACAGCAAGCGGCGGCGGTTGAACTGCGGGGAATTGGCGAAAGAAGAACAGTCGCACATGAAGCTCTCCTGAAAGAAGAACATCCGGGAAACCAGCGCAGGACCATTGTGCTGCCGCGGCCTCTTCAAATGCTCAAACATCGCGCCGCCAGGATCAAAAAAAGCGCCGTAACCGCAGCTTGAGAAACACGGATGAGGGGCGTAATGTGGAAAAGCGGCATATGCCGCCTCACCTGCTTAATAGGTACGCACCATGGCGCCCAACACTCCCCACCCCAATCCCTCCCACGCCGCGCCAGACGCGCAGGCCGACAAGGAACGCGCCCGCGCGGATCACCAGCATGAGGAAGCCCGGCGCAAGGCCCTGGTCGGCTCGCAGCACAAGGAAAACGTCCGCAGCGTCGCCGCGCCGCGCTACCACGGGCACCGCGGCGGATGAGGCCCGCGTCGGCTAGATTCCGTAACGTCTTGGAAAAACATCGAACTGAAATAAGCGCCTGAAAGTTGGACCATCTTGCGTTGGACTTTGGACGGGACCGAAAGGATGAGTCCCGGTCCTGATGCCCTGCCCTGAATGGTTTTCAACGACAAAGGATGCTTATCGTGATTCCGATCAGAAAGACAGCCGCCGCCTGTGCCCTGGGTTTGGGCATGATGGTGGCGGCAGCCGGCCAGACCGTTTTTGCCCAAGCCCAGGCCGATGCTCCCGCGCCGCTGGCCACCGGCCTGACCGACTCCGGCAGCGCCGAGGGCCAGGTCATCGAAGCGGTGCGCAGCGGCGACATCCTGTCCATCAAGGTACGGTTCAAGCCCGTCGTCATGGGCAAGACGGAGATGCTCTATCCGCAGATCAGCAAGAGCGACTATGAAAACAGCTTCTACGTGGTCGCCGGCAACAAGAAGCATCTGCTGCTGAGAGACAGCAACGACAAGCCGCTGACCAATCCCAAACTGATGATCCGGACCGAGAAGGACGCCCCGATCGCCGGCTCCTGGCAGGGGAAGTTCCCCGCCCCGCCCAAAGAGATCAAAGAGGTCTCGTTGACGATACCTGGCGTCGAGACCTTCGACGCCATCAAGATCACCGACCGCTAGCCATGGCCGGCTACCCGGGCACGTCCACTCTGCTGGCCGCGGCGTTGCTCGCCGCCGCCAGCGGCTCCATGGCGCAGGAGCCACCCTACAAGGCCGAGATCCTGGATCTGCAGGCCACCATCCTGGACCTGAAGGGGCTGCCTTCCGATGCCAGCGGCGGCATATCGGACCTGAACGCGCAGATAGACGGACTGGCCGCGCGCCACGACGGCCTGTCGGTGCGGCAGGACAAGAACGCCGTGACCGTCGCCATGCTGGGCGACGTGCTGTTCGATTTCGACAAGACCGCCATACGCCTGGCCGCCGAACCTACGCTGCGGGACATCGCCAGCCTGATCCAATCGAGTTCGGCCGGCACCGTCGGCATCGAAGGCCACACCGACTCCAAAGGCTCGGCCTCCTACAACAAGGATCTGTCATTGCGCCGCGCGCAGGCGGTGGCGCAATGGCTGGCGAATCATGGCGTGGACAAGTCGCGGCTGACCGTCAAGGGATACGGCGATACCCAGCCGATCCAATCGAACAAGCTGGCCAATGGCGCGGACAATCCGCAAGGACGGGCGCAGAACCGGAGGGTGGAGTTCGTGCTGCCCAAGCACTGAGCGCAAGGGGCGAGGTTGCCGCATAGGTGGCCGCATCATTGCGCCGCAGACCTCGCACGGCCTGCGGTACTATGCGCGCGTCATTGTCCCCATGTCGCCGACGCGTGCCGGCGTTGCAGGAAGTACTCCCATGCGCCTCATCCACCGAGCCGTCCTTGCTTGCGCCTTGCTGGCTGCTCCATTTGCCGCCGTGGCCGGCGATCTGAACAAGGCCAACTGCACCTACAAAGGTGTCCCGCTATATGGCAAGGTGAAGATCGTCACCGCGTTCCCCGACATCAAGGTCAAGGTGGTCAGCGCGTTAGCCGACCTGTCGGTGAAGAAGGTCGACGCTTTCGCCGACAGTTGCGGCGAATGGAAAATCGTCGACAGCTTCCCGGACTTCAAGATCCAGTTGGTGGATGCCTTTCCCGACGTGACGATCACCTGGGTGAATGCGTTTCCGGGCGTCCGGTGAACGTGATTGCACGTATCGGCTACGGCAGCCGGACTACTCCTCTTCGCCGTAACCAAAAGGCCAACGGCGCTTGTTCGGCTCGGGCGCGGGTTGCTGACTGTGCATGACGGGCTCCTGAGGTTCGATGGACGAATACTACCGGCATCCGCCAAATCGAACTGCAAAGGTTCGCAAAGATCGCGGCAATCATGCCGCAAGAGCCCCATCCACGTTTCTAACACAAGGCAGGCGCGGCCCGCATCGGGGCTAGAACGTATGCCATTTCCCGGACCGGCGCGTAGGATTGAAGCCGTACGGGAGAGCGCCATGCCAGATTCCAGCTGGATTTGCGGCAGCGAGCCGCCGGGTCGCCAGGGATTCTTCGAGACGGAATTCAATACTGGCCAGACCGAAGTCACGATGTACTCCGTATTGGGCTGGATGCCGCCTGCGCATCGCGGCTACGTGGTCCGGTGGCGCTCGCTGGAACCGGCGGTGGAACAGGCGGAAATCGAACGCTATCTGTACTACCGGCGCGAGGGGCGCGGGCATTCTTGAACTTCTGGTCGTTGGCAGCCGCAAGGGCCTGGTGCTAGCCTTGAAATGGCCTGCCGCCGTCATTGGAGACCTCTCATGCCCGAGTTCATTGAAGCGAACCTTGACACTCTGTTCACGCTTGCCCAGAGCCGTACCGAAAGCTATCTGCGGGCAGCCGAAACCCAGATCGATGCGGTTTTCGGTGGGGGCTACGCCCGAGAGCATCCAGAATTGATCGCGGCGTTCATGAAGACCGCGTCCGATGAATTCACGCGCACGGCCACGGCCAAAGTCCTGCAGAACCTGGGGTACTCCCTGGACTCGGTTGCAGACGCACTGCGCACCCGGGCCTGATCAGGATCTCCGCGCCCGCGGGCTCTCCGCGCGCACCCGCATGCCGCCAGCCCGATACCGGGCTGCTGAGCCGCTTGCGCTCTAAATCCTTGAAATAACTAGCAGTTATGAAATTCCCTGATGAAAACCCCATCAGGGAATTTACTTATGCGCTTTAATTATTTGCAAAGCGCATACTTGCCGGGCAAGAATTCGTCCTTGGCATAAATCAATTCAGATGGAACTTCGTCAACTCGAGGCCTTCGCGGCCGTCATGTCCACGGGCAGCGTCACTGCTGCCGGCCGGCTGTTGGGACGCTCCCAGCCGGCGATCAGCCGGTTGTTGCAGGAACTGGAAGCCGAGATCGGCTATCCCTTGTTTGCGCGCAGCGGCCCGCGCGTGACGCCCACCGAGCAGGGCTTCCTGCTGTATGACGACGTCGAGCGCGCGTTGGCGGGCATGCAGCAGATCCGCAGCCGCGCCGATGAAATCGCCCGCGGCCAGGCCCAGCCGCTGCTGATGGCCGCCACCTCCGCCCTGGCGGCGGGCCTGGTGCCCGACGCGCTCAAGCGCGTCGAGGACCGGATCGGCGCCGCGCGCATCCAGTTGCGCAGCGCCTCGCCCGAGCGCGTGGTGCACGCCGTGCTGTCGGGCGCCGCGCAACTGGGCGCGACCAGCCTGCCGCTGGAGCATCGCGGCCTGACGGTGCACTGGATCGGGCAAGCGCCCTGTGTGGTCGCGCTGCCGGAAAACGATCCGCTGGCGCAACAAGCCGTGGTGCCGGTCGCCGCGCTGGCTGGACGCCGCATGATCACGATGGCCAATCCCTACCGCCTGCGCCGCCGCCTGGACGCCGCGCTGGCGCAGAACGCCCAGACGCTGGGCACCATGGAAACCAATTCGTCCGTCAACGCCCTGGCCGCCGTGCGCGCCGGACTGGGCGTGTCGGTGCTGGAACCGATCACCGCCTACGGCGCCCCCATGCCGGGCGTGGCGATCCGGCCCATCGACCTGGACATTCCCTTTTTCTTCGGGGTCATCACCCCGCAGTCGCAAACGCCGACGCCAGCCTGCCAGGCCATGGTCGACGCGCTGGCCCAAGCCGCCGCAGCCCTGCTGCCCGGCTTCGCCCTGCACGACGCCGCCGAACATTCGGCGCTGCTGCAGTCGATCTATGGCGACGACGCCCCTCTTACGGAATCCCCTGCTATATGAATCAGCCTGTAGCCACCCCGCCGCAAGGCCTAGCCGCGCTGGAAGCGCGCCTGCGGCAAGACCTGTCCTGGCTGGAAATCCCCGCCAAGAACTGGGTCACGCCGCGCCTCGTCGATGGCCAGCCCGTGCTGGACGTGGCCGTCGTCGGCGGCGGCATGGCCGGCCTGGCCGCGGCCGCCTCGCTCAAGCACCTGGGCATCAATGCCCCGATCTTCGACCAGGCGCCCGAGGGCTATGAAGGTCCCTGGGCCACCACCGCCCGCATGGAAACCCTGCGTTCGCCCAAGCAGCTGACCGGCCCCGCGCTGGGCCTGCCGGCGCTGACCTTCCGCGCCTGGTTCGAAGCCCAGTTCGGTTCCGAGGCCTGGGAAGCGCTGGACAAGATCCCGCGCCTGCAATGGATGGATTACCTGCGCTGGTACCGCCGCGCGCTGGAACTGGATGTGCGCAACGAACACCGCATCCTGGCCGTACTGCCGCGCGCCGACCAGCTGGTGCAGCTGGACATCGAATCCCCCGCCGGACGCAGCACGGTGCTGGCGCGCCGGGTGGTGCTGGCCACCGGCCGCGACGGCCTGGGCGGCGCCTATGTGCCTGATTTTTCGAAGAAGCTGCCGCGCAACCGCTGGGCGCATTCGTCCGACGTGATGGACTACAACACCCTGGCCGGCAAGCGCGTGGGCGTGGTGGGCGCGGGCGCGTCGGCCATGGACAGCGCGGGCACCGCGCTGGAAGCCGGCGCCGCCAGCGTAGACCTGCTGATCCGCCGCAACGACATTCCGCGCATCAACAAGGGCAAGGGCGCGGGTAACCCCGGCCTGACCCACGGCCACCTGACCCTGCCCGACGAATGGAAGTGGAAGATCCGCCACTACATCAACGCCGCCCAGGTGCCGCCGCCGCGCGGCAGCACGCTGCGCGTCTCGCGCCACCCCAACGCCCGCTTTAATCTGGGCTGCGGCGTGCAGGACCTGGCGCTGGTCGGCGACGAGATCCACGTCACCACGCCGAAGGGCGTGTTCGTGCTGGACTTCCTGATCTTCTCCACGGGTTTCCGCATCGACTGGACCGTGCGTCCGGAGTTCGCCGCGCTGGCGCCGCACGTGCGCGCCTGGGGCGACCGCTACGTGCCGCCGGCCGGCGAAGAAGACCAGGAACTGCATGACTCGCCCGACCTGGGCGCGGTGTTCGAATTGCAGGAAAAAACCCCGGGCGCCTGTCCCGGCCTGGACCGCGTGCATTGCTTCTCCTACCCGGCAGCGCTGACGCAGGGCACGATCTCGGGCGACATCCCGGCCATCAGCGAAGGCGCCAAGCGCCTGGCGCAAGGCATCGCCGGCCTGTTTTACCGCGAGGACGTGGAGACGCACTACGCCAATATGGAAGCGTTCTCCGAACCCGAAGTGTTCGGTGACGAATGGACGCCGGCCCCGGCCCCGCAAGCGGAGACCGCGCAATGACGGGCTGGTTGCTGCGCCGCATCGCGCAAGCCGCGGTGGTGGTCTTCCTGATGACGCTGATCGTCTTCGTGGGCCTGCATGCCATCGGCAATCCGGTGGACATCCTGATCGGCCAGGACGTGGACCAGGTGGACCGCGCCCGCATCATCGCCGAACTCGGCCTGGACAAGCCGCTGTGGGAACAGTATCTGGCGTTCCTGAACGGCGCCCTGCACGGCAATCTGGGCAACAGCTTCGTCTACAACATCCCTGCCGTCGAACTGGTGATCCAGCGCCTGCCGGCGACATTCGAGCTGGCCATCGCCGCAATGATGCTGGCCGTGGTGGTCGGTCTGCCTCTGGGCCTCTACGCCGGTCTGTATCCGGATAGCCGTTTCGCCAAGATGATCATGGCGGGCAGCATCGTCGGCTTCTCGCTGCCGACGTTCTGGATCGCGCTGATGCTGATCATGACCTTCAGCGTGTCGCTGGGCTGGCTGCCGGCCAGCGGCCGCGGCGAAACCGTGGAGTTCCTGGGCTTCCAGTGGTCGTGGCTGACGGCCGACGGCTGGCGCCACCTGATCCTGCCGGCGTTCAACCTGTCGCTGTTCAAGATTTCGCTGGTGATCCGCCTGACCCGCGCCGGCGTGCGCGACGTGCTGCCGCTGGACTTCGTGAAGTTCGCGCGCGCCAAAGGCCTGTCGCCCATGCGCGTGGTCTGTGTGCACGTGCTGCGCAACACCATGATTCCGCTGGTGACGGTGCTGGGCCTGGAGCTGGGCTCCACCATCGCCTTCGCCGTGGTCACGGAAAGCATCTTCGCCTGGCCCGGCGCCGGCAAGCTGATCCTGGACAGCCTGAACGCGCTGGACCGCCCCGTCATCGTGGCCTACCTGATCGTGGTGGTGTGCCTGTTCGTGACCCTGAACCTGATCGTGGACATTCTTTATAAAGTGCTGGACCCGCGGGTGCGGCTGGAGGCCTCGGCATGAGCGCCGTATCTACCCCGAACCCTACCCCCGCGCTGCGCCGCGAATCGCCGTGGCGGCGCAACCTGGCCGAGTTCATGTCGTCCAAGACGGCAGTGCTGGGCCTGGCTGTCGCCACGCTGCTGATCCTGGCCGCCATCCTGGCGCCCTGGATCGCGCCGCAGAATCCGTATGACCTGCTGCAGATCGACGTGCTGGACGCGCGCCTGCCGCCGGGCAGCATGAACGGCCTGGACACCTTCCACTACTGGCTGGGTACCGACGGCCAGGGCCGCGACCTGCTCTCGGGCATTCTGTACGGCCTGCGCATCAGCCTGGTGGTGGGCGTGGGCTCGGCCCTCATCGCCGGCATCGTCGGCACGCTGCTGGGCCTCTTGGCCGCCTACGCCGGCGGCAAGGTCGACGCCCTGATCATGCGCCTGGTCGACCTGATCCTGTCGTTCCCGTCCATCCTGGTCGCCATGATGATCCTGGCCTACCTGGGCAAGGGCGTGGGCAACGTGGTGCTGACGCTGGTGATCCTGGAATGGGCCTACTACGCCCGCACCGCGCGCGGCCAGGCCCTGGTCGAGCGCCGCCGCGAATACGTGGAAGCCGCCCGCTGCCTGGACATCCCCAACTGGCGCATCATGTTGAAGCACATCCTGCCCAACTGCCTGCCGCCGTTGATCGTCATCGGCACCCTGCAGATCGCGCGCGCCATCACGCTGGAAGCGACCTTGAGCTTCCTGGGCCTGGGCGTGCCCGTGACCGAACCGTCGCTGGGGCTGCTGATCTCCAACGGCTTCCAGACCATGCTGTCCGGCGAATACTGGATCAGCTTCTACCCCGGCATCGCGCTCCTGATCACCATCGTGGCGATCAACCTGGTGGGCGACCGCCTGCGCGACGTGCTGAACCCGAGGACCCACAAATGAGCGCCGACCGCCATACTGCCGGCGCGCCGACGCTGGAGGTGCGCAACCTGCGCACCCACTTCCACACCCGCGCGGGCGTGCTGCCCGCCGTGGACGACGTTTCCTTCACGCTGGAACGCGGCAAGATCCTGGGCCTGGTCGGCGAGTCCGGCTCGGGCAAGTCCGTCACGGGCTTCTCCATCATGGGCCTGGTCGACGCGCCGGGCCGTATCGTCGGCGGCGAGGTGCTGTTCCAGGGCCGCGACCTGACCAAGCTGGCGCCGCGCGAACTGCGCAAGCTGCAGGGCAACCGCATCGCCATGATCTTCCAGGATCCGATGATGACGCTGAACCCCGTGCTGCGGGTGGATGCGCAAATGATCGAGACCGTGCGCGCCCACAACAAGATGAGCGTGGCGCAAGCCCGCGCCCTGTCGCGCGACACCCTGGGCATGATGGGCATCCCCAGCCCCGAAGAACGGCTGCTGGCCTACCCGCATCAGCTGTCCGGCGGCATGCGCCAGCGCGTGGCCATTGCGATTGCCATGCTGCACCGGCCCGACCTGATCATCGCCGACGAGCCCACCACCGCGCTGGACGTCACCATCCAGGCGCAGATCCTGTCCGAAGTGCAGAAGCTCGCGCAACAGCACGGCACCAGCCTGATCTGGATCACCCATGACCTGTCGGTGGTGGCCGGCCTGGCCGACGACGTGGCGGTGATGTACGCCGGCCGCATCGTCGAGCACGGCACCGTCGACGACGTGCTGGACCGTCCGCAGCACCCCTACACCGTGGGCCTGATCGACAGCCTGCCCAGCAACAACCGGCGCGGCCAACGCCTGCGCCAGATTCCCGGCATGACGCCCAACCTGCTCAACCTGCCCGCGGGCTGTGCCTTCGCGGCGCGCTGCTCGCGCGCCACCGCCGCCTGCGGCCAGCAGCCCGGCATCACCCAGGCCCTGCCCGAACACAAAGTGCGTTGCTTCCATCCCACGATCCAGACCAGTGAGGTATTGGCATGAGCGCGACCGCCCCTACCCCGCTGATTGATCTCAGCCAAGTCAGCAAGCGTTTCGGCGAACGCCCCACCGGCCCCGCGACGCGCGCCATGCAGCGCCTAGGCCTGTCCAAGCCGCCCGCCGTGACCCGCGCCGTCGACAACGTCGACCTGATCGTCAACCCCGGCGAAGTGGTCGGCCTGGTCGGCGAGTCCGGCTGCGGCAAGTCCACGCTGGGCCGCATCGCTGCCGGCCTCTTGACGCCGTCCGGCGGCGAGATCCGCATCAACGGCGTGCGCCCGGCCGACATGAATTCGGCCCAGGCCCACGCCGCGCGCCTGCAAGTGCAGATGATCTTCCAGGACCCCTACGCCAGCCTCAACCCGCGCCTGCGCGTGGACGAGATCGTGGGCGAAGCGGCGCGCATCCACGGCCTGGTCGGCAACGGCGACTTCGACGACTACGTCAGCGCCCAGCTGGAACGCGCCGGCCTGGACCCGGCCCTGCGCCAGCGCTATCCGCACCAGTTCAGCGGCGGCCAGCGCCAGCGCATCGGCATCGCCCGCGCGCTGGCCGTGCAGCCCACCATGCTGGTGTGCGACGAAGCCGTGGCCGCGCTGGACGTGTCGATCCAGGCGCAGATCCTGAACCTTTTCATGGACCTGCGCGAAGACCTGGGGCTGACCTATCTCTTCATCAGCCATGACCTGGGCGTGGTCGAGCACCTGTCCGACCGCGTCGTGATCATGTACCTGGGCCGCGTGGTGGAAACGGCCACGGTGGAAGAAGTCTTCCGCCACCCCAACCACCCGTACACGCAGGCCCTGCTGGCCGAGATCCCCAGCCTGAAGTCGCGCCACAAGACCTTTACCGCGATCAAGGGCGAGATCCCCAGCCCGCTGAATCCGCCGGGAGGCTGCCATTTCCATCCGCGCTGCCCGCATGCGATGCCGCGCTGCAAGACCGAGGTTCCCACCTTGAAGGGAATCGCCATCAACCACCTGAGCGCCTGTCACCTGAACGACATGGCGTGAATCCAGCCGCCGCGCCGCGGCGCCCGAATTAACCGCCAGTTCCCCCTATACCAAGGACTCCGAACATGAAACGCCTGATTCTCACCACCCTGACCGCCGCCATCCTCGGCGCTTCCGCCGCCGCCAGCGCGGACGACCTGTCCATCGGCTTCGCCGACCCGCTGTCGTCCCTGGACCCGCAGCTGAATAACCACGCCGGCGACCGCTCGGTGGCCCTGCACTTCTGGGACCTGCTGATCGAGAACAAGTGGAACAAGCTGCAGCCCGGCCTGGCCGTCAGCTGGAAGCCGCTGGACGACAAGACCTGGGAATTCAAGCTGCGCGAAGGCGTCAAGTGGCAGGACGGCACGCCCTTCACCGCCGACGACCTGATCTACTCCTACACCCGCGCGCGCGCCGTGCCGGGCAGCGTGGCCACCTACGCCGGCTACCTGCGCACCATCGACACGATGACCGCCAAGGACCCGCTGACGCTCATCGTCAAGACCAAGGCCCCCAACCCCGACCTGCCGCTGAACCTGGCCTCGGTGCACGTGGTCAGCAAGCACGTCGGTGAAAAGTCCACCACCGAAGACTACAACTCGGGCAAGGCCATGGTCGGCACCGGCCCCTACAAGTTCGTGTCCTACACCCCCGGCGACCGCGTCATCATGGAACGCAACGACGGCTACTGGGGCGACAAGCAGATCTGGGACAAGGTCAACTACCGCTACATCAACAACGCCGCCGCCCGCACCGCCGCGCTCTTGGCCGGCGACGTGGACGTGATCGACAAGGTCTCGGTGTCGGACCTGGCCAAGCTGCAAAAGGCCGCCAACGTGTCGGTCTACCCCTACGACGGCCTGCGCGTCATGCTGCTGCAACCCAGCTTCAACCCCGCGCCCAACCAGTACATCACCGACAACAACGGCAAGCCGCTGGACAAGAACCCGCTCCTGGACGTGCGCGTGCGCCAGGCCCTGAACCTGGCCATCAACCGCAAGGCCATCGCCGACCGCATCCTGCAAGGCGCCGCCACCGAAGCCAACCAGTGGATGCCCAAGGGCACCATCGGCTACAACCCCGACGTCAAGGACATCCCCAACGACGTCGCCCAGGCCAAGAAGCTGCTGGCCGAAGCCGGCTACCCGGACGGCTTCAAGCTGACCATGCACGTGCCCAACGACCGCTACCCGCAAGGCCCGGAAACCGCCCAGGCCGTGGCGCAGTTCTGGACCCGCGCCGGCGTCAAGACCCAGGTGGAAGTGGTGCCATGGGCCGTGTACTCGGGCCGCGCCAACAAGAACGAATTCGCGGTCAGCATGCTGGCCTGGGGCAACGGCACCGGCGAAGGCAGCTACGCGCTGGTCAATATCCTGGCCACCGCCGACGCCAAGAAGGGCCTGGGCGCGTCCAACTGGGGCCGCTACAGCAACCCCAAGGTCGACGCCGCGCTGGAGCAATCCACCTCGGAATTCGACGTGGCCAAGCGTGAAGCCATCCTGCGCGACTCCGTCAAGATCGTGTACGACGACGTCGGCATCATCCCGCTGTTCCACTACAAGAACATCTGGGCCACCAAGAAGGGCCTGAAGGTCACCCCCATGACCAGCGACCGCACGGCCGCCATGATGGTGACGAAAGAGTCGGGCAAGTAAGCCATGACGCCCACCCTAACCATCACCCCGGCCGTCGACCTGATCGACGTGCCGCGCCAGATCCGTGTCGAACACGTGGCGCCCGGCCAGACGGTGGAGATCACCGCCCTGACCCGCCGCAACGGCGTGCTCTGGCAAAGCCAGGCCGCCTTCGTGGCGGGCGCGGATGGCACGGTCGACCTGGGCCGCGACGCGCCCGTGTCCGGCGACTACGAAGGCGTGGCGCCCATGGGCCTGGTCTGGTCGCAGTCCCCCGTGGACTCGTCCAGCCGCGAACACTTCAACCACCCGGTGACCGATGCCCTGGTCACCGACGTGGTGGCGCGCGCCGCGGGCGCGCAGGCCCAGGCCAGCTTCACCCAGCGCCTGGCGGCTGACGGCGTCACCCGCCAGGACGTGCGCGAGGAAGGCCTGGTCGGCACGCTGTACCTGCCGCCCGGCCCCGGCCCGTTCCCGGCCGTCATGATCCTGAACGGCTCCGGCGGCGGCATCAACGAACCGCGCGCGGCGCTGTATGCGTCGCGCGGCTACGCCGCCTTCGCGCTGGCCTACTTCAAGGCGCCGGGCCTGTCGGACTACATCTCCAACACCCCGCTGGAATACTTCCAGACCGGCCTGCGCTGGCTGCGCAAGAAGGTAAGCCCCAAGCACGACTTCGTCGCCATCAGCGGCCAGTCGCGCGGCGGCGAACTGGTGCTGCTCTTGGGCGCCACCTTCCCCGAGGAAGTCTCGGCCGTGGTCGCCTACGTGCCCGGCGCCGTGGTCCACAGCGGCCAGAACGCCTGCGATCCCAAGATCGGCCGCGAAGGCCCCACGTGGCTGCTGGGCGGCAAGCCCATCCCCCACGTCTGGGAAAACAACCGCACCGCCACCTGGGCGCCCTTCGACGAAGGCCCCTCGCCGCACCGCCACGAAAAAGCCATCCTCACCGCCCTGCAAGACCCCGACGCCGTGGCCCGCGCCCGCATCAAGGTCGAAGACATCCAGGGTCCCGTCATGCTGCTGTCCGGCACCGACGACGGCTCCTGGCCGTCCAGCATCTATTCCAAGATGGTGCAGGACAAGCTGGCCGAGGTGAACCATCCCTATCCGGTCGAGTGGCTGGACTACGAGAACGGCGGGCACTCCATCCTGTTCCCCTACGTGCCCACCACCCAGCTCGTCTACGCCCACCCCGTGTCCGGCAAGATCAGCACCAGCGGCGGCAACCCCAAGGACAACGCCCGCGCCGACCAGGAATCCTGGGAAGGCGTCAAGCAGTTCCTGGACGCCGCTGTCGCAGCGCGCGCCGCCAAGTAAAGCATCAAGGAGATCCGCATGGCTGAACCCATCGTCTACAACGTCACGGACGACCTCGTCGACCGCCTGATCGGCCTGGCCCCGGGCGCCAAGACCTACGAAGTGCGCCACTTCCGCGAGAAGGTCGCCGCCGCCACCCAAGGCAGCTACGATGCCCTGTTCGACCCCGCGCTGCCCGGCCTGTCCCTGGCCGAGCGCCTGCTGGTCGCGCTGTACGCCACCCGCATCACCCCGTCGCCGCTGCTGGCCGCGCACTACCGCGCCCGCCTGGCCGACGCCGGTGCCGCGCCGGCCGACATCGCCGTCGCCGAATCCGGCAAGCCGTCAGACGCCGCCACTCCGCGCCTGGCCGCCATCCTGGAATTCACGCGCAAGCTGATCGAGAAGCCCGTCGAAGGCGACGAAGCCGCGCTCAAGACCCTGCCCGCCGCCGGCGTCTCCACGCCCGCCGTGGTCACGCTGTCCCAGCTAGTCGCCTTCCTGTCCTACCAGGTCCGCCTGGTCGCCGGCCTGGAAGCCATGAAGGCCCTGGAAGGCCAGCCCGAGCGCGCCGCAGCCACCCCGCCCGCGCCCTTCCCCGCCAACACCGCCGCCACCGCGCCCGGCGCCGTCATCAAGGCCCACGGCTTCACCAACGAATCGCTGGAATGGAAGGCCTGGCTCGACGTCGTCAACGTCGAAACCGCCACGCCCGAACAAGTCGCCGTCCTGGAAGAAAGCCACCCCAAGGCCAAGGTCTCGGACTACTACCTGTTCCTGGTGCATCAGCCGGAAATCCTGCGCCAGCGCTCCACGGCGTTCAACGCCATCATGTATGCGCCGGGCGGACTGTCGCGTGCGGAGCGCGAACTGGGTTCGACCTACGTATCGCGCATCAACGGCTGCGTGTACTGCGCGTCCGTGCATGCCCAGCGTTTCGAACAGCTGGCCAAGCGCAATGAAGTCATCGCGCAGGTGTTCGAGGATCCCGCCACCGCCGGCACCACGGCTCGTGAACTGGCTATCGGCAAGTTCTCGATCCAGATCACCGAAGCGCCTGCCTCGGTGAATGCCAACAGCATCCAGGCTTTGAAGGATGCGGGCTTGAATGAAGGCGAGATCCTGGATCTGCTGCATTCGGATGCGATCTTTGCTTGGGCGAATCGCTTGATGCTGAACCTGGGCGAGCCAGTTTTCCCGCAGGCTTGACCCCGCGGCGTCCGGCCGCTTGCGTGCCGGACGCTTTGCCTGCGGCTTGTCATCGCCGACCAGTATCGGCGATGACAAGCCGCGATATCAACGCTGCCAGGTCAGTAGCTTGACGCCCGCAACGGCAAACACCACGGCCACCGTCCCTTCGATCCAGCGCCGCAGCCTGGCATACAGCGCAATCATTGGCGCAGTCGAGAAGGCAATCGCATAGCCGCCGAACACCATCACGCCGAGCAACGCGCAACCGCCGATGATCGCGGGCAAGGTGCCGTCCGACGCGCTCTCCCCCAGCCCCAGCGACATGATCGCCATCCAGGCCAGCACCGCCTTCGGATTGCCGATGTGCATGAGCACGCCCTGGCGGTAGAGCACCCGATAGCGCGGCGTCGCACGGCCCGTTTTCACATTCACAAAGGCCGCGCCCGGCCTCAGCGCCGACCTGCCAGTGCGGAACGCCAGATAGAGCAGATAGACGCCTCCCACCATCTTCATGATGTAAAGCGCCTGCGCGGACGCCGCTAGCACGGCGGAAATGCCCGTCGCCGCCAGCGTGGCCCAGAATAGCGAGCCGGTAATCACGCCCGCCGCCAGCGCAAGCGCCGGCACACGGCCGTCACGCATCGCCGTCGCCATGATCGCCATGTTGCTGGGTCCGGGACTGGCGGTGGCAATCAGATAGGTGCCGTACACAAGAGCAAGCTGACTCACGAGCATTTGCGTTTCTCCAGGGATGCCAGGTCATATCCCGCGTTACAGCAGGAGGTCCCCGCGATGGACGATATGGACCTTGTTCCCATCGGGATCGCGCAGATACGCGCCGAAGTAGCCATCACCGTAATGAGGACGCGCGCCCGGCGCGCCTTCGTCCGTCCCGCCCTGCGCCAGACCGCCCGCATGGGCCGTGCTCACGGCTTCCTGCGAAGGAGCCAGAAAAGCGACCATGCTGCCATTGCCCACCGTCGCCGGCTCGCCGTCGTAGGGCATGTAGACGTAGAAGCGCGGCAGCAGCGCCTGGCCAGTCACCCAGCAAAGCGCCAAGGACCCGCCATCCGGCGTGACAACGCGGCGCTTCAGTCCGAGCGGAAGCAGCACCGCGTCATAAAAACGGCCCGCGCGTTCAAGATCACGCGTCCCGACAGTGATGTGGCTGAACATTTGATGACTCTCCACGCGCCCGCCCTGATGGTCAGGCGCTTTCAGAAATGCATGACATGCCTCAATCGCATCGGGCATGTTACTCGCCTGCCAGATAATCTGGATCGCCAGATACCGCACAGTCCGTGGCTGGTTTTCCCGGTTCGCCAGCGTCGGCGGCGTTTTCGTTAAACTGACACTTTCCGCCTACTCCTGCGCCCCGCCCATCGCGGGGCGCATTGCCTTACCCCATGTCCGACAAAACCCACGACATCCGCCCCGGCCAGTCGATCGAACTGCTCAAGGCCCTGCACATCCTGACCCGCGACGGCAAGATGAACCAGGACAGCCGCCGCAAGCTGAAACAGGTCTACCACCTGTTCCAGTTCATCGAACCGCTGCTCAAAGACGTCCAACAACAACGCGGCGCCGTCACCCTCGCCGACCACGGCGCGGGCAAGTCGTACCTGGGCTTCATCCTCTACGACCTGTTCTTCAAGGAACAGCCCGAGGCGCTGAAGAACGGCTCCCACATCTACGGCATCGAAACCCGCGAAGAACTGGTGAAGTCGTCGGAAGAACTGGCCAAGCGACTGGGTTTTGGCGGCATGTCGTTCCTGAACCTGTCGGTGGCCGATTCCATCACGTCGGACAAACTGCCCGCCACAATCGACGTCGTCACCGCCCTGCACGCCTGCAACACCGCCACCGACGACGCGATCCACTTCGCCTTGGAGAAGAAGGCCAAGTACATCGTCGTCGTGCCTTGCTGCCAGGCGGAAGTGGCGTCGGTGCTGCGCAAGAACAAGGCGAAGGCGCTGGCTGATCCGCTGGCTGAGATTTGGCGGCATCCGCTACATACGCGGGAGTTTGGGAGCCAGATCACCAATGTGCTGCGCTGCTTGCAACTGGAAGCGCATGGGTATCAGGTCAGCGTGACTGAGCTGGTGGGATGGGAGCATTCGATGAAGAATGAGCTCATCATCGCGCAGTACAAGGATTTGCCGCGCAGGAAGGCGGCTGAGCGACTGACGGAGATGCTGGAGAGGATTGGGTTGCAAGAATTGAAGGATCGGTTCTTTGTGCAGAAACCTGCAGAGGCGGCGGCATAAGCGCCTGTCGTGCTTCATGCAGCAGCGTCAGCATCCGTGGTGCGTGCCGTCGTCTGCTGCCGGATGCACCGCATGACGCGGTGAACGCCATTCGAGCAGCATTCCCCACATGTCCTCTCGCCCGCGCAAGGCATCCCCGGAGCAGACGGCGCTGCTAACAGCGGCCTTCCCCGCGCGACTGCGAACCGAAGTGGCACATATCGCCGAGGAGATCTGCCCCTCGGTCATGAGCGGCCGCGGATTGTCCGTCATCGTGCAGGACGAGTCATTGACGCTGCCCTATCGCGTTCAGCATGAGGGCAGCGACTCCTTGTTTTCCAAGCTGGACGAACCCCAGGCACTGATCTACGCGTGCATACAGTCACGCCATCATGACGGCCACGTGCGCCAGCGCCAAATTGAGCGGCTGGCAGAGGCATCCGAGCCTTGGGTTGTGCCGTTCGTGGTGCAGCTCTGCAGCGAGTACGTCGTTGAAATCCTGCAGGACATCGAGGCGTGCTTGCCCTTGCTGGACAAGCGCGTCTATGGAACGGTTCTGCGAGGCAATCCGGCCCTTCTGGATCTGGCGCAGCAACGCATGACCAGCTACTGGGATTGCTACTACCGGCGGCGTTGGCCCAGAAGCGAAACTTATGTCGGGTTTCGCTTGTTCAAGCAGTTTCGCGACTGGCGGGTCTCAAGCTAAGGCCTCACAGGCTTGAAAAGCTCGATCCGCGGATCAATTGCCAGAACTGCGGCGCAACCGATCGGACGAGTTCTTGTTCAAGCGCTTCGCTTCGTCTTCCGCGTAGTCTTCCTCGCCCTCTTCGTACTTGCCCTCATACATGCAGCTGCTGCGGTTCCATCCGCACTCGCCGCCTAATGAGCATCCGGAGCTCAAGGCGGCAAGGAACAAGAGGATGCTGCAACGGCCCAATCTTTGAATCGACATATCGCTCCCTGGTGATCGGAGTAAGTGTAAGGGATGGAGATGACGACTGAGCCGGCGTGACCTGAGCCTGAACTGGAAATGGCCGCAATGCATGGCGTGGATTTGGGCTCAAGTGTGCTCAATTTGGCACGGGTCACGCTTGATTGCGATGCCCGCCGGACTCGATACTGGCATCGCAATCCCACAAAGATCGCCCAGATTGACAGCTGGAAAAGACGGACGACATGGTCGCTGCAATAGCGACTGCCTTCTCTTTATTACGTCAATACTGGAGCGGCTGATGAACGATCACCCTTTGACTCATGACCGATGGGCTACGCCGGACGATCCGGAGTTCTGCACTGTGCGGTTTGCGGACTTTCGGAAAATGGAACGGGCGTGCGCTGCGATTTGGGCTATTGCTCGAATTGTGGGGAACGGCGCGAATGAGCCTGAGGCTAGTGGCGGGCGACCGCTAGATGCTTGGATTATGTCCAATTTGATCGGAGGAATTGAAAGCCTATGCGATCACATGGCGGACCTTGTGGGGTCGAATCTTGACGAATCCAATCTTGGGGAAAGCGCACCGGGTGACGATTGACTGCATGCGGTAGATGAAATTGTAGTCTGACACATTATCCGCTACTACCCTAGAATATATCTCACTGAGGGCGAAGCATCGCTACGTGTACATCTCGGCGACGAAGTCAGACAATGACCTGCGGCTGACCACTCGCGTCGTCGATTAGCACAAGAGGTCCTGTTGACTTGACCAGTCCACCGAGAACTCTCTTTATCAGAGATTCCGAGCCCTTCTCAAACCAAAGTCGTTGTTCCTCTTGGTCGCCCGAATACTCACTGATGTTAAGCAGTGTCCATTCGGCACTCTCCCCACCGAGAGCCGACGTAATCCATGCTTGCCACGAACCGTCGATCCCATTGGCGCGGCTTTCTACGTTAAAACCCTGAAGCTTAGATAAGACTGCTTTGATCTCGCATCCAGTCGGAAAGCGCGAGCAGGCATCCGAATGTGCAATGCCTTGTTCATCAAGCCAAGCCTTCATCTGCGTGTCTATTGGCCAAACCGTCCAAAGCACTCCCATTGCTGCCCTCTCCGTATTTTTCGAAAATGCAAAAAAGGTTTCAGACTACAATTTGGATGGTCAAATTTTAGTCTGACCACCTTATTTTTCTATGCATTATTTATTTCAACAAACCTAACTTCGGGAAGGGCGTCGTGCTTAGCATCCTCCAAGATTCGAAGTAACTCGCCATTCTGATTCTGACTATTTCTAACGATATTTCCTACCAGCCTGACACACGCCGCACGCACAAACGAAACACTAACCGACTCCCGACCGGAGGGAGATATTTTTCTGTAGTCTGAATTATCAAATATAACTGGAAGTATTTCTACCAATGATTCGACATTTTCGTCAGAAAGATAATTTTTGCAATACATTTGATCAACAGTCCAAAGCAGCGCGGACAAACCTTTTATTCTATTTTCCCCTATAAGATAAATCAGCCTTAAGATCAATCTATCCAGAGCAGGCGACTCGTTCTGATTTCTCCAGATCAAAAGGGCATATGAAGCATATGCCAGCCTACTTTCACTGCCCGATTGAAACCCTTGTCTGATCAACCTTTCCACGCGCTCAGAAAATTTCTCGTTCGCTACAACAAAGTACGAGAATGCGACTAAGACTGCTGGCGCTTCGTTGTCGGAATAAAACGCACATAGGCTTTGAAAGCGGTCTTCAGTCAATCTCTCCTTAGGAAGTGAAGGAACAACTGATCGAGCCAAAACCTTGCCGATTAGTTCAGCAGTTCGGTTTTCTTCATGCTGGGAAAAGCCGAACATGTCACCTTTTTTCTTCGGCCGCCAAACAATTAGCTGCTCGAAGTAATCGACAGCCTGATCTGCAGACGGCAATTCATTGATATTTTTCGCTTGCGCGGCATTGGCAATATCTGTCAGAAGCTCCCTACTAAGCAAGTTTGCACCTTTTGCCTCAAACAGATAGCGCCTGACAAGAACTTTCACAGCAAAAGATTCTGGCGCGGGGAGTTCAAGTAGTACATACCTGAGCAAACCTGTTTCAGGAAGAGCATGAATATCGGGATCACTCCCCCACACTTTCTCTGCGATTTTCTTGAGCTCTAGATCTGTCAGAAAGCACTTCTCAATCAACGGCAAAAGGCGCATGAGGGCTGGCGCGCTTTGAGATGAGCACGGCGCGATGAGGTCTATTATTTCATCTATACGACGATCAAGAGCAGAGTCTTGCTTCCTTTTCCCAGGATATTTTACGACTGGATTAGGCCACTCTTTACGGTCATTAACCCCTATTTCATTTGAAAGCGGAAACGACAAAGCATCCAGCAGAACATCATACTGCTGGGACTCTGGAATACTCTCGAGAGAGAAATTTGCCAGATGATTAACTGGATCGAAAAGCCAAAAATGATGAAACTCAGATCTTTTACCTAGAGACATGGTAAAACGAAAAATCTCTTTTGCCTTTTCCGGTGTGGCTCGCACTGAAACACGTGCCATAACCTCAACAAAGACTCGCAGACGCTCAATAGCGATATGCGCAACAGATGTAGATTTCTCTCTCCATTTTTCTGCCCAATAGTTAATCGCCCGAGTGCATTGATTCAGTAAAAAAACCACATCATCGTCCGAATAACAAGCAACCCGAATTCTTGAGAATATATTTTTTAAGACATCTGAGGTATCACTATTCGCTGAACGGATAGCCAATGCAAAGCGATGAACATTATCAATTCCTTCCAGCTCGGCGAGCCTAGCCGCTTGTTCACCAAGAAAACTAACACCGTTCCATCGCAGTGGAATGCCTACGGCACCAGAAACACCCTCGAGCAGAAACAATGGATGCAGTTCATTGCTAAAACTCAGTGTATTGGCGTTATCTCTGTAACATCCCGGTTCGAATAAAGGTTCGATTGCCCGTTCTTTCTCCTGTTTATCCAGCCCTTTGGCTATCCGTTCTCTAATATACTCAACGTGATTCCATGGATCACACTTGGAATCCCGATAGCTGGATGGGAACGCTTTGAAGTCTTCGCTAAATGACGACATATCGACACCACGCATTAACCAATGCGCCCAAGCTAAGCGCGAAAGGACATGAATCGAGTTGCGATCATTTCGATACTGGACTAAGAGCTCCTTATATGCCTCTGCTATCAGCGTCTCGCCATCACCAAAACTCCCAAGTTCGGCAAGCAGAGCAGCTTTTCTCAATTTCCAAACAGGATCGCTACTAGTAATTTTCTCGACGCATTGCTCCAACGCAGCATAATCGAACCTATCGCGCACTGCGAGGGCATTATGATATGTGAGTTCATCGCTGCTTTCCGGCCAGTATCTCTTTCCTTTCCTCAATATGGCGTTTGTTACCTGAAAAATATGCTCGGCTTCTGGACTATCCATCCAACGCGTGTTTTTCAATAGAAGAAGAGCAATTTCCAACTGCTGTTTTTTTGTCAAAATGCATGGCTTATCTGGATCACATACGAGAAGCAACTCATTCGCCAACCAAGATGGTATAGCCTCATAGGTTACTTGGTAATTCCATGTGATCTCGTACAATAGCTTGGCTTTATAATTTTCGTCCATTGCAGACAAGTTCTTGGGGGTTGGCCAAGGATCGGCTATCTGCCCTTGCAACTCGAATCGCTCCGGATATGGGCAGACCAACCAACCAGGGTAAGAGGATCTATCTTTCTCCAAAGACGGAAGCCTCTCCTCCAGCAACTTGGCCGCACGGCTGGCATCTTGATTAGCTCTGGAAGCCTCGGTTCCAGTCGCTGTTGTACTATGCAGTTGCGCTGGAGCCCATTCCCAAGCTTGTTTAGGCTTAAGATCTTTTAGCGCTTGGATGAATATCCTTGTCGCTTCTAGATGTCTGATATCGCGTTCATCGTAGGCTGCAACCAAGTCACCCAAGTCGATTGGCGCAACATTTATTGATTCCAAATATTTCCGCTTTGCGGAGTTCAATCCCAGGGCTCCAACGAGATATATTCGTCTGGCGTGCATTGCCAGATGATCTCTGACCCACCCGGCCCATTGGATGAAATTTGGATCATCGCCAGAAAAGCCTAACAAACACAGTTCGTTTTCGATAAATACCTGACGCGCAAAATTGACAAATGCTGCATGATGTTGCGGGTATTTTCGATAGTCTTCCTGAGTGAAGACTAAGTCCTGGGTTTTATCGATCGTCCCATGCAATTTGACGATTCTTGGTGATCTTGCGCTGGACAGATCCTCTTGTTTGGATACCACGCTGTAAACGGGTTGATGCACCTCGGTTGATGCACGCTCTAGCAGAGTATCCCAGTTTGTTGTCAAAACCTCTGACCATGGCAATTCCAGTAGAGATTTATGTAGATCGCCAGGCGTCCAAGCTGGATCGTTTAGTTCTTTCTTGATCAGATCATGCAGCGCTTGCCTGCCGAAATAGGCGCAATATTCTTCCGCCAAGCGCAGAGGATCCATGCTGTCTGAATCCAACTCAGCGGAAAGCGTTTTTGAAAAATCGTTCCAGAGAGGTAGTTTCTTAGTGACATCACCCGTCGAGGCAGCGCTTCTGCTAAAGCCTGCCCCCACCATGACTGCCGCCCCGTGATAGGCGCTATCCTGCTGCCAAAGTGTCAATGCGAGTTTCTTTAGTGCAGCGTAATCGGGAAGAGCAGAGATATCTTTCATCATCGCAATATTAATTTAACGTTATGAAAAGTAGGAATCAGACTACGACTATCGAAATCGAAGGCTAACACTTTTTTGTATTCTGTAAATTTATACCTCAAGCCCGCTCAAATTCCATTCACATGAAGGAGACGACCGATACCAAAGCGAAAAATGGTGTCAGACTCTGAGGTTTCCCCACGAATTTCCAGGGAAATCCATTTCACTTCAGAGGCTTGAGATGCGAGGCGAAGTCTGAAGACTCGCTCGTCGGTGATCAGGGCGTGCATGGCGCCAGTCTTATACCCTTCATCAGGCGACCGAACCGTTTGAAAGAAGATAGGCCATGCCCGCAGTCGGAGTATTGCAGAAACTGCTCCAGGATTCGATCCCCAGCCTACATCTGAACCGGCTCAAGGCCCTGATAAGCACAGTGCGAAGTGCGATGACAACACGGCGCCTGACGCTCAGCGGGTTGGCGCGTGGTCTGCCTACAGGACAGGCTATAAGGCATCGCATCAAACGCGTGGACAGACTTTTTGCATCGGATTAAGGTGTCAGACTACAATTTAACTCGCTAAATTGTAATCTGACACCATTTTTCTTACCGATCAAGAATTAGCTGTTCTTGTGGCGAGTGAACTAGAGACCACAGCGATTCAAATGCCTGGTCGGCATTTTGGGGAATTAAGGATTCCCCAACCAATCTCTCAAGGTCTTCGCAGGTAGCAATACATATCCCCTTGCTTGATGCGATTTCTTCGTCCGTCAGAGCCTCTCGCCTCATGGTTGTAACGACGATTGGCAGAACTTTCAAATGCGGATTTCCTGTTTGCTCTAGCTTCTCCAACAATGCAGCCGATCGAGCAAGGAGTTTGGACAACTTTCCATTGCTATTAATTGCCCCAGTCGTGCACTCAATGACCGCAATGTTACCGTTCGGACTAACGGCCAGTAGATCGGCCGCATCAGTTGTAAAGTGACTCGAAAGAGGATTTACGGCGAAGCCGTACATGAACAAGAGGTTGCCCACTCCTGCCTCAAGTATTCGAGCATCTTGTTTATGTGATTTCACATCAAATAGAGATTTCTTGGTTCCTTCGAGATTTTGATCGAATACCTCATGCATTGAACGACGGACGTTGGCTGAATTGTCAGGATCAGTAATCCAACCCTGATGAATCCATCGGCCTCCATACGATGCAAACGCCTGCACAACTGATCCTTTTGGCACATCGATGTCAACGGAGCCTACAACAGCATAGTCTCCGTCTTCAGACCACGTTAGCTGACTTGAATCAAACGCCCCTCGTTTAGTTGCCCTCCTATCAGGGGCCTGCACGCGATATCCAAGCCTTGCCTGCTTACGATCGGTCCCTTTTGCAACACGAATCATCAAACTGGCGACACCATTCTGTATACGTGCGCGACCACTCAAGTCTATGGCGACGATTCCTTCCGCCGTGACGTCAAGAGAACAGATGTCCCATCTTAACGGGTACAGATTTAATTCGCCTGCCAATTCGGCCACTGAGTCGTAAGGCACAATTCCCGAGCGAAGATCGCTCTGGAATTCAGCCATACGACTCTGGAAAACGTGGGAACCTGTCGAAATTGACATCCGCAGCGGATGAATGATTGGTGTATAGAAATTCGATGGCAACTTCTCAAGATAGACAGTGAAATTATTGTGAGTGGATTCTTCCCTTCCAAATCGCACCCAGCCAACGGGGGTTTCTATTCCATCACCTTGCAAAGCCGAAATCAGGCCCGCATAGTCAACGCCAAGCCTTGATAAGGGTACTGAGCATCCGCAAATAGTCGATGTTCTGACGGTCAATTCCGGGAACGATGGACCCCCTATTGGATGGCTAATATGACCTTGAGCAAGTTCCAAGCCGTTAGGCCCATCAACCGCAATAAAGCTGAAATTCGGATATTTATAGGCATCGGCATAGGCCGCATATAGCGACGAGAATTCGTCCACCTTCTGTTGGTCATGTGGAAGCAATGATTGCATTTCTGGCTTCTCCATCTTGGATGCACGGGCGATGTTGCTAGCGCTTACCTAGAAGCCGTCAGTCGACAACTCCTCACAAATATTGTCAACGATTTCGGAACGGAGGCCGAGAGACTGTTCCTGGCCGCGAGCCGTCGTTAGTGATGGGCTGCTGGCGACCGTGCGAAAAATGGAGAAATGGTGTCAGACTACAATTCTCTCGGCGGATTGCAGCCAGACACCATTTCTCCCACGCGCAAAGGGGACAAACCATGCCCAAATTCGTGACCATCGGATATGGCGATCAAGAGGGCTACGATCGTACGCCCGCGACCATCCGAAACGCAGCGCATGCGCACGACGCAAAATTGCAGAAAGACGGTGTACTGATGGGCATTGCAGGCATGCCAGTGCAAGTGCGCAACCGCGAGGCCGCTCGGGTCGAAACAACAAACGGCCCATTCATGAAATCATCCTTGCCAGTAGCCGGCTTCGCCATCATCGAAGCCGCCGACATGGCCGAAGCTATAGCGATGGTGTCGCAAACGCCCTGCGCCGTCGCGCACGGGGTCGTTGAGGTGTGGCCGCTAGAACAGCCGTAGCGACACCTCTCATCCGCACCGCAGGTTTATGTCTCGCAAGAACCAGGGAATAACAGCCCAGCACCTATCCCCTACCCCGCATTCACAAATGCCGATGGCTGCAAACCATAACCTGCCCAGTCAGCCCCTCGATCAGCCTGGCCAGCCCCCTCGCGCTGCCATCATCCAGCCATTCCGTCCGAACCATCCGAAACCCCATCGCCAGGCTGTACTGCCAATCCAACTCCAATATTCGGTAATCGCGCCCATTCTCCGCACAATGCCATTGCGCCGCCGGATCCTCGTAAGCCGCTCCAATGAAATCAACATGCGAGTCAAACGGCGGCATGGCTTCCAACAATTCATCTGACCCCGGCAAGCTAGGCTCCGAGAGATTCTCCCCCACCGCCACATGCGGCTCAGGGCCGTCATATGCCAGCAGCATCAACGGAAAATTCTTGGGATCTGCATCATAAGAAGCCCGCGTATCGTCAGTCAGAAAAGCACGAGCCACCGGCCCCAGGCAGTACTGCGGACTATTCCAGTCGCTGCTCTCGTTATCGGCATACCGATCCCCCGGCGTAATGCCGTGCTCAGCCAGCAACGCCATGGCCTCTTCCATCGTGTCGTTGTGGCGTATCGGTATCTCCGCCGGCAGATACCCCGCCCCCACGTACATGGCGATCACATCTCCCGTGGTGCGCAGGCCTTCCTGATATTGGTACGAGCCTTCGTTCAAGCTGGCCAGGTCGAAGCTCAGGTTCAACAGCGCGCGATACGGAACACCGTCGCCGCGCGGTTCCATCACATATCCGCCTTCCAGCAGTTTGGTTTCCAGCGCCCGCCAATCAGGCGGCGGCAAATGCATGTCGCGGGGGCACAGGAACTGGTGGTGTTCGGACATGGGCGAGACTCTCTCTGCTGAGGTGGCTGGGGCCGGCGAATTGTAAGCTGGCGCCCCGCGCATTTCCCCAGGCAGAGGAATCAGGCAATGCAAACACTTAATCCACCTTCGCCCCCGACCGCTGCACCAGCGGCACCCATTTGGCGATATCCGCCTGGATAAATGCCGCCAAACCGCTGGGCGGCCCGTCGTGGAAGATCTCATACCCCAAGCCCTGCAACCGCTGGCGCTGTTCGGCGCTGTCCATGACTTTGCGCGCCGCGGCGTTGAGTTTTGCCACGACGTCCGGCGGCGTGCCGGCGGGGGCCATCAGACCTAGATCGACGGTGATCACGTAGCTCGGCACGCCCTCTTCCATCATGGTCGGCACGTCTGGCAGCAAGGGGGATCGGGCCTCGCCGGTGACCGCCAGGGCGCGCAGCTTGCCTTCCTTGACGAGGCCGGACACGCTTGGCGTGTTGTAGAACGCGAAGGCGACCTCATGCGCCATGACGGCGGCCACGCCTTGTGGCGCGCCGCGGTAGGGAATGTGCGCGGCCTGGGTGCCGGTGATCGACAGCAGCAGTTCGGCCGAGAGGTGGTGCGTGGTGCCGTTGCCGCCGGACGAGTACATCAGTTTGCCGGGTTGGGCTTTCAAGGCCGAGACCAGTTCGCGCACGGAGCGGTACGGGCTGTCGGACGGCACGACCAGCACATTGGAGCCGCCGGCCAGATAGGCGACCGGCACGAAGTCCTTGGTCGGGTCGTAGGACAGCTTCGAGAACAGTCCCAGGTTGATGGCCCAGGTATTGTTAGAGCCCAGCACCAGCGTATAGCCGTCGGGCGAGGCCTTGGCTACGTAGCTCATGGCGATCTGGCCTCCGCCCCCGGGTTTGTTCTCGACGACGACCGTCTGCCCCAGTTGCTGGCTAAGGCCGGGCTGGATCGAGCGCGCCAGGATATCGGCCGTGCTGCCCGCCGCCAGCGGCACGACCAGCGTGATAGGACGATCCGGAAACGGCGCCGCCTCGGCTGGCGTCACGACAAGCGACGCACAGGCCAGTACGGCCCCCAGTAGAACCCCTTGTAGTGTTTTCATGATGCCTCCGCGCTGGCGCGAGCAATGGAAACCATGCGGGCTTGCATGATGCCAAGCAGCGTATCGGAGGAGCCAACCCCGAAAAATAGGCGGGGTGCTATAGCGTCATGCCATCACGGCATGGCGGCGTCGCGGCGCAGGCGTTGGGAGACGGAACGGACCGCGGCGACGAAGGCCTGGGCTGCCGGAGACAAAGGGTAGTTGGCCAGGCGCGCGATGGAGATCGGCCATTCCAGCGCCGGGTTGCGCAAGGCGATGCCCTTGATGCCGGCGGGCATCTGCCCGCGCGCGATCTGCGGCAGCATGGCCACGCCCATGCCGGCCTGTATCAGACCGATGGCCGTGGACAGCAGGACGACGCGCTGTTCGACGCGCGGATAGATATTCGCGGCGATCAAGCGGCGGCTGATGTTGAGCCAGGCGGGCGCTTCGGGATTCAGCTGGATGCAGGGCAATTCGGCCAGCACCTTGGCATCGACCTGGTCGAGCCTGGCCAGGGGATGATCCATGCGCGCGAAGAGCGCGACGCCGCTGTCCGAAAGCTGTTCCACCATGATGCGGGAGTCGTCGTCCTGCATGACCGCGCCCAGGCCGACATCGGCCTCGTGCGAGAGCAGGCGCGTGCGGATCTGCTGCACCATGCAATCGACCACGATCAGGTCCAGTTGGGGGTGGCGCTGGCGGAACTCCATCAGGATGTGCGGCAACAAGGTGGCCGCGCTGACGTGGCCCACGGCGACCATGACTTTGCCGCGCTTCAGGTCGGAGTGTTCGCGGCATTCCTGGATGGAACTGTCGATGGCCAGGATGGCACGTCGCGCCGCGTCGACCATGGCCTGGCCGTCGCGCGTCAAGGAGACCTCGCGGCCGCGCACCACCAGCGGCTGGCCGACTTCGGCCTCCAGGCGGCGGATCAAGTGGCTGACCGAGGGTTGCGACAGGCCCAGGCGTTCGCCGGCGGCCGTGAAGCTGGCCGTTTCACCGATAGCGACCAGCGCGCGCAGTTGGCGCAGGGAGACGGACTCGATCGGCTCGGTCATGTAGTGACGTCATGATGGAATAGTTTGCATACTATAGCTATATGGATGTGCGGTCCCTAAGATGGGATTTCCCTAACCCGCCAGGAACCGCAATGCCCCACTCTTCCTACGCCGCCGACCGCATGGGATCGGCCATCGTCGAACCTACCGGCCGCTTCGAAGCGGGCAGCTTCGCGTCGTTCACGCTGACGTACACCGCGGGCTATTTCGGCATCGACGACACCGGATCGATCAAGATCGTGCACCGTTTCGCCAGCGACATGGGCAAGCCGCAGTTCGATCAGCCGGACGGCTGGAACTACACCACGGTCGAGGCTTCCAACGGCGCGGTGTTGCAGGTGGAGTACGACGGCAAGCGCAACATCCGGCCTTGGGATAAGACGCTATTCATCCGGGTGGTGCGCGGCTACCTGGAGGAAGGCGATCAAATCGTGGTGCGCTTCGGCGATACGCGGCAGGGCTCGCCCGGCATGCGGGTGCAGACGTTCAGCGAGCCTACGTTCGAATTCAAGGTGCTGGTGGACGCCTTCGCCACCTACAACTACACCGAGCTCCAGCACTCGCCCACCATTGCCGTGGTGGCCGGGCCGCCGGTCGCCTACAAGGCCATCCTGCCCAGCCAGGCGGTCGCGGGCGAGTCCTTCAGCCTGGGTTTCAAGGGCGAAGACAAATGGGGCAACCCCAGCGATCAGGTCGCGGGCGAGTTCACCCTGCGCAGCAGCCTGCCGCTGCGCGGCCTGCCCGCCACGTTCTTGATGCGCGAGGGCGAGTTTGCCGCGCGGCTTGAGGGATTGGTGGCGGAAGCGCCCGGCGAGCTGCGCATCGAGGTGCTGCGCGACGGCCTGCCCGTGGCGCAAAGCACGCCCTGCCGCATCGTCGCGGCCGGCGGCGGCACACGCGGGCACTACTGGGCCGACCTGCACGGGCAGTCCGAGGAAACCATAGGCACCAATTCCGCCGAGGACCTGATCCTGTTCGCGCGCGACCGCGCCTTTCTGGACGTCATGAGCCATCAGGGCAATGACTTCCAGATCACCACGCCGTTCTGGGAACAGTTGAACCAGCTGACCGCGCAATACAACCAGGATGGATCGTTCATCATCTTTCCCGGCTATGAATGGTCGGGCAACACCGGCCTGGGCGGCGACCGCAACGTGCTGTACCTGAAGGAAGGCCGCCCCATTCATCGTTCCTCGCACGCGCTGATCGACGACCTGTCGGACCTGGCGCTGGACGCCAACGATGCCGATGCGCTCTTCGACGCGTTGAAGGACGAGGATGTGGTGGTGTTCGCGCACATAGGCGGCCGCTACGCCGACATTACGCGGTCCCATGACGCGCGGCTGGAGCGCTCCATCGAGATCCACTCCGACTGGGGCACCTTCGAATGGCTGCTGGAGGATGCCTTCCGGCTGGGCTACCGGGTGGGCATCCTGGCCAATAGCGACGGGCACAAGGGCCGGCATGGCGCCAGCCATCCGGGCGCATCGTTGTTTGGCGCATATGGCGGCCTGAGCTGTCTGATTGCCGACCAGCTGACACGCCAGTCGATCGCCGAATGCCTGCGCCAACGCCGCCACTACGCCACCACCGGATGCCGCGCCTACCTGGACGTGCAAGCGCATTTCGACAGGCCGGCGCAGCGCTATTCCGACGATCCCAAGCTGGGCGCCCCAGTCACGCGCGAGCCCGTCACGCAGGCCGATATGGGCGCCATCCTGTCGTACGACGGCGACTCGCTGGAGCTGTCCTTCGAGGTCCTGACCCATGGCGCCATCGAGCGCGTGGAAGTCCGCAACCGCATGGACGTGGTGCAGACGCTGTACCCCTACGACGAGGCCGCGCTGGGCAGCCGGATCCGCATCGTCTGGGAAGGATCCGAGTATCGCGGGCGCGGCCGCCAGACGGTCTGGGACGGTAGCGCGACCCTCGAAGGCAACACCTTCGTCGATCCGCTACCGATCAATTTCTGGAACCTGGACAAGACCTTGGCGCAACCTCGCCCCGACATGCTGAGCTGGCGCTCGCTGACCACCGGCGGCTACAGCGGCATCGATGTGCGGCTGAGCAATCCGCGCGCCGGCGTGCTGAAAATCGACACGCCGGTGGTGCGTACCGAGATCCCCGTCGACCAGATTGGACTGGAGCCGGTCGTCGTGGAAAACGGCGGCATCCGGCGCCGGCTTCAAGTCTATCGCCTACCTGACGAGAATCCGGTGCGGCGGATGCAGGCGCGGGTGCGCGTGCCGCTGCACACAGACTCCGACAATGCGGTGTACCTGCGCATCACGACCGAGGACGGCTTCTTCATCTATTCCAGCCCGATCTACGTGGAGCGGACCGGGTCCGGGACCAAATAAGGTGGTCGGCCGCTAGGCGCCGGGGTGCCTGGATGGGCTCCTCGGACCTCTTGCATCGTGCTTTTGGATGGCTAGCCGCATCGGATCCTCGTTGCTACGCTGGCTACCAGCATTCGCCAGAAACGCTCGGTCCAATTATTTCCACCCAAGAATATGCTCAAGCGCCTGAAGGGTAATACCCCTTTTGCTCGGCTATTGCGGCTGTCGGCGCAAGGGACGGCGAGCCGCCATTGGTTGCCATTATTCTTGGTCTCGGTCCTATTGGCCGGCTGTGCCGCCCGTCCTCCGGGCGCCTATCCGATGTACACGCCCGCGCCACTCAAGCCTTTCGCCACCGTCCCCGAAGGCAATGACCGCCTTGTCGCCGAACGGACGGCGTATCAAGACCGCGCGGACCGGGCGCAGCTAGCCTTGTATGAACAGAGCGACTGGACGTTGGCAGGCGTGGTCGTCGGCGTCACGGGCGGCTTGATTGGAAACGTGGCGACCACGGCTACCGGCGCCGGCATTGCGGCAGGTGCGAGTCAATTGGGTGCGCGGTATCACCTGGAGGCTCAGCGCGGCCTTTTCGATGCGGCGGCGAAGAAGGCGGGCTGTGTGGTCACGGTGACGTACGCCTTGCAGAACAGCGCCCCATCGGAGTTGAGCGACGAGCTCAACAAGCTACCCATCCTGGTGCGATCCATGAATTTCGCGTCGATGGAGATTCAATCGCAGCTGCGCCAGAATCTCAACGCGCTGACACCTGCTCCCATCGATGCCGCTGCCGTACTGGCTGCGTACAACGGCTATTACAAGATGCAGGGTACGCCGCTAAAAGGTTCAGCCGTGACTGTCCTGGGCAAAACCATTCCTGATTACGCAGCAGCTGAACGGCTCGCCAAGGAGGTAAAGCTGGCCCTCCTGGATATCGACTCATGCGTAAAGACGGGGTCTCCGGTAGTCCCTGCTTCAGTGGCAGCCGCCCTGGCTACCGCCGATACCGCAGCGCCGCTGGCGCCAACCGATCCGATCATCGATTCGCTGCTGAATCCCCCGAAACGCGAGGGCTCCCAGCCCAGCCGGTAAGCAAGGCACCGTGAACACCAGAGATGAAGCAGGCCGACGCCATGTGCCCGAACGCGCGCTCACAGGCAAGATGCCGATGGACTCGCACCAGACCGGCTGACCTGCCCGGCCCCTTATCCTCTCAAGCCAACGGCAGCTCCAGCACCTGCTTCGTCGTCATGATGTCGCCGAAGGTGTCATCGATGCTCGCCAGCGCCGCACGATGCAGCATCGCGTGCGGCAACGCAGCCTGCTCCCCCGCACCCGTATCCAGGTCGCGCGTGGCGCAGGCATCAGCCGCCACGATCACCTGATACCCCAGCGGCACCGCGTCCCGGGCAGCGCCTGCAACGCAGGCGTGGGTCATCAGGCCGGTGATAAGCAGCGTGCGCACGCCCGCCGCCTTCAGGCGCTGGTCGATGTCAGTGCTGGGGAACACGCTGACCGTCGACTTGCGCAGCACCGTATGGCCCGCCGCGGGCTGCAGGTCGGGATGGAACTCGATGCCGGCGCTGCCGTCGGCGAAGACCGGGCTGCCGGCGGGCGTGCCGTGTTGGATATGGAAGACCGGAATGCCATGCCGATCGGCATGGGCGACGAGCTTAGCCGCGTTGCGCAGGGCCGCCGGACCTTCGGGAATGGGCAACCTGCCGCTGAAATATTCATTCTGGAAGTCAATCACCAGCAAGGCGGTGCTGGTCGGGTCGATGGACTGCGGGGCGGTGGCGCCGGCGATGGCGCGGATGGTCGGGTGGTTCATCGTAGGTCCTTGATCTGTAGGCGTTTAGTGTGCCGTTCACGCACGAGGGCGAACGGCATCAAGGATGCGCCATCGGGTTGGAACCCGAAAGTGGCCCGAATACCAATAAATGATAGGATCGGGCCAAATCCGCATTCCTGCCCATTGCGCCATGCATACCATCGCCGTCGTCGCCTTCGCGGGCATCAGTTCCTTTCACCTGTCCGTACCCTGCATGGTGTTCGGCGACGACCTGGCCCGGCTGGGCGTACCGCGCTATCGCCTGCTGGTCTGCGGCGAAGCGGTCGGGCCGGTCACGACCATGTCGGGTTTCGATATCCATGTGCCGCACGATTATTCGGCCCTGGCCGAGGCCGACACGGTGATCGTGCCCGCCTGGCGCGATCCGGACGAGCGCCCGCCGGAAACCATGTTGCAGGCCCTGCGCGATGCGCATGCGCGCGGCGCGCGCGTCATCGGCCTGTGCCTGGGCGCCTTTGTGCTGGCCGAGGCGGGTTTGCTCGACGGCCGTCCGGCCTCGACGCACTGGGTCTGGAGCGATGACTTCGCCCGCAAGTACCCGCAGATCCGGCTCGACCGCAAGGCCTTGTACGTGGACGACGGCGACATCCTGACCTCGGCCGGCACCGCTGCCGCCATCGATTGCTGCCTGCATCTGCTGCGTTGCGACCATGGCGCGGAGTTGGCGAACCGGGTGGCCCGCCGCATGGTGATGGCGCCGCATCGCGATGGCGGGCAGGCGCAGTACATCGAACGGCCGCTCACGCGCGAGGACGGCGGCGATCCGATAAGCGTGGCCATGGAATGGGCCATCGAGCATTTGCAGGAGCCGCTGGGGCTGGACCGCCTGGCCAACGAGGCCGGGCTGAGCCGCCGCAATTTCACGCGGCGCTTCAAGCTGAAGACGGGCACGACCGTGACGCAATGGGTGCTGAACCACAGGCTGGCCGCCGCGCAGCGGCTGCTGGAGACGGGCGGGCTGTCGGTGGACCGGGTGGCCGAGGCCACGGGGTTCGGGTCGACGGTGTCGCTGCGGCAGCATTTCACGGCGGCGTTCTCGGTGTCGCCTGCGGGGTATCGGAAGCAGTTCCGGCAGCGGTAATGGCGGCCCCTCCCGTGCCGCGCGCCGGATAGCGCCGGCCTATCGGAATGATCGCCGTCGAACAGAAAAAGATCTTCCAATACTTGCCTAAAGCAAACAATAATATGCCTTAAGCAAGTAATTGGAACTTTCCATGACAGAGCAATCGCTCTACGACCGCGCCGAAGCGGTCCGGCATTTCAACCGCTTCTACACCCGCCAGATCGGGGTGCTGCACGAGCATCTGCTGGCCAGCGAGTTCTCGCTGACCGAAGTCCGCATTCTCTACGAGCTGGCTCACCGACCGGCGCTCAGCACCTCGGACCTGTGCCGGGAGCTGAACCTGGACGCCGGGTATGTCAGCCGCGTGATCTCGGGCTTCGAAAAGAAAGGTTTGATCGCCAAGACGCGCTCGGCGGCGGACGCGCGCGTGGGTTTGCTGGAACTGACGGACGCGGGCCGGGCGGCGTTTGCGCCGCTCAATGAAGCGTCGCGCAACGAGATCATCGCCATCCTCAAACAGCTATCGGAGCCGGCGCAAGCGCAGCTGGTCAATGCCATGAACGAAATCCAGAACCTGCTCGGCGACAAAGCTCCCCTGCCCTACGTGCTGCGCGATCCGCGGCCGGGCGACATGGGGCTGGTAGTGGCGAACCAGGCGAGGGTCTATGCCCAGGAATTCGGCTGGAACTCGGAGTACGAGGCGCTGGTGGCCGAGATCGTGGCGAAGTTCATCCGGGAATTCGACCGCGAGCGAGAGCGCTGCTGGATCGCCGAGAAGGACGGCAAGATGGTGGGCTCGGTCTTCGTGGTGCGGCAGGACGAAACCACGGCGAAGCTGCGCCTGTTGTACGTGGACGGCGCCGCGCGCGGGCTGGGCATAGGGCATCGGCTGGTGGACGAGTGTCTGCGTTTTGCGCGGCAGGCAGGCTACCAGCGCATGGTGTTGTGGACCAACAGCGTGCTGACGGATGCGCGCCGGATCTATGAAAAGGCCGGTTTCGAGCTGGTCGAGGAAGAACAGCATCACAGCTTCGGCAAGGATCTGGTGGGCCAGTATTGGGCGCGGGATCTGTAGGAAGCGCAATGCATCCCAGCAACCAGATGAAATCCGTGCTTGCGGACAGGCGCGGCTCCGATGAGTGAACGCACCCAGGCCATTTGCGCCGCCGCGATCACGGGCGCGCTGGTGGGGGCCGCAATGGTCTCGACACGCGCAGTGTCGAACGACGTGTCACCGGAGACCTTGGCTTTCCTGCGTTATGCCATCGGGGCGCTCATGCTTGCCGCGCCCATGCTGCGGCGATGGTCGGTACGGTTTACGGCCAAGGATTTCTGCGCGGTGGCGGGCCTGGGCATACTGCAATTCGCGATGCTGATATTGCTGTTGAACTACGCGCTGGCCCGCCTGCCGGCCGCCACGTGCGCGCTGGTGTTTTCCACGCTGCCGCTGGTGACGCTGTGCCTGGCGATTGCCACGGGACGCGAGCGGTTCAGCTGGCCGCGGCTGATCGGCGCGGGCGTGGCGGTCTCGGGGATTGCACTATTGCTGCAACCTTCTGCCGCCGCGGTGGGCAGCGCCGCGGATGGCTGGGCTTGGGCCGCCTTGTTGGGCGCGACGTTTATCGGCGCGGCTTGCAGTCTTTTATATCGTCCGTACCTGCGTCGCTATCCATCCATGTATGTCAGCGTGGTGGCGATGCTTGTCTCGGTCTTGTTCCTGGCGGGCGTCTGCCTGGCGCGAAGCGCGCCATTGCTGCCCAGTCTGTCGGGCTTTCAGTGGGCGAATGTGGTGTTCATCGGACTGTCCAGCGCGGTGGGCTATTTCTGCCTGCTGTGGGCGCTGAGCCGCCTGGAGGCAAGCCGCGTCATGTCGTTTCAGGCGCTGGCGCCGATCACGGCCGTGTTGATCGAGCTATTGAGTGGCTCGTATCCGTTGACCTGGCGCCTGACAGGGGCTTTTGTTCTGGTCCTGTCCGGCGTCTGGTTCGGCACGCATGAACGGCGCGCAAGCGCACCCGCAAACGCCGCTTGAGCGGCCTCCGGGCCGCCAAACCGTTCAGGCCTCTGGATTGATCCGGGCGCGTGTTTTCTCGTCCAGGACGCTGCGCACCAGCGCAAACAAGGGATCCGCGTCGGTATGCTTCTGGCCGTAGGTCAGATTGAACCCATAATCAAAATCCGGCGGATTCAAACCCTGCGAGTGCTGCAAGATGGTCTCCAGCTTGTCCAGGGCCTTGACGGCCTTGGCTTCCGGCGTGGCGGCATCCTCATATTCCTGCCAAAGCGCCATGATTCCTGCGCGCTGCTTCTCGTCCAGGGACCGCGTCAGGTGCAGCAGGTCGACTTTCTCCTGCTCGCTCTTGTCCGGGTGCTGGTGTTTCTCGATGGCCGGCACGTCGCCGTGTATGGCCTCGCCCAGATCGTGTAGCACGCACAGCTTCAGGACCTTGAGCATGTCCAGGCCGGCCAACTCGTCCTCAAAGGCCATGGCCATCAGGCACAAGCGCCAGCTGTGTTCAGCAGTGCTTTCCGGGCGGCCCGTGGACGTGAATCCGCTACGCAGCACGCTCTTGAGTTTTTCGGCTTCCTGCAGAAAGGCCAGCCGGCCCTTGATTTTGTCGATGTCCATGCTCAATCTCAACCCATTGCGGCGCAGCCTAGCGGCAAGGTTCCTTCGGCAGATCGAACCCGACCTTGACGCTGGTCGCGGCCACATTCCTGAAGGCGGCCTCGGCCACATCGTTGTAGCGGGCGTCGCAATTGAATTTGTTGTTGAGCAGGTAATCCTGGCCTTCGGCCTTTTCCATCTGCGAGGCCCATCTTTCGGCTGCATCCAGCGCCTCGTCTCCGGCCTGCACAAAGCCCAGCATGACCTCCATGCCGCCGGCTGCGCGCGGCGCGGTCCAGCTTGCGTAGACCCAGGGATCGGCGGCATTGCCGCAGTCCGTCAGGCAATCGGCCGTATAGGTCAGGTCCGGACCAAAGGCGGCGGGGGTGAGTTTCTGCCCTGGCTTGGGCGCATATTCGCCAATGAAACTGGCGAGGTCGGGCTGGCAGGCTTCGGATGCATCCATGCTCAGCGCCGATACCTTGCCCGACTTGATCGTCGCGGTGATCAGGCAGCCCTGCACCTCGAACACGCGATCATCGCCGTAGGATTCCTGCGGCGCGCCGGTTATCGATTCCAAATGCGCCTGGCTCTTGCCCAGCATTTTTCCGTTGAAGACGTCCTGCACCGTGGCGGCCTGCGCAATGTTGCCGCCGGCCATCAGCAGCCCTATGGCCAAAACTCTGAAATGCATACTGGATCAGGCTCCGTCGAATATGGGTCTTGCGGCTGGCCAAACCACGCGCGCAAACGGCGCGTATTCAAACACAAATGGCACTGCACGGATGGGCAAAAAATCGGCAATCCATGGCATATGCCTGCGGATAATCCGAACTCACTGGAAGCTGTGGATTCAAGCAGTAACAACTGCGCCGACGGGGCAACAAGTTATCACGTTTACGACACGGCCCCGGCAGATCGCGGTATGACCGGCCTCCGACTAGCTCTTGGGCGCGAATATCACCTTGACCGGCGCGCCCTGCTTGATCGTGCTGGCCCAAGGGCCATTCTTCGGCTCGAACGCGGGATGCCAGGCCCTGAGTTCCGTATCGGAAATCCATTCAAGCTGCAGTTGCTCATCAGGCGTATAGGACCGGAACTGCGTCAGCGCCACGATGAACGCATTGCACTTTTCCGATACGCCCGCCTCGACCACGGATACCTGGGTCTGCTCGTCCCAGGTCAGGGACCCGCGCTGCGGACACTTGCGGACCTCAACGTGATATTTCCCGTCAGGCGAAGGCAGATCGGCGATGATTTTGTCGGGACCGCAAGCCGTCAGCAGCATGGACGACAGCAATACCAGTGGCATGCTTTTTTTCATTGAAGAGCCTTCTGACTGTCAAGGAGGTCGAGCCGTGAAAACCAGCGCATGATACCTTGCGACACACCGTTGAAGCCTGAAGAGCTCCAGCACGGAGGACCTACGAACATGCATTTGCAATATTGCAATCAGAAATTTGCCCTTATGCCCTGGAGGCTCGCATGCCGATAGCCCTGGCCGATCTGGAGCAAGGCGTCATGGAGCGGTTGCGCGCGCAGCCTGCGTTCGCGGGCTGGAAGAAAAAGGGCAAGCGTTGCCTGTGGCGAGCCTGCGGCGAATTGCAGCAAGGCGTGGAACTGATCCGCTACAAGGGTTCGTTCGACAACGCGCAGCACGTGTCCTTGGGCGTCTACGTGTCCTTTCCATATGAAAAGGAATGGCCGGTCTACGTGCCGGCCGAGGTATGGAACAAGGGGCGCATGTACCGCCGCGCTTATTTGAAACCGGGAGAGGGGCTGGTCCAGGAACCCACCCTTGGCAGCGTCGCTGTGCTCAAGATCAGCGATGCGCAAGACATGGAAGACTGGCTGTCGACCTTGGCAACGGATGTTGAAAACCATCTTGCGCCCTGGTTTCAGCGGTATCAGACGCTGGAGGAGGCATCGTACGAGTATCGAATTCCATCCTGGCGTCTGATTGCGGCAGGCATCAAACCGGAAGCTGTTTGAACCAAACCCAAAGGTCACCTGCCCCCAAAATCCGCCGCCGGAATCTGTTGGGCATCCTCATATCCGCCGCCCTGCCCGGTGAATTCGAATCCGATGGTGGTGTAGCGCAGCCTGCCGGCATCCACCGACGACGGCCCCTGGGTCAGGGAAAAGTCCTTGGTCCTGTAGAACTTCCTGCTCATCAAGTCCTGGAACGCCAGGTAGTAATCGCCCGGCGCGACATTGACGATCGAGAATTGTTGGTTGGGTCCTACATAGACATGCCTGCTGCTGAACTGGACGCCCCGCGCGCTGCTGACCAGCTTCACAAAGAATGCGTTGCCTGTTTTTTGATTGACCAGGTTGACGACCGAACCACCGAAATCCCGCGACTCATATCCGTTGACGTATCCTGCTCCGGTCGGCCACGTTGCCCCGTTCGGCGCTTTGGGTACGCTGAGCGCCTGCTCCTGCCGCTGAGGGGTACCCATTGCAGCAGGTGCTGGCGACGTTTGCGCAATCGCGGCGTTGACTGCGGGATTGGCCGGCGCCGACGCCTTCGATGTATCCGGTTTGTTGCCGCTCGAAAGAAACAGGAAACCGGCTAGCACTGCGACTCCCAATATGCCCGGCCCCACGATTTTCACATCCCGATTGCCGCAGTTCGGACACTTCAGCGAACGGCTGTTGCCCCTTGGATACCAGGTGTGGCCGCATTCGCGGCACGCATTCTGAGGTCGCTTGGTCTTTCTTGCCGCCATACGTACTCCTTGGACAGAAACTTGCCGCGCAGGCTCCTGTCTGCTGCCAGCAACGCAATACCGGACCGATCAATGGGAGCCGATCGGGTTGAAGGATTAGGGGTTGTGCCAGGCGCCGTCGCTATCTGAATGGAAGAACCGCACGTCCTTGACGCCTATATCCGTAAGCGCTTTGTGCGCATGGTCGCAATACGTCTGCATGCCTTCGTGGACAGACACGGCGACGCGATCGGGCGCTGCCACGGCGATCTGATTGAGAATGTGCCCTTCCTGCTTGGCGATGCCCCAGCCATAGATGACGAGGGACTCTCCGACCTCGCTCAAGGGGCCGTTGTAAACGCTGCGCAAGTAATGCGACTTCTGGATGGCGTCCAACTTCTGGTCGGACGTGCCGTCGCACACGAACAGCGGCACGCGGCCGCCCGAGCGCCACTCTTCGAAGATCAGATCAAGCAAGCCCTGCGGTCCGGCTACGAGCTTGTGTTCTTCGAAGGACGGCGTCACTCCCAGCACGATGTTGCCGTGCGGGTAGCAATAGATCGTTGGATTATCGACAGATCCATAGGATTGCCGATACATCGCCCAGTTATCCGCGAAGGCGTTCTTGTTGAAGCCGTCCTTGAAGTGATAGCGGCTGCCCAGCGCTTCATTTCCCAATTGCGCTGCCCAGTAGACGATGAGGTCGTAATTCAATGAAACGACGGTGCGGAACCGCCGCATGAACTTGTAGATCGGTTCCAGGTGGGGTCTGGCCTCCTCGTAGGAAACATGCACTTTCCGGACCGTTTGAATGAGCGCCTTGCGTACCGCGGCATAGGCTTCGTCCACCTCTTTCACGGCGATACCCAGGGCGGCATTCACTTGCTTTGCTTGCCAGAGCCGCCGGAGCACGAATTCAAAATCATCGGTCTCAAAGCGCTCGAATACATCCTGCGCCTTGGCGTCGATAAAGCTGTGCACCTGCGCGGCTTCGAACAAGCCCGTGTATCCGAACTCGCCGCTGACGGCGACGCTCGCTCCATTGCCGACGAGCAAGGTGTCGGAGAAGTCATTTTCGAGGTCCTGCCAATTGAAGATCTTGTGAGCCATGTTGCAGCCTTATCCCTGGTGATTGGGGCGACGCGGGGTATTGGCTGAAGACCACACCGTCCGGCGCCGCCTTGCGCGCCAAACTTGGTCTTGGCTACAAGGCGCTGCGGGCGATGACACGACGCCTGTTCAGCCTCGGCGAAAATACATTTTGAAACCTATATTCGTATACTGTCATTTTTGGCGGGGCGTTCAACTCCGAAACTAAGGCAGCTTTTGCCCCTTCTTTCCCAGGCCCCAGCAGGGCCTGAACGTGAAGCCAGCACCAGCTTTCTATTTGTCATATTTTTTGCCATTTTGTCGCATTGGTTTCGCAACCTTGCGCCCAACTCAGGCATCATCTGCCCGCCCCGCCCGCGGGTAAATCACGTCCCTTTCATCAGGTGCCTCCTTGCAATCCCTCTCCTCCATCCGCCGCGACGTCCGCGCCCTGGTTCAATCCCGCGCCTACGCGCAGCTCGACGCCTATTACGCCGACCTGGAACAGCAAGACTGGGCGGACACGGAAAACCCCGGCGCGCCCTATTTCGAGGCGGCCAATTCCGGCACGCTGTTCGACTATTCGACCGTGTCGTACCAGGACGCTTCGGACTTTCTGCAAGCCTGGATAGCCGCCTGCCCGGACTCGTATCACGCGCAGTTGGTGATGGGCAATTTCTGCTATGGCCGCGCGGCCGATATACGCGGTTATGGCTGGGCGGACAGCGTGACCCAGGACCGTTGGCTGGGCGCGGCGCTGGCTTGTGAAAGCTCCGCGGCGGCGCTGCTGCAGGCGATGGCGCTTTCTCCGCGCCCGATTGCAGCCTGCGTGACGATGATGCAGCTGGCCGCGCATTTCAAGGAACCCTACTGGCTGCGCGCGCTGTTCACGGGTAATCCGCCCGCGACCTTGACGCATGACGACATCGAGGAAGAAGGCCTGATGGATGCGGCGCTGGCGCATCTGGCGTCAGTGGGCGTGCCGCGACTCGCGCAGGCGCCGCAAGCCTTGCCGGCCTGGCTGGCGCCGCGCGCCGAGCATGAAATGGAGCAGGCCAAGGATTACTGGCTGCTGCGTGCGCTGGAACTGCGGCCCGGGCATCTGGGCGCGTTGACGGCCTACGCGCAGTACCTGCAACCGCGTTGGGGCGGCAGCTACGAGGACATCGACGGCATGGCCGGCGGCCCGCTATGCGCGGCGCTGACGGAGCCGCAGCGCAATGCGATCCGCTGGATCGGGATTTATGACTCGCTGGACAGCTATCCGGAACCGGACGACACCGAGGCGGTCGACGAGTACGGCCGCATTTTCGAGTCGTTCCTGGCGCGCGAGCTTCGGCCGACCGAGCGTGGCATGGCCTTGGGCTACTACGCGCAGTTCGCCAGCTATTCGCTGCAGGACCAGGCGCGCGCCCGCGCACTGCATGGCCAAAGCGTGGCGGCATTCGGGCCGAACGAGTATTTCGCGCAGGTGGACGGGCCGTTCCGCAGCTTCGCGCATGTGAGCATCATCCATCACCAGCCCGACGACGACGGCGCGTTCAAGCGCGTGCTGGAACGCATGTGCGGCTGGGATCAAGTGGCCACGGCGCATGCGCTGGCGGCCGTGGCGCATCAGTTCGGCCGCTGGGGTTTTGCTCAGGATCCCGCGCGTGCGCAGCAGCTGCTGGACCGCGCAGCGGTGCTGGCGGCGGACCAGATGGATGACGATTTCAACGTGCTGGCGGCCGCCGCGATGCTATGGGATGGCGGCGACCATGAGCAGGGCTATTTCCTGTCGCGGCAGTTGGCGGATCGGCGCGTACCGGACGCCGCCTGCAGCATGTACGACATCCACCGTGGGTTCCGCGACAACACGCCCGACAGCTACCTGGACAACGAAGTGCGCGACCAGTGGCTGGCGCGCGCGGTGGAGGATGGTTCGCCGCTGGCGAAGTACAACATGGCCCATCGCAATATCTTCGACGGCGAGATGGACTTTTCGCACCGCGAGAACCTGGACCGGGTGTTGTGGCTGCTGCAAGGCGCACGCGAGGAGCCGCGCGCGGAGGCGCTGGCCCGCCTGCGCATCGGCGTGCTGCTGCGCGACCACGGCACCGAGCAGGAGCAGCAGGAAGGCGTG
>NZ_JAOCAT010000026.1:0-110011 GCF_029839485.1 Achromobacter sp. GD03932
TATATATCGAATAGTTCCGATATAAGATTCGATAAATTGCGATACTTCAATATGACGGTCTCAACTTCCAGCCCCGACCCTGCCGCCTCGCTACCTGCCATCGACGCCGACGCCATCCTCAAGGCGCTGGCCAATCCGGTGCGGCGCGACATTCTTGCCTGGCTGAAGACGCCGCACGCGTACTTCGAGGTACGCCCGGGCCATACCTTCGAGCATGGCGTATGCGCGGGCCACATCGATGAACGCTGCGGACTGTCCCAGTCCACCGTGTCCTCGCACCTGGCCGTTCTGCAGCGCGCGGGCCTGATCTCGGCGACCAAGGTGGGGCAGTGGATTTTTTACCGTCGCAACGAAGCCGCCATTGCCGCGTTCCTGCGGCAATTGAACCAGGATATGTAGCCCCGCTACGCCGCCAGCGGCCCCTTCATCCGGGGCCAAGGATTTACGCATGAGCCAACTTTTCGAACCCCTGCGCGCAGGCGATCTGACGCTGCGCAACCGCATCGTGATGGCGCCCTTGACGCGCATGCACGCCAGCCCGGGCCGCGTGCCCAACGACCTGATGGTCGAGTATTACACCCAGCGCGCCGGCGCCGGCATGATCCTGACCGAAGCCACGGCGGTCACCCCGCAAGGCGTGGGCTATGCCGATACGCCGGGCCTGTGGACCCCCGAACAGGTCCAGGGCTGGCGCAAGGTCACGTCCGCGGTGCACCGGGCCGGCGGCCTGATCGTGGCGCAGCTCTGGCACGTGGGCCGGATCTCCGATCCCATGTTCCTGGACGGCGAACTGCCCGTGGCGCCCAGCGCCATTGCGGCCAAGGGCCACGTCAGCCATGTGCGGCCGCAGCGCGCCTACGTCACGCCGCGCGCGCTGGAAACCGCCGAGATTCCGGGCGTGGTCGAGGCTTACCGCCACGGCGCGCAGATGGCCATGGAGGCCGGTTTCGACGGCGTGGAAGTGCATGCCGCCAACGGCTATCTGCTGGACCAGTTCCTGCAGGACAGCACCAACCACCGCACTGACGCCTATGGCGGTTCGCTCGAAAACCGCGCGCGGCTGCTGCTGGAAGCGGTGGACGCCAGCGTGTCGGTGTGGGGCGCGGGCCGCGTGGGCGTGCATCTGTCGCCGCGCGGGGAAATCCACACCATGGGCGATTCCAACCCGGCCGCCACCTTCGGCTACGTGGCGCGTGAACTGGGCAAGCGCGGCATCGCCTTCCTGTGCGTGCGCGAGTATGAAGCCGCCGACAGCCTGGGCCCGATGCTCAAGGCCGAGTTCGGCGGCACGTACATCGCCAACGAAGGATTCGGCCGCGAGTCGGCCGAGGCCGCCATCGCCGCGGGCCGGGCCGATGCCGTGGCCTTCGGCGTGCAATACATCGCCAACCCGGACCTGGCGCGCCGCTTCGAACTCAAGGCGCCGCTGAACCGGCCCAACCCGGCCACGTTCTATGCGCCTGGCCCGGGCGGCTATACCGACTATCCGGCCCTGGCTTGACCGGCTGGTCCGGCCTTCAGAGCACGGCGCGCATCGGATAGGTGAACAAGCCGAAGTGCGCCGCGTTCAGGCCCAGGTGCGCCAGCATCGCCGCGGCCAGGCCGCCGTATTTGTAGGCCAGGCCGTAGGCCGCGCCCGCCAGGCCGGCCAGCAGCATCCATTGCCAGCCGCCTGCGTAGTGCGCCAGGCCGAACAGCGCGGCCGCGATGATCAAGGCCGCCCACGAACCCCAGGCGCGGCCGCGCCACAGGTCCGTCAGCCGCTGCTGCAGGTAGCCGCGGAACAGCGCCTCCTCGGCCAAGGTCACCAGCAAGGCATTGTTGATCAGCCAGATCCAGCCCGATTGCGGCCACTTGGGCGTCCAGCCGACCACGCCCAGCGCCAGCGCGCAGCCCAGGCACAGGGCCAGCGCGCCCGCGCAGGCCAGGAACGCGGCCGACAGCGTGGCGCGCGGGGTCGGCCCCGCCATCGGCGGCGCCAGCGCCAGCACCACCCAGAACGCCACCAGCGGCTTGTCCAGGTTCAGGTACATGCCGAAAGGCACGGCGTCCGGACTCAGGGGCGCCGGCGCGATGACTTGCGGGTTGTGGAAGCCCGGCAGCCAGTGCAGGAACAGCAGCGCGGCCAGTGCGATGAAGAGCGCATGGCCGGCGGTGCGCGCCATTGCGCCCGATGCGGGCTGGACCAGCACGGCCGCCGCGATCAGCAACGCCGGCCAGACCAGCGCCACGGCGTTTATCGTGCCATCGGTCCAGGCCCAGGCGTAGGCGGCGGCAAGCGGCGCCAGCGCCCAGCGGCGCGTGGCGGGCGGCCACAGCATGGCGGCGGCGATGAACAGTGCGGACCAGGGGCTGAGCAGGGGCACGGGCGTGGACGGGCGTTGAAAGCGCTGAGTGTAAACGCGCCGCTCTGTGCAAGCCGCACGGCATGCGCGCCGGGCCGCTGAGCGCGTGTGCTGACGCCGCGCGGCGAACCCAGGTATCCTGGCGCCTGCCGGATACCTGGGAGCCAGACTATGAAATTGATCGCGTGGTTGATGTTGGCGGCGGCGGTGCTGCCTTTCGTGTCGGCGATCGTCGCCAAGGCGGGCGGAAAGAAATTCGACAACAACGATCCGCGCGCCTGGCTGGCGCGGCAGGAGGGCTGGCGGGCGCGCGCCAACGCGGCGCAGACCAATACCTTCGAATCGCTGCCGTTCTTCTACGCGGCGGTGCTGTTCGCGCTGTATACCCAGGCGCCGCCCGCGCACGTGGCCACGCTGATGGCCTGCTGGCTGGGCGTGCGGCTGGGCTATCTGGCCATGTACCTGGCGGGCTGGGGCGCGCTGCGTTCGCTGGTGTGGGCGATCAGCGTGGGCTTCATCATTGCGATCCTGTTCGCAGGCGTTTAACGGGCGGCGCCATGCGCAAGTGGCGTGTCGCGGCGCTGGCGGCCATTGCGCTGCCGGGCTTCATCTACGTCAACAACGCTGACTGGTCGGTGTCCGATCCCGGCGCGCGGGCGACGCTGCTCGCGCATCGCGGCATCGCGCAACGCTACGACACGGTGGGCATGGAGCGGGACACCTGCACCGCGACCCGCATCGTCGAACCCACGCACGGCTATCTGGAAAACACCATCGCCTCCATGCGCGCCAGCTTCGAGGCCGGCGCGGACATCGTCGAGATCGACGTCCATCCCACCACCGACGGCCAGTTCGCCGTGTTCCACGACTGGACGGTCGATTGCCGCACCGAGGGCCGCGGCGCGACGCGCGAGCACACGATGGCCGAACTCAAGGCGCTGGACATCGGCTATGGCTACACCGCGGATGGCGGCAAGACCTTTCCGTTCCGCGGGCGCGGCGTGGGCCTGATGCCCACGCTGTCCGAAGTGCTGGAGGCGTTTCCGCGCCAGCGCTTTCTCATCAACGTCAAGAGCCGCGACGCGGAGGAAGGCGCGGCGTTGGCGGCGGTGCTCAACGGCTTGCCGCCGGCCAGGCGCGCCGATTTCATGGTGTACGGAGGCGAGGAGCCGGTAGGCCGGCTGCGCGAGTTGGCGCCGGGCGTGCGCACGCTGACGCGCGCGGATCTGAAATCCTGCCTGTTGCGTTATGCGGCGGCGGGCTGGACCGGCCATGTGCCGCAAGTCTGCCGTGGCATGGCGCTGACAGTGCCGGTGAATGTCGCGCCCTGGCTGTGGGGCTGGCCCGGCCGCTTCCTGGACCGCATGGAGGCGGCGGGCAGCAGCGTGTTCCTGCTCGGTCCTTACGCCGGCGATGGCCATTCCACGGGCATCGACACGCCCGAGGACATACGCCGCGTGCCGGCGGGATACGCGGGCGGGATCTGGACCAACGAAATCGAAGCCGTGGCGCGCGCGTTCAAGCGCGGGCCATGAAAGCCGCTACTTCCATTCGAACACGGCGCGCGCGGTACCAGTGTTTTGCACCGCGACGTTGCGGTTCTGCGCCTGGCCGTTGTAGGTGGCCGAGATCTTGTAGTTGCCGGCCGGCAGCTTGACCAGCATGTACGGGCCTTCGGCAGTGGTTTGCAGCACGGACTTGCCATGCGCATCGCTGATGGTGACGGAGACATTGGCAACGTAGTCCGCCTGGCCGTCGCGTTGCGCCGCGAACGTCAGCGCCAGCGGATAGTCCTTGGCTGCGGCCTTCATGGCTTCGGATTCGTCCAGCCCGATGCCGCCGCTGACATACTGCACCGAACCCTGCTGCTGCACCGGCGGCATGCCCGCCTGGGCGGTGGACAAGATGCCGGCAAAGGCCATGCTGCCCAGCGCCATCGCGGCGGCCATGGTGCAGCGTTCTATACGCTTGTTCATGAGACTCTCCTGGATAGGACGATCTGCGCGGTTTTGTACGCGCATGAACATTTCGACCCGCATGCCGGCGCGGAGTTCGCGCCGGCGGGTCTCCGATATCAACCGATTGTTTCCGCAGCCTAGGTAAGCGTACTGCGTGCCGCGCGCCAGGAAAATGTCAGCCGGCTTTCGCCGCTGACCGAGCCGTCCGGGGCGAAGCGCCTTTCATCCAGCTGTCCGGCGCCACCGTCGCGCAGCGCCAGTACGCTGGAACTGCGGGTGCCATAGTTCGGACTGACGATGAACGGGCTGCTCAATAGCCTTTCGCGATCCAGCGGCAGACCGGTGGCGGGCAGGTCGGCGTCGTCGGCGGGCTGGCGGTCGGCCAGCGCGGCCATCAGCGCGGGCAGGTCGGGCTGCGGCCCGCTGCGCAGCACGGCTTCGAAAGCCGCCTTGGTGCGCGCCAGCTTGGGCCAGGGCGTGTCCAGCAGATGGTTGGACAGGGCGTAGACGCCTGGAGCCAGGCGGCGCGGGCCGCCATCGCGGTTGCTGAGATACCAGGCTTCGCGCGCATCGCCCACGATCAGGTTGAAGCCGTTGTAGGCCTGGCCCTTGGCATGCACTTGCGCCAGGTAGTCGGCCGCGGAGGCCGTGCCGCGCAGATAGTCTTCGACCAGCGCGCCGCGCGAAGGCGCGTTCTCGATGATCCGGCCCGGTTCGCGGAAGTTGGTGACCAGCGCATGGCGTCCGCCGGTCGTCGCGCCCATCCAGCTGCCGCCGGCCAGGCCGTCGCGGCCGGCGTAGACCTCGGGCGCATCGGGCCATTGCGCGGCGGGCAAGGTGGGGCGTTGGTGGAATTCATCGCGGTTGGCGGCGATCAGGACGGGGATGCCCGGCAGGGCGTGCAGGGCCAGTACGGCAAGACACATGGTTCAGACCTGGTTGGCGGGTTTGTCGGGAATGGCTTTGCCTGGCGCAGCCGCGAAATCCGGGCCGGCCAGCGCGGCGCGCAAGGCTTCGATCTGGGCGGCCACGTCGCGCAGCGCCGGCGCGGGCGACGCGATGGCGGCGGCCGGCATGGCCGCGCCTTGCGCAACAGCGGCGCTCATCTGGTGCAGGCTGGCCGCCAGTTGCGCCAGCTCCGCGGCGCTGGGCGCTGGCTGGTCGGCTGGCAGCGACCAGGCGGTGTCGGAAATGGCATTGGCCACGCGCTCCAGCGCGACCTCCACCGGCCACCAGGCCAGCGCGCGGCGGCTGACCAGGCGCGGTTCCGACAGCCCGCGCTGCAAGGCGATGCGCAGGTCGGACAGGCGCGCGTAGGCGCTGGCGCGCAGGTCGTGGCGGCTGGTGGGATCTGCCTGGAACACGGTGTTCAGGTAGGCGGCCAGCGTGTCCATGGCGGCGGCGACGGTGTGGTCCAGGTTGCTGCGCTCGATCCGTATCCACGGCAGGTAGCCCACCAGCAGCACGATGCCCGCGGCCACGGCCACGTCGATCAGGCGCGCCAGCGCGATGGGCCAGCTGCCTGGTTGCAGCGCGCCGATCAGCAGCATCAGGATGGGCAGCAGGATGGCCGAGAACAAGCCGTAGTTGCGCCGCACCGACCAGGGCAGCAGGGACGCCAGCCCGGCCACCGTGAGCAGGCTGACGATGCCGTTGCGGTCCAGCGCCAGCACGGTCGCGCTGATCGCCACGCCGACCACGCTGCCCGCGCAGCTTTGCAGCGCCCGCGCGAACACCGAGCCGAAGTTGGGTTTGAACACCACCACCACGATCAGCGGCACCCAGTAGGAGCGCGGCAGCGAGAACGCCATGGACACGGCCTCGGCGGCGATCAGGCACAGCCCCAGCCGCACCAGATAGCGCACGGTGGTCGGCCCCGGCCGGTAGGTGCGCGCCAGCACGCGCCAGGGCGTGCGCGGCCGCGCGGGGGGCAGGCCGGCAAAGGCGTCGGCCTCGGATAGCGTGGCGCCGTCCAGCAGGGGCTGCACCTGGGCCAGCGCGTCGGCCAAGGGTGCCATGTCCGCCTGGCGCAAGGCCGCGATGTCCTCGCGCGGGTCCGGCGTCGCATCGTTCTCCACGCGGTCGGCCAACCGGTTCATGACGCGTGCGCAATCGTGCGGCAGCACCCGGCCGGCGCGGGCCAGCTCCAGCGCGGTATTGGTCAGCGGCGTACAGGCTTGCAGCTGCGCCGCCAGCCGCGCCAGCCGGGGGGAGGGGCCGGCCGCGCCGCGGCGGGCAGCCAGCACGGTGTCGTAGGCGGTGGTCATGGCCGCTTCCATGTCGCGCCGCGCGCTCATGGTGTGCGAGGTGCCGATGGCGGCGAACATGGCGGCCAGCTTGCGGTAGGCCATGGCGACGGCGGCGCGTTCGGGCGCTATCGGGTTGACCACCCAGCCCGTCAGCGTCAGCGCCAGCCCGAACAGGCCGCCGGCTCCCACCAGCACGGAAGGCAGCCAGGACGGCAGGTTGGAAGTCAGGCTGGCGCCGACGATGACGTAGGTGGCGAATTGCAGCGTGGAAACGGCGGCGATGTTGTTGAAGGTGCCGACCAGGCTGGCCGCCAGCACCAGCAGCGTCATGGCCGCGGAGGTCCATAGCCCGTGTCCGGCAATCATCGTGCCGAGGAAGTACCCAAACGCGCCGCCGAACACGGTGGCGCCGATGGACAGCGCGCGGTTGCGGTAAGGGCCGCCATTGTCGCCGGTGATGGCGGGCAGCGCGCCCAGCGCGACCAGGGCCGCCGCCGCGCTCTGGTCCAGCGCGAGTCCGACCGCCGAAGGCAAGCCGATGGCCAGGGCGGCACGCAGCGCCACCCAGCGGCTGACGGGCGAAGGTTCCATGTGCGCCAGGCTCATCAGCCAACGCATGTTGGCGTTGCGCGCGGCATGTTTCAGCGAGGAACGGAACACGGCAGCCTCGTGGCGCGGCCCGGAATCAGGCCTTGATCAGCGGCGCCTCGTCGGGCGCGGCCAGCCGGAAGTAATCTTCCGTGTTCAGGAGGATGGAGGCGTCCAGGCGGCCGGCGTTGAACACGATTTCATCGTGGCGCTGGCGCAGGCTGGGATCCACCAGCAGGTGCAGGTCGGGATTGAAAGTGAAGGGCGGGATGGCGCCGATCTCGCAGCCGGTGAGTTCGCGCGCCAGGTCCTGCGACGCCAGCGACGCCTTTTTGCCGCCGGCCGCGCGGGCGATTGCGTCCAGGTCGGCCTGCTTGTCGGCCGGGAACACGGCCAGCACATTGCGGCGCTGGTTGGAGGATATCTTGACGCGGCAGACCAGCGCCTTGGCGCCCTGGCTGACCTCGGTGCCGCGGATCGCCGCGACTTCGACGGAGCGGCCGGCTGCGGCGTGTTCAATCAGGCGGTAGCGGGCCTGGTTCTGGGCAAGCAGGGCTTGCAGGCGTTCGAAGACTTCCATGTCGGGGCGTGTAGATCGGGATGTGGCGGGCGCAGGCCGGGAGTCGGCCTCGTACGCCGCATGATACGCCCGCCGCGCAGCGCTGCGGCGGCGCGTGCGCCGATCGCGGCCAGCCGCCTCAGATTTCTCCGGTAAAGGCGTAACCCCAGCCCCAGACGGTGCGGATCGGGAGCTCCAGGTTCAGGTCCTGGGCCTTGCGGCGCAGGCGGCTGACCAGCACGTCGGTGCGGCGCATCGATTCGTGGCCGCCATGCGAGTCCGTGATGGCTGCGTCGGCGCGCGGCAGGCGCTTGTCGGCGGAAGCCGTCAGCTTGAGCAGGAATTCGCGCTCGGCCAGCGTCAGGGCCAGGCGTTTGCCTTGCGGGCTGACCAGCGTCCAGGCCGCGTCGTGGAATTGCCATTTGGCCATCGCTTCGCCTGCCGGCGCCGGTTGCGCCGGGCGCGGCTCGGCATCTGCGGCGCGCCGGCCGGCCGCGGGTATGCGCCGCACCAGCGCCTGCAGCGCGGCGGCGATTTCCGTTGCGCCCGCGTCTGGCGGCAGGCAGACGTCGGCGCCGCAATGCAGCCCGAGTATGCGGCTTTCAGGGGAGTCGAAGTTGGATATGGCGACGATGCCCGCGGTGGTGTCCAGGGCGCGCAGGCCGGCCACGGCCATGCAGAGATCGGAAAGTTCGGTTTCCATCACCAGCAAAGGGGTGCGGCGGGCCTGAAACAGGCGGAACAGGCTGTTGGAGTCTTCGCACAGCCGGGGCGAGAAACCCATTTCCGTCAGCGCGGCGCCGCGGTGCGCGCGCACGCCGGGATCGGGCGAGAAGACGATCAGGTCTAGTAGGTCATTCATGAATCGTTGTGATCTGTGCAGCATGGGCGCATGCATGATGCATCGGATACAGCGATTTCCTAAACCTCGCACAACGCCACTTTATGACCCGAATTCTCGGGCATGGTTACGCGAGGCGTGTCGCAGCACCGTTATGGTGCGTCGGCGGGCGTTTCGTTCCACCAGCCGCCGCCCAGCGCCTGCAGCAAGGCAGCGGTGTCGGCGTGGCGCGCCGCGTCCGCCGCGGTGCGCGCAATGCGTGTCTGCAACAGTTGGCGCTGGCTGTCCAGCAGGCTCAGGTGGCTGATGCCGCCGGCCTGGTAGCGGCCTTGCGCGATGCGTTCGGCTTCATCGGCGCGGCGCCATGCCTCGTCGCTGGCCAGGTAGGCGTCGCCGTCGGTCTGTACGGCGCGCAAGGCGTCGGCGACCTGCCGGAAGCCCTCCAACACTGTTTGACGGTAGCCGGCCGCGGCCGCATCGTAGGCGGCCTCGGCCGAGCGCGTGCGCGCGCGCAGCTCGCCGCCGTGGAACAGCGGCTGGACCAGTCCCAGGCCCAGGCTCCAGACGTTCAGGCCATTGGACAGGTCGCCCACGCGGGTGCGTTGCGAGCCGAAGCTGGCGGTCAGGGTGAACTGGGGATACTGGTTGGCGACGGCCACGCCGACATTGGCCGAGGCCTGATGCCAGAGCGCTTCCGCGGCCAGGATGTCGGGCCGCTGGCGGGTCAGCGCCGACGGCACGCCGGTGGGCACGTCGGCGGGCAGCGTCAGGTCGGCCAGCCGCAGGGGCGCGGATCGCAGTTCGGCCGGCGCCAGGCCCAGGTAAGCGGCCAGTTGATGCGTGGCCTGCGCCAGCTGGTATTCCAGCGGCGGCAGCGTGGCCCGGGTCTGCGCGACCAGCAGCTCCTGATTGCGCAGATCGGCCTCGGACACGCCGCCCGCCTGTTGGCGCTGGCGCATGATGTCCTGCTGCCGCTCCTGCGCCGCAAGCAGCGCCCGCGTGTCGGTCAGGCGTTCGCTCAGGTCGGCCTGACGGATGGCGGCGGTGACCACGTTGGCGGCCAACGACATGCGCGCGGCCTGCAGCTCATGCGCCTGGTAGTCCGCCTGCGCGCCCAGGCCTTCCAGCGCGCGGCGGTTGCCGCCGAATACGTCCAGCGTGTAGGACACGTCGATGGACGCGTTGTAGAGCGTGAAGGGCGGGGGCTGTTCGGCCACCGGCACGCCGAAGGCCGCGGGGTCCACCTTCTGCCGCGTTGCCGACAGGTTGCCATTGACCTGGGGCAGCATGCGGCCGCCGGTTTCGGCGTTCAGGTCTTCGTTTGCCTGACGCAAGCGGGCGCGCGCCTGCTCCAACGTGGGACTGGCCTGCAGGGCCTGCCGCACCAGCTGGTCGAGCGCTTCGGAGCGGAACAGCTGCCACCATTGCGCAGGGATGTCGGCGCCTTCTTGCAGGCGTTGCGCGCCGATGGGCGCAGAAGCATCGCGGGGCGCGGCATAGGCGTCGACCTGCGGCGGCGCCGGGCGTTCGAAGTCCGGCCCCACGGCGCAGCCCGCGAGCAGCGCGCACAGGACCAGCGCGGCCGGGCGCGGCGGCGCAGTGGGCGGGAGGGGTAAAGGCGTGGAGCGGGACATGGCGGTTCAATCCAGGGTGCGGCGGTAGAACTTCACGGCGGCGGTCATGACGACCACGGTAAACACCAGCAGCGGCCAGATGCTGGGCCACAAGTCCCACCAGCCGTTGCCTTTGAGCAGGATGCCGCGGATCAAACGGTTGAAATGCGTCAGCGGCAGCAGGTTGCCCAGGTACTGCGCCCACATCGGCATGCCCTGGAACGGGAACATGAAACCGGACAGCAGCATGTTGGGCAGGAAATAGAACATGGTCAGCTGCATGGCCTGCAACTGGTTCTGCGCCAACGACGACAGGGTGATGCCCACCGTCAGGTTGGCGGCCACGAACACCAGCGCCGACAGGTACACGGCCAGCAGCGACCCGAGGAACGGCACGTGGAAAACAAAGTGCGCGGCCAGCAGGATGATGCTGGACTGGATCAGGCCTATCGCGATGTACGGCACGATCTTGCCCGTCATCACTTCGAGGGGCCGTACCGGCATCGCCAGCAGGTTTTCCATCGTGCCGCGTTCGCGTTCGCGCGTCATGGCCAGGCCGGTCATCATCACCAGGGTCATGGTCAGGATCACGCCCATCAGGCCCGGCACCGTGTTGTATTGCGAGATCTGCTCTTCGTTGTAGAGCTGGTGCACCAGCACGTCGAAGGGCGGCTGGCCGCCCGCCAGGCTGGCCAGCGGTCCGGTCAAGTCCTTCTGCGCCACGGCCTGCGACAACTGCGTGGCCGCGCCTATGGCCAATCCGGTCGCCATGGGATCGGTGGCGTCGGCCTCGATCAGCAGCGCGGGGCGCTCGCCGCGCAGCAGCTTGCGGCTGAAGTCCGGCGGGATGGTCAGGACGAACAGCACGCGGCCCTGGGCCAGCGCCGTGCGTCCAGCTTCTTCGTTGTCCAGTTCCTCGATGATGTGAAAGTAGTCCGACGATTTCATCGCCGCGACGAAGCTGCGCGTGAACGGACTGTGGTCCGCGGTGATGACCGCGGTGGGCATCTGTTTCGGGTTCGTGTTGATGGCGTAGCCGAACAGCGCCAGCTGCATGATGGGCAGGCCCACGATCATGCCGAAGGTGATGCGGTCGCGGCGCAGCTGCAGGAACTCCTTGAGCACCATGCTCCACCAGCGCGACCAGGAAAAGCCTTGCAGATGGCGCATCATGGCGGGCTCGCGAAGTTGTCGGTGGAGCGCTTCATCAGATAGATGAAGACGTCCTCCAGGCTGGTGTCGATGGGCTCCAGGCTCAGGTCCTGGCCGGCGATGGCGTCCCTGAGCGTGCGTTCCAGCAAGGCCGCGTCGCGGCCGCTGATGTGCAGCGCGGAACCGAACGCCACGGTCTGGTCCACGCCCGGCGCGTCGCGCAGGCGCTGCGCCAGCGGCACCAGGTTGTGCCCATGGATGGCCCAGGTGGTCAGGTGCTGCTCGGCGATGACGTCCTCGGCCGTGCCTTGCGTCAGCAGGCGGCCGTAGGAAATGTAGGCGAGCTTGTGGCAGCGCTCGGCTTCGTCCATGTAGTGCGTGCTGACCAGCACCGAGATGCCGCGCGCCGCCAGCTCATGCAGTTGCTCCCAGAAGTCGCGCCGCGCGGTCGGGTCCACGCCCGCCGTGGGTTCGTCCAGCAGCAGCAGCTTGGGCTGGTGCAGCAGGCAGGCCGCCAATGCCAGGCGCTGCTTCCAGCCGCCGGACAAGGAACCCGTCAATTGCTTGGCGCGGCTTTGCAGGCCCAGGTCTTCCAGCGCGCGCTCCACCGTTGCCTTGCGCTCGGGCATGCCGTACATGCGCGCCACGAAGTCCAGGTTCTCGCGGATGGTCAGGTCGTCCCAGTACGAGAACTTCTGCGTCATGTAGCCGACGTGCCGCTTGATCTGCGCGCTGTCGCGCAGGATGTCGTAGCCCAGGCAGGTGCCGCTGCCCGAGTCCGGCGTCAAGAGGCCGCACATCAGGCGGATGCAGGTGGTCTTGCCGCTGCCGTTGGGGCCGAGGAAGCCGAAGATCTCGCCTTCGCGCACCTGCAGCGACACGTCGTTGACGACGTGCTTGTTGCCAAAGCGTTTGTTCAGCCCGTGCACGTCGATGACGTACTGCCCGGCGGAAGCTTCCTGAGTGGCGGCGGGCGCGCTCATTGCAGCACCGCCTCCACCGGCTGCCCCGGGTGCAGCCGCGTGGCGGCTTCGGGCGCTGGCCGCGCCTGCACCATGTAGACCAGTTTGCTGCGGCTTTCGCGGCTGTAGATCACCGGCGGCGTGTATTCGGCCTGGGCCGATATGTAATCGATGCGGACAGGGATGGGATCGCCGCAGCCGTCGCAGCGCACCGTCGCCTGTTGCCCCACCTTCAGCGCGCCCAGCGCCGTTTCCGGAACGAAGAAGCGCACCTTGATATTGCCCGGCGGCAGCAGGCTCACCACCGGACTGCCGGCAGGCACCCATTCGCCCACGCGGTAGAGCGTGTCGAACACCAGCCCGGCGGCCGGCGCCGCCAGGCGCTTCTGCGCCAATGTCCATTCCGCCTGGGCCAGCGCGGCGCGGGCCGCGTCGACCTGGGCGGCCTGGGCGCGCCGCTGGTCGTCGCGGCCGGGCAGGCGGGCCACTTCCAGCTGGGCCTGCAATTCGCGCACCCGCGCCGCATCCAATTGCGCCTGTTCGCGGCTGTCGTCCAGCTGCGCGCGCGCGATGCCGCCGATGCGGAACTGGTCGGTATCGCGCCGCAATTGCGCCGCCGAGCGGCGGCTGGCCGCCTCGGCCTGCGCCAGCTGGGCGCGGCTGACGTCCACTTCGGGCGGACGCTTGCCGGTGGCGATGTCTTCTTCCTGGGCCACGGCGGCGGCCAGCTGCGCGCTGGCCTGGTCGCGCGCCGCGGTTTCGCGCGTGGCCTCCAGCGCGAAGAGCGGCGCGTCGGCTTCCACCTGTTGGCCGCGCCGTACCGGCAGCTCGGCCAACCGGCCGGCCTCGGACGACGCCACGTAGACATATTCGCCTTCGGCGTAGCCCTGGAAGAAGGCGCCGCTGTCCTTGCCGCAGCCGCCCAGGGCAAGCAAGGCCAGCGCCGAGGCGGGCAGGGGGCGGCGCAAGACGGGAGGGATGCGCATGGTCAGCGTCCTGGAATGGCGGGAGTCGGGGCGGAAGGCGAGAACAGGCCGCCGGTGAGCATGGCGATGGCGTGGGCCGCGATCGCGCGGGTGTCTATGGCTTGCGGCTGCGCGGCGTCCTGCAGGACGCGCTGCCACAGGCCGGAGGTGGCCAGCGGCAGCAGGGTCAGTCCCAGGACGGAAAGAAAGACCAGCCGCGGCTCCACGCCGGGGGTGATGGCGCCCGCAAGCTGGCATTCGGTGATGAGGCCGATGAAGGCCTGCAGGCGTTCGGCGGGCAGATGGCGCAGCACGCGTTCGCGCAGCTGACCGCCTTCATTCACGACCTCGTGCAACCACAGGGCCGGCAGCCAGGGCCGTTCGACCGCGCTCTGCACCAGTCGGCCCACGACCTCTGCGATGAAGGCGCGCGCGGCTGCGGCGGGGTCGGACGCGGGTGTCTGCGCCTGCGGCAGCGGCGACCAGACGTAGCCGATGACCGGCACGATCCGCTCTTGCACCACCGCGTCGATCAGCTGGTCGCGGCTCTTGAAGTAGTAATGCACCATCGCCGTGGTGACGCCGGCGCGTTGCGCGATGTGCGTGAGCGTGGTGGCGGCGACGCCCTGGGCCGCGAACAGGCCGGTGGCGGTGTCCAGCAGGTTGGCGCGGGCGGCGGCATTGTCGGGACGCGGCGGACGGCCGGGCCGGCGGGAGGGGGCAGAGGGAGCGGAACGCATGCGGCGTATGTTAATTAAATTATTAATTAATTAAAAGAGGGGCGCTCTTCAGGGTTACGCGCCGGATGCGCGGGCTTCGATGGTGTAATGGATCGGTACCCCATCCCGCCACCCGGGTCGTGTGCGCCAGGCCCGGGCGGCTTACTTGCAGGAGGCTGGACCGTCATGCCGCAATCGTCTTCCATCAACCGCCGCATCGTGCTCGCCGCACGCCCGCAGGGCGAGCCGGCGGACAGCGATTTCCGCCTGGAAACCGGCGAGGTGCCGCAACCCGGCCCCGGCCAGGTGCTGCTGCGCACCGTGTACCTGTCGCTCGATCCCTATATGCGCGGCCGCATGAGCGACGCGCCGTCCTATGCCGAACCGGTGCAGGTCGGCGCCGTCATGGTCGGCGGCACGGTCACGCGGGTCGAAGCCTCGAATCATCCCGACTACCGTGCGGGGGAGTGGGTGCTGGCGCAATCCGGCTGGCAGGATTACGCCTTGTCGGATGGCGCCGGCCTGCTGCGGCTGGGGCCCAATCCCGAACATCCGTCCTACTCGCTGGGCGTGCTGGGCATGCCTGGGTTCACCGGCTACATGGGCTTGCTGGACATCGGCCAGCCCAAGGCGGGCGAAACCGTGGTGGTGGCCGCGGCCAGCGGCGCGGTCGGGGCGGTGGTCGGCCAGATCGCCAAGATCCATGGCTGCAAGGTGATCGGCATCGCGGGCGGCGCGGACAAGTGCCGCTACGTGGTCCAGGAACTGGGCTTTGACGACTGCCTGGACCACAAGGCGCCCGATCTGCCGGGCCGCCTGGCGCGCGCCGTGCCGCAGGGCATCGACGTGTATTTCGAGAACGTCGGCGGCGCGGTCTTCGACGCGGTGCTGCCGCTCTTGAACCCGCGCGCGCGGATACCGGTCTGCGGCCTGATTTCGGCCTACAACGCCACCAGCCAGCCGCAAGGGCCGGACCGCCTGGGCCTGCTGATGCGCGCCATCCTCACCAAGCGCCTCAAGATGCAGGGCTTCATCATCTTCAACGAATACGCGCACCGCTACGGCGAATTCCGCGAGGCGATGGAAGACTTGATCAAGCAAGGCCGCATCAAGTACCGCGAGGATGTGGTCGATGGGCTGGAGAACGCGCCGCGCGGCCTGATGGGGCTGCTCAGGGGTGAAAACGCCGGCAAGCGCATCGTGCGCGTCGGCCCGGACGAAAGGAGCGCCACATGAACATCCTGATCGTGCTGACTTCCCACGACACGCTGGGCAACACCGGCCGCAAGACCGGCTTCTGGCTGGAGGAGTTCGCTGCGCCGTACTACGCCTTCGTCGACGCCGGCGCCAAGGTCACGCTGGCTTCGCCCGCGGGCGGCCAGCCGCCGCTGGACCCCAAGAGCGACGACCCCGACGCCCAGACCGACGACACGCGGCGCTTTCGCCAGGATGCGGACGCGCAGCGGCAACTGGCCGCCACCTTGCGGCTGGCGCAGGTGCAGGCGGCCGACTACGACGCCGTGTTCTACCCCGGGGGCCACGGCCCCTTGTGGGACCTGGCGGAAGATTCCAATTCGGTTGCGCTGATCGAAACCATGCTGGCGGCGGGCAAGCCCGTCGCGGCCGTCTGCCATGCGCCCGGCGTGTTGCGCCACGCCAAGACGGCCGACGGCAAGCCGCTGGTGCAGGGCAGGCAGGTCACCGGCTTTTCCAATGCCGAAGAGGCGGCTGTGCAATTGAGCGACGTGGTGCCCTTCCTGGTCGAGGATGAACTGAAGCAGTTGGGCGGGCAGTACACCAGCGGCCCGGACTGGCAGCCGCACGTGGTCGGCGACGGCCTGCTGGTCACGGGCCAGAATCCAGCGTCTTCCGTGGGCGTGGCGCAGGCGCTGCTGGACCGGTTGAAGGATTGAGTCCTGGCGTGCCGGACCCGGATCCTGCGGCATGCGCGGGACGGGGCCGGCACTGCTTTGCCCCGGGGCGCGGCATCTGATCGGCAAGGATTGCTGCGCAATGTGTCAGAATCGCGACCTTTTGCTACAGCGCAATGCGGCACGACCCACTTGCGCGCGATGACCGATGCCTCCAGACGTACCCGAATATCCCGCAGGCTCCTGCGTGGCGGCCTTGTTTGCCGCCATGCGGGCGCGCGACCCGGCCACCGGCCGCCATTCCGAAAGAGTTGTTGCGCTGAGCGTGGCGCTGGCCCGGGCCTGCGGCCTGCCGGAATCCGAGCAGGAGGTGGTCGCGGTCGCTGCCCGCCTGCATGACATCGGCAAGATCGGCACGCCGGACCGAGTGCTGTATTCGCCCAAGCGGCTGGACCCGGACGATTGGGCAATCATGAAGGCGCACGCCGCGGTGGGCGCCGACATCATCATGCACAGCGACATCCCGCAACGCGAGCTGATCGCGCGGGCGGTGCGCCATCACCACGAGCATTTTGACGGATCAGGCTATCCCGCAGGCCTGCGCGGCGAGAACATCCCGCTGCATTCGCGCATCATTTCCCTGGCCGATTCCTACGATGCCCTGGGCGATGCGCGTCCCTATCACCCCGCGCGCACGCACGCGGAGATCATGCGCATCCTGCACCAGGAAGCCGGCGCCAAATGCGACCCGGCGCTGTTGCGCACATTCGAATCGATGATCGCGAAGAGCCCGCTAAGGGTTCCGTAGCACAGACCCCGCCAGCACCGCCGGCGGGTTGCGCAAGTCGGGCGGCGGGTCACTTCAAGCGGTAATTCGCCGCCACCAACGCCAATTCCTGCAGCGTGCGCTGCTGCCACGCGGCATCATGCCCCAGCTCTTCGGCCAGGATGCGCGCCACTTCGGGCGCCGCCAGCATCGCGGCCTCGCTGTCCAGGAACAAGGCGCGGTTGCGTCGCGCCAGCACATCCTCGGCGCTGCGCGCCAGTTCGTACCGCGCAGCGAAACGCACGTGCGCTTCCGACAAGCCACTGCTCTTGACCAGCATGCGGTCGGCGCCGGGCAGCGCCTTCAAAGCCGGCAGGTCGCTGCCGTAGTAGCTGTCCGGCGTGCCGGCATGTTCCTGCGACGGAGCCAGGCCCGCAGCGCCATGCAGCGGCAGCGATTCGGTGCGGCAGGTGGCCTGCGTCAGTAGCTGATGCTGGATGGCCGTGTCGACCACGTCCTGCGCCATGCGGCGGTAGGTGGTCCACTTGCCGCCGGTGACGGTTACCAGTCCGGCCTTGGACACCAGGATGGTGTGCTCGCGCGACAAGGACTTGGTGGAGGCTTCGCCGGTGGCCTTGACCAGCGGACGCAGTCCGGCCCAGACGCTGGTGACGTCGTCGCGCGTAGGCTTGCGGCTGAGATAGCGCGCCGCGGTGCTCAGGATGAAATCCACGTCCTGCGCGCCCGCTTGCGGATCCAGCGGCAGATCGTCGCGCGGCGTATCGGTGGTGCCGACAATGGTGTGGCCATTCCATGGCACCACGAACAGCACGCGGCCGTCGTCGGTCTTGGGAATCAGGATGGCGCGCTTGCCCGGCAGGAAATCCTGCGGCAAGGTCAGGTGCACGCCCTGGCTGGGCGCGACCATGGTCTGCGCGTTCTTGTCTTCCATGCGCCGCACCGCGTCCACCCATACGCCGGTGGCGTTGACCACGCAGCGCGCGCGCAGCGTGAAGCTGGCGCCGCCGATCGCATCCTGCACGGTAACGCCGTCGACCTTGCCGCCCGTCATGGTCAGGCCGGTGGCGCGCATGTAGTTCACCGCGGTGCCGCCCAGGTCGAACAGCGTGCGCATCAGGCTCACCGCCAGGCGCGCATCGTCGAACTGGCCGTCGTAATACAGCACGCCGCCTTTGAGATTCTTGCCCTGCACGTTCTCGGCCAGCGTCGGCGCGTTGGCCAGCGTGTCGCGGCGCGACAGCCAGCGGCTGGGCGCCAGGTTCAGCTTGCCGGCCAGCATGTCGTACATCTTCAGGCCGATGCCATAGAAGGGCTGGTCGAACAGGTTGTAGGCCGGCACCACGAATCCCAGCGGCCACACCAGGTGCGGCGCGTTGCGGTTGAGCAGGCCGCGTTCGTGCAGCGCTTCGCGCACCAGGCTGACGTTGCCCTGCGCCAGATAGCGGACGCCGCCGTGCACCAGCTTGGTGGCCTTGCTGGACGTGCCCTTGGCGAAGTCCGCGCCTTCGATCAGCAGGGTGCGATAGCCGCGCGAGGCGGCATCGACGGCCGTGCCCAGGCCGGTGGCGCCGCCGCCAATGACGATCACGTCCCAGGAGTGCGTGTTGTCCAGCGTGTTCAGGAGGCGGTTGCGGTCGGGCGGGGCGACGGAGGCTAGCGGTTGGTTCATGGGATTCAAGGTGTTTGCTTCAAGGTATTCGGGGCGGCCGCGACGTCGCAGCGCACGCCCGCGTCCAGCAGGACTTGCGCCAGCGGCTCTTGCGGATGCGCGTCGGTGAAGAAGCGGTCGATTTGCGAGATGTGCGCCAGTTCCACCATGGCCTGGCGCTTGAATTTGCTGCTGTCGGCGGCAAGCCAGACTTCGCGGGACTGTTCGATGATGGTCCGCGCCACGCGCACTTCGCGGAAGTCGTAATCGCGCAGCGTGCCGTCGGCCTCGATGCCGGAAATGCCGATCAGGCCGATGTCGACCTTGAACTGGCGGATGAAGTCCATGGTGGCTTCGCCGACGATGCCGCGGTCGCGCGAACGCACCACGCCGCCGGCCACGATGACTTCGCAATCCGGGTTGTCCGAGAGGATGTCGGCGACGTGCAGGTTGTTGGTGATGACGCGCAGGCCGCGATGGCGCAGCAGGGCGCGCGCAATCGCTTCGGTGGTGGTGCCGATGTTCAGGATCAGCGAACAGCCGTCGGGCACGGCGCGCGCCACGGCCTCGGCGATGCGCTGCTTGCCGGCGGCGTGCAGGCCCTGGCGCTTGCGGTAGGCGATGTTCTCGATGGTGGACGCTTCGATGCGCACGCCGCCGTGAAAGCGCGACAGCAGGCCCGCTTCGGAAAGAATATTGACGTCGCGCCGCACCGTCTGCAGCGTGACGTCAAAGCGTTTGGCGAGCTCCTCGATCGAGGCCGAGCCTTGGGCCCGCACCATTTCGATCAAGGCGCTCTGTCTGGGGTTCAGTGTCATGTTCGTATAGTAAAACAACAAAAGCGAAAAATAATGCCGCGCCGCAAGATTGTTTTTTGTTCGCTTCTTGAGTAAAACGCACAATAAACGAAAGCTATCTGAAAGAGTATGCTCATCCTGCTGTTCGCTTGAATGCAGGCCGAGCCGCTGTACCGAATACCGAAGTCCGCCGTAAAAAACAGGGACGTATTAGTAGGTAGAGGAGACCAGATGCAGCTGAACTTGGACAGGGTAGGTTTGCGGGCCGGCTCGCAGACGCACCTGTATCCCATGAGCCTGGCCCCCGTCGAGGGCGCCATGACGGTATTGCTGGGGGCCACCCTGGCGGGCAAGACCTCGCTGATGCGCATCATGGCCGGGCTGGACCGGCCCACCGAAGGCCGCGTGCTGGTCGACGGCGCCGACGTGACCGGCGTGCCAGTGCGCCAGCGCAATGTCGCCATGGTCTACCAGCAGTTCATCAATTACCCCTCCATGTCGGTCTACGACAACATCGCTTCGCCGCTCAAGCTGCGCGGGGCGGCGGACATCGGCGAAAAAGTCCGCGCCATGGCGGCGCGGCTGCACATCGATCATCTGCTGGAACGCTATCCCTCGGAGCTGTCCGGCGGGCAGCAGCAGCGGGTGGCGCTGGCCCGGGCGCTGGCCAAGGACGCGCCGCTCATCCTGCTGGACGAGCCCCTGGTGAACCTGGACTACAAGCTGCGCGAGGAACTGCGCGACGAACTTTCCGAGTTGTTCGCCGAAGGACGCTCCACGGTGGTCTATGCCACTACCGAGCCGGGCGAGGCCCTGTTGCTGGGCGGCCACACCGCGGTGCTGGATGCGGGCGAACTGCTGCAATACGGTCCCACGGCCGAGGTCTTTCACCGCCCCAATTCCATCCGCGTGGCCCGCGCCTTCAGCGATCCGCCCATGAATCTGTTTGCCGCGCGCCGCACGGCATCCGGCTTCGTGCTGCACGGAGACCTGGCGGTGGAACGGGCGCTGCCGCAAGGCGCCGATACGGAGATTACCGCCGGCCTGCGCGCCGGCGCCCTCGATGTCGAGCCGCGGCCTGGCCACATCGTGCTGCCCGGGGTGGTGAAGCTGGCCGAGATCTCCGGGTCCGACACCTTCGTGCACGCCCAGACGGAGGCGGGCGACGTGGTGGCGCAATTGCCCGGGGTCCACCGCTATACGCTGGACCACCGCGTGCAGTTCTATTTCAACCCGGCGCAGACCTATGCCTTCGGCGCGGGCGGCGCGCTGCTGGCGGCGCCGCGGCAGCCGGCGGGCGCGGGGGAGGCGGCCTGATGGCGCAGATCGAGCTGGACCTGTCCCATTCCTACGTTGCAGACCCCAAGACCGACGAGGACTATGCGCTGCTGCCGCTTTCCTTCACCTTCAAGGACGGCGGGGCCTACGCCTTGCTGGGGCCGTCCGGTTGCGGCAAGACCACGCTGCTCAATTGCGTGTCGGGCCTGCTGCGGCCGTCGCACGGGCGCATCCTGTTCGACGGCCAGGACGTCACGGACAAGACCCCGCAGGCGCGCAACATCGCCCAGGTATTCCAGTTTCCGGTGGTGTACGACACCATGACCGTGGCCGAGAACCTGGCGTTTCCGCTGCGCAACCGCGGCATGGCGCCCAAGCTCATCGGCGAACGCGTCGGGCGCATCGCCGAGATGCTGGAGATGTCGCATGTGCTGGACCGGCGCGCCAGCGGCCTGACCGCCGACGCCAAGCAGAAGATTTCGCTGGGACGCGGGCTGGTGCGCAGCGACGTGTCGGCCATCCTGTTCGACGAGCCGCTGACCGTGATCGACCCGCAGCTCAAATGGGAGTTGCGGCGCAAGCTCAAGGAAATCCACCACGAGTTCAAGCTGACGCTGATCTACGTGACGCACGACCAGACCGAGGCGCTGACCTTTGCCGACGAGGTCATGGTGATGGCGCGCGGCAGGGCGGTGCAGGTCGGGACCGCGGATGACTTGTTCCAGCGGCCGGCGCATACCTTCGTGGGCCATTTCATCGGCTCGCCGGGCATGAACTTCCTGCCGGCGCAATGGCGCGACGGCGGGTTGGAAGTGGGCAAGAGCCGCGTCGCCGGGCTGCCGGCGGAGATGGCGGCAAAGCTGGACGGCGCGGGTCCCGTGAAGCTGGGTGTGCGCCCCGAATACTTGCGCATCACCGAGCCGGGCGCGCCCGGCGCCGTGGCCATGCGCGTGGAGCGGGTGCAGGACGTGGGCACCTACACGCTGCTGGTGGCGGACTTCGAGGGCGCGCCGGTGCGCGCCCGGCTGGCCAGCAACATCGTCCCGGCCGCGGCCGGCGGCACGGTCTGGCTGTCGGTGCTGAATCCGCACACCTGCTTTTACCGCGACGAGGAGCTGATCCGATGAAACCCATAGATCACCGGGCCTGGTTCCTGGTCCTGCCCGTGGTGCTGTGCGTGGCGTTCTCGGCCATCCTGCCGCTGATGACCATCGTCAACTATTCGGTGCAGGACATCATCTCGCCCGAGCGCCGCGTCTTCGTCGGCACCGAGTGGTACGCCGCCGTGCTGCAGGATGAAGAACTGCATGGCGCGCTGTTCCGCCAGATCGGCTTTTCTCTGGCCGTGCTGGCCATCGAGATCCCGCTGGGCATACTGCTGGCCCTGTCCATGCCCGCCAGCGGCTGGCGCGCTTCCGCCGTGCTGGTGATCATCGCGCTGTCGCTGCTGATCCCCTGGAACGTGGTGGGCACCATCTGGCAGGTGTTCGGGCGCACCGACATCGGCCTGCTGGGGGCCACGCTGTCGTGGTTGGGCGTGGACTACAACTACACCGGCAACGACTTCGACGCCTGGGTCACGGTGCTGATCATGGACGTATGGCACTGGACGCCGCTGGTGGCGCTGCTGTGCTACGCGGGCTTGCGCGCCATACCGGACGCCTATTACCAGGCCGCCCGCATCGACGGCGCCTCGCGCCTGGCGGTGTTCCGCTACATCCAGCTGCCCAAGATGCGCGGCGTACTCATGATCGCGGTGCTGCTGCGCTTCATGGACAGCTTCATGATCTACACCGAGCCCTTCGTACTGACGGGCGGCGGGCCGGGCAACGCCACCACCTTCCTGTCGCAGTACCTGACGCAGAAGGCGGTGGGCCAGTTCGACCTGGGGCCGGCGGCCGCGTTCTCCATCATCTATTTCCTGATCATCCTGCTCTTGTGCTTCATCCTCTACAACTGGATGCAGCGCGCCGGAACCACTGGCGGCTTTGACGAGGAGCGCGCAAATGCGTGAGAAAAATTCCGGCTGGCGCGGCGTCTTCCTGACCCTGTACCTGATCTTCGCCATCCTGCCGCTGTACTGGATGCTGAACATGTCGTTCAAGACGAACACGGAGATCGTCAGCACCCTGACGCTGTGGCCGCGCGACTTCACCTTCGAGCACTATCGCACCATCTTCACCGACCCGGCCTGGTACTCCGGCTACATCAATTCGCTGATCTACGTGGTCATCAACACGGTGATTTCCCTGGCCGTGGCGCTGCCGGCGGCCTACGCCTTTTCGCGCTACCGCTTCATCGGCGACAAGCACGTGTTCTTCTGGCTGCTGACCAACCGCATGACGCCGCCCGCGGTGTTCCTGCTGCCGTTCTTCCAGCTCTACAGCTCCTTCGGCCTGATGGACACGCACCTGGCCGTGGCGCTTGCGCACCTGGTGTTCAACGTGCCGCTGGCGGTCTGGATCCTGGAGGGCTTCATGTCCGGCGTGCCGCGCGAGATCGACGAGACCGCCTATGTCGACGGCTATTCCTTCCCGCGCTTTTTCCTGACGATCTTCCTGCCGCTGATCAAGTCGGGCGTGGGCGTGGCGGCATTTTTCTGCTTCATGTTCAGCTGGGTGGAGCTGCTGCTGGCGCGCACGCTGACCTCGGTCAACGCCAAGCCCATCGTCGCCACCATGACCCGCACCGTGTCGGCTTCCGGCATGGACTGGGGCGTGCTGGCCGCGGCGGGCGTGCTGACCATCGTGCCGGGCGGCATCGTCATCTGGTTCGTGCGGCATTACATCGCGAAGGGCTTCGCGATGGGCCGGGTGTAGAGGCAAGGAGAGCGCGCTCATGTTCAGCTGGATGGTATGGACCACTCCCGTCGCTGTGTTCTTTTCCTGCATCGTGCTGATGCTGGTCGGCATGACGGTGTGGGAACTGAAATCGCCCACGGCCGAGCGCAAGGGCTTCCTGCCCCTGCGCACCACGCGCGGCGACCGGCTTTTCATCGGCCTGATGGCCGCGGCCTGGCTCAATCTTGCGTTCCTGGGGTTAGGCCAAAAGGCTGCGGAATGGTTTTCGCTGGACGAGCCGCCATCGGTTTGGATCAGTTTCATCGCGTCCATGCTGCTGCTGGCATTCGTCATGAGGAAAGGCTGAAGAGGGGCGTCAGACCCTTCGCGTATTCAAGAGGTTGGTAAGGACTATCGGCCAGCGTCTTCCCCGGCCAGCGGTCCGCAGCAAACGATGGGGAAGACTTATCGAGGAGACAGGTCATGAAATTGCGCATGCACGCCATGGCAGCCGCCATCGCCCTGATCGGGACTTCGGCGGCCTGGGCTGGCGAACCGGAAGCGAAGAAGTGGGTCGAATCGGAGTTCCAACCTTCATCGCTGTCCAAGGACCAGCAGATGGCCGAGATGAAATGGTTCATCGAGGCCGCCGCCAAGCTCAAGGCCAAAGGAGTGAACGAGATCAGCGTGGTGTCGGAAACCATCACCACGCACGAGTACGAGTCCAAGACGCTGGCCAAGGCTTTTTCGGAGATCACCGGCATCAAGGTCAACCACGACCTGATCCAGGAAGGCGACGTGGTCGAGAAGCTGCAGACCTCGATGCAGTCCGGCAAATCCATCTATGACGGCTGGATTTCGGATTCCGACCTGATCGGCACGCACTACCGCTACGGCGCCATCCTGCCCCTGTCCGACTATATGGCCGGTGCGGGCAAGGAATGGACCAATCCCAACCTGGACCTGAAGGACTTCATCGGCACCAAGTTCACCACCGCGCCAGACGGCAAGCTCTACCAGCTGCCCGACCAGCAGTTCGCCAACGTCTACTGGTTCCGCGCCGACTGGTTCGCGCGGCAGGACCTGAAGGACAAGTTCAAGGCCAAGTACGGCTACGAGCTGGGCGTGCCCACCAACTGGTCCGCCTATGAAGACATCGCCGACTTCTTCTCCAACGACGTCAAGGAACTGGACGGCAAGAAGGTCTATGGCCACATGGACTACGGCAAGAAGGACCCGTCGCTGGGCTGGCGCTTCACCGACGCGTGGCTGTCCATGGCCGGCGCCGCCGACAAGGGCCTGCCCAACGGCATGCCGGTGGACGAGTGGGGCATCCGCGTGGCGGACGACAAGTGCACGCCGGTCGGCGCGTCGGTGGCGCGCGGCGGCGCCACCAACAGTCCGGCCGCGGTCTATGCCCTGACCAAGTACGTGGACTGGATGAAGAAGTATGCGCCGCAGCAGGCCATGGGCATGACCTTCTCGGAATCCGGCCCGGTGCCCGCCCAGGGCCAGATCGCGCAGCAGATCTTCTGGTACACGGCCTTCACCGCCGACATGACCAAGAAGGGCCTGCCGGTGGTCAACGATGATGGCACGCCGAAGTGGCGCATGGCCCCGTCGCCCTACGGCCCGTACTGGAAGGACGGCATGCAGAACGGCTACCAGGACGTGGGCTCGTGGACCTTCTTCAAGTCCACCAACCCGGACAAGATGGCGGCGGCCTGGCTGTACGCGCAGTTCGTCACGTCCAAGTCGGTGTCGCTGAAGAAGTCCATCACCGGCCTGACCTTCATCCGCGACAGCGACATCAACAGCGAGTTCTTCACCAAGAACGCGGCGAACTACGGCGGCCTGATCGAGTTCTACCGCAGCCCGGCGCGCGTGGCGTGGACGCCCACCGGCAACAACGTGCCTGACTATCCCAAGCTGGCGCAGCTGTGGTGGAAGAACGTCGCCACCGCGGTCACCGGCGAAAAGACCCCGCAGGCCGCCATGGACAACCTGGCCAATGAAATGGACCAGGTCATGGCGCGGCTGGAGCGGGCCGGCATGGCGCAGTGCGCGCCCAAGCTCAACCCCAAGAGCGACCCCAGCAAGTGGCTGTCGGACCAGCATGCGCCGTGGAAGAAACTGGCCAACGAAAAGCCCAAGGGCGAGACGATCGCCTATGAGAAGCTGCTCGATGCGTGGAAGCAGGGCAAGGTGAGGTAAGCCGGCCGAACGCTGCAGACGGCCCGGACCCGGCAATGCGCCGGGTCCTTTTTTTTCCCGTCAGTGTATGACCCGCGCCGCCTTGCGCGCGCGCTTGACTTCATACATGCGGGTGTCGGCCAGGCGCACGGCGGCTTCGGCGTCCAGGCCACGCGGGTCCAGCGCCACCACGCCGACGCTGGCGCCTTCGTACGGGACGGTTGCGTCGCCGAGCTGGTAGCGGCCCACGGTGGCGGCGGTGGCGCGCTCTTCCAGGGAACGGGCGGCTTCCTCGGCATCGCCGCGCGGCGCGTGCACGCCATGGGGGCCGTCGCCCGCAGCCAGGGCCGGGCCGGGGCCGATCAGCACGAATTCGTCGCCGCCCATGCGACCCAGCATGTCCGAACCGCGCAGCGCCGCGGAGATGCGGCGCGACACTTCCTGCAGGAACACATCGCCTTGCTGGTGGCCATAGACGTCGTTGATGCCCTTGAAACCGTCCAGGTCGATCACGCCCACCAGCACGCTGCCGCCTTCGCGGATGGCGCGCGCCTGCAGGCGGTCCAGCGCCTCGTAGAGCGCGCGGCGGTTGGGCAGGCCGGTGAGCGCGTCGGTCAGCGCATACGACATGAGCTGGACGTTGGCGGCATGGAGCTGTTCCATCAGCATTTCGCGTTCCAGGAAGCGGGCGATCACGCTGGAGAACAGTTTCAGCACCGATTCGGCCTGCGGCTCGATCCGGTGCTGCGTGGCGCTGGCGGCACACAGGGTGCCGAACAGCATGCCCTCATCCGTGCGCACCGGCGCGCTCAGATAGGTTTGGATGCCCAGTTGCCGGGCGGCGTCGGAATCCGGCCAGCAGCTGGAGACGTCGCTGGTGCACATGCGGCCTTCGTCCAGCGCGCGTTTGCACAGCGTGTCGTCCCAGGGCACGGACAGGCCTTCGGGGATTTGCAGTGTTCCGGCGTTGCGCGCGTAGCGGATGCGCTGGAGATCGGCCTTCAGGTCGATGGACGTGAGGTAGGTGGATTCCAGCCCGGTCACTGCGCCCAGCATGTCCAGCAGCGGGCGGGTCAGCTGTTCGACCGACTTGGCCTCGGGCAGGGTGGTCGACAGTTCTGCAAGTATCGGATCCAGCACGGCGTCTCCAGGAAGCATGGGCATATGGGTGGGCATTATGCACGCTGCGCAGCGGCTTGCATGGAACCGTCGCGCAGGACTACCCTGGACTTTCCACACGCGGCGGCCGGGCTCGACGGGTAGCGGCCGCCAGGGAGGCAGGCATGCATCACGCGAGCGAACTGCGCGGCCGGGTGGCCGTGGTGACAGGCGCATCCTCCGGCATCGGCCGGGCCATCGCGATCGGGCTGGCGGCGGCTGGCGCGCAGGTGGTGGTGAATCATCGCGCGGGCGGCGATTCGCAGGGGCGGGCCGCGGCCGTCGCCGAAGCGATCCAGCGGCAGGGCGGTTCGGCCGTCACCGCGGCCGCCGACATCAGCAAGGAGTCCGAGGTGGAGCACCTGTTTGCGCAGGCGCTGCAGCATTACGGGAGGCTGGACATCCTGGTCAACAACGCGGGCATAGAACATCCCGCGCCGATTGCGGACATGACGCTGGCCGACTGGCAGCGCGTCATCGACGTGAACCTGACGGGGCAGTTCCTATGTGCGCGCGCCGCTGCGCGGCAGTTCCAGTCGCAACCGGTCGACCCGGCGCGGCAGAGGCTGGCGGCGGGCAACATCGTTTTCATCAGTTCCGTGCACGAGGCCATACCCTGGGCCTTCCAGGTGAACTACGCGGCATCCAAGGGGGGCGTGTCGATGCTGATGAAATCGCTGGCGCAGGAGCTGGCGCCGGCCCGGATACGCGTCAATTCGATTGCGCCGGGCGCCATACGCACAGCCATCAACCAGCCGGCCTGGGATACGCCGGAAAGCCTGGCCAGGCTGTTGCAGCTGATTCCCTACGGCCGCATCGGCGAACCCGAAGACGTGGCGCGGGCCGCCGTGTGGCTGGCCAGCGACGCGTCCGATTACGTCACCGGCACGACCCTGTTCGTCGACGGCGGCATGACGCTGTATCCCGAATTCCGTGGCGCGGGCTAGGCCATGTCCAAGCCCCTGGAAGACTATGGCCTGATCGGCAATATGCTGTCCGCCGCGCTGGTGGCGCGCGACGGCTCCATCGATTGGCTGTGCCTGCCGCATTTCGATTCGCCCGCCTGCTTCGCGGCGCTGCTGGGCGATGAACGGCATGGACGCTGGCGCATCGCGCCGCACGCACGGAACTGCACGGTATCGCGCCGCTACGTGCCGGATACCGCGGTGCTGGAAACGCGCTACGAAACCGGCTCGGGCACGGCGCTGCTGTACGACTTCATGCCCTTGAGCGACGACGACGAGCGCGCCGACGTGGTGCGCATCGTGCGCGGCGAATCCGGACACGTGCAGATGGACATGGAGATGGAGCTACGCTTCAACTATGGGCAGGCCGTGCCCTGGGTGCGCCGGCGTGACTATGGCCTGAGCGCCATCGCGGGCCCCGACGCGGTCGAGCTGCACACGCCGGTGGACCTGGCGGGGCACGAGCTCACCACCACGGCGCGCTTCACCGTGCATCCGGGCCGGGTGGTGCCGTTCACGCTGTCTTACCACCGTTCGCACCGCACTCCGCATTTCGTGCCGGACCGCGTGGAAAGCATGGACCGCACCATTTCCTGGTGGCAGGAATGGGCCAAGCGCTGCCGCTGGGAGGGCAGCGAGGAAGGCCGCGACGCCGTGGTGCGCTCGCTGATTACCTTGAAGCTGCTGACCTTTCACCCGACCGGCGGCATCATCGCCGCGCCCACGACCTCGCTGCCGGAAGCCCTGGGCGGCAGCCGCAACTGGGACTACCGGCACTGCTGGCTGCGCGATTCGGCGCTGACTTTGTACGCCTTGCTCAATGCAGGCTACCGAGAGGAGGCCGAGGCCTGGCGCCAATGGCTGTTGCGCGCGGTGGCCGGGCATCCCGACCAGTTGCAGATCATGTATGGCATCGCCGGCGAACGCTGGCTGCCCGAACTTGAAATCCCCTGGCTGCCGGGCTATGAGGGCAGCCTGCCGGTGCGCCGCGGCAACGGCGCCGCCGGCCAGAGCCAGCTGGACGTCTATGGCGAACTGATCGAAACCCTGTATGCGGCGCGCGCCGCGGACCTGGCGCCGCTGGCCGAGGCCTGGCGCCTGCAGAACGTGCTGCTGGAGCCGTTGAAGCGCCGTTGGCAGGATCTGGACCACGGCATCTGGGAAGTGCGGGGCGAGCGCCGCGCCTTCACCCATTCGCGCTTGATGTGCTGGGTGGCCTTCGACCGCGCGGTGCAATCCTGCGATCGCTTCGGCCTGCGCGGGCCGCGCGATGAATGGCAGCGCCTGGCCGACCGCATCCGGGCGGACATCTGCAAGCATGGCTACAACCAGGCCCGCGGCAGCTTCGTGCAGAGCTATGGGTCGGACGAGCTGGATGCCAGCCTGCTGCTCATCCCCCAGGTGGGTTTCCTGCCCGCGGACGATCCGCGCGTCACTGGCACGGTGCGCGCTATCGAGCGCGAACTGCTGCGCGACGGCCTGCTGCTGCGCTATTCCAACCAGCATGCCAGCGACGGCTTGCCGGGCGACGAAGGGGTGTTCCTGGCCTGCAGCTTCTGGCTGGCCGACGCCTACGTCATGCAGGGGCGCATCGATGACGCCGAACGCCTGTTCGAGCGGCTGCTGGGGCTGCGCAACGACCTGGGCCTGCTGGCCGAGGAATACGACGTGACTCGGCGCCGCCTGGTGGGCAACTTCCCGCAAGGGTTCTCGCACATCGGGCTGGTCAATACCGCCTACAACCTGAGCCGCGCCAGCGGTCCGGCGCGTCAGCGTTCCGAGCAGGACGCGCCGCGGGAATAGGCCGCGCAGCGGCGTCCCGCGTTTGCTGGCCCGGTGTATTCTGGCGATCTAACGGTCGCCCCAAGGCGGGCCGAACCGCAGAACAGAGCAGGCCGCGCGTCGGCCGCCACCGCATCCAGGAGAGACAAGCATGCTTTTGACCGAAGAACAGCTCAGCGTCCAGGAAATGGCGCGCCGCTTCGCGCAGGAGCGCCTGGCGCCCAACTCGGAACGCTGGGACCGCGAGCATCACTATCCCGCCGACGCCATCGCCGAAATGGCGCAGCTGGGCTTTTTCGGCATGCTGGTGCCCGAAGCCTGGGACGGCAACGACAGCGGGTATATCTCGTACGCCGTCGCGCTGGAGGAAATCGCGGCTGGCAATGGCGCCTGCTCCACCATCATGAGCGTGCACAATTCGGTCGCCTGCATGCCCATCCTGAAGTTCGGCACCGACGCGCAGAAAGAACAGTTCCTGCGTCCGTTGGCAACGGGCGAGCATATCGGCGGATTTGCGCTGACCGAGCCGCAGGCGGGCTCGGACGCCAGCAGCCTGCACACCCGGGCGCGCCGCGATGGCGACGACTACATCCTGAATGGCGCCAAGCAGTTCATCACGTCGGGGCGCAGCGGCCAGGTCGTGATCGTGTTCGCCGTGACCGACCCGGATGCCGGCAAGCGCGGCATCTCGGCCTTCATCGTGCCTACCGATACTCCGGGCTACAAGGTGCTGAGGGTGGAAGACAAGCTGGGCCAGCATGCTTCCGACACCTGCCAGATCGCGTTCGAGGACATGCGCATTCCGGCGGCCTGCCGGCTGGGCGCGGAGGGCGAGGGCTACAAGATCGCCCTGTCCAACCTGGAGGGCGGGCGCATCGGCATCGCGTCCCAATCCGTGGGCATGGCGCGCGCGGCCTACGAATGCGCGCGCGACTATGCGCGCGACCGGCAGGCCTTCGGCAAACCCATCATGGAGCATCAGGCGGTCGCGTTCCGCCTGGCCGACATGGCCACGCAGATCCATGCGGCGCGCCAGATGGTGCTGCATGCGGCAGCCTTGCGCGAAGCCGGCAGGCCGGCGCTGACGGAAGCGTCCATGGCCAAGCTGTTCGCCTCCGAGATGGCCGAAAAGGTCTGCTCCGCCGCCATCCAGACGCTGGGCGGCTACGGCTATCTGAAGGATTTTCCGGTCGAGCGCATCTATCGCGACGTGCGCGTCTGCCAGATCTATGAGGGCACCAGCGACATCCAGCGCCTGGTGATCGCCCGGGCCTTGTAAACGGTAGACTAGGCCGGCTGGCGCCGGCCGCGCCGCGCCCACAGCGCGTAGACGATGATGTTGCCCACGATCAGCAAGGCCGCCAGCACGATCTGCGTGCCGCGAGTGATGCCTTCGGGGTAGATCAGCGCCAGCACGTAGTGTTCGATGAAGCCGCCGCCATAGCCTTGCTGGCCGGCCTGCTGGCGCAGCGAAATCTCCAGCGGCGTCAGCGGGCAGATCCAGCCCATGCCTATCACCAGCGCGCCCCAGGCCAGCGCCGGCAGGTGCAGGTAGGCGATCCAGCGCTTCCACAGCGCCAGCAGTCCGCCGAACACCACGAAGGCAACAAAGAGGCCATGCACGGCCAGCACAAGGTCTGCAAGCAGGCGGTAGCTCATGACCGCACCCGGCTCAGGGCTTGAGGTCGCGCAGCAGCTTGGCCAGTTCGGGCGCCGTCATCAGCGACACGCCCTGCGACTTGGCGTATTGCAGCGCATTGTCCGAGATCTCGCCAAGCGCGATGTATATCGCTTCGCGCGCCCCGCGCTTTTCGCGCGCGGCCTGCAGCTCGCGCAGCGGTTCGACGCCGACGCGCGCGGCTTTCCAGCGCTTGGCGCTGACCAGCGCGACGTGGCCGTCCTTGGTCAGCGCGAAATCGGCGCCGGGCAGTTGCAGGCGCTGCACTTCACAGCCGTCGCGGCGAAAGCCCGCTTCGACGGTTTTGGAAAAATCCGCCCAGGACATGCCGGCAGCGGCTTCGGCCACGGCCTGCACCCGCGCGCCCGAGGGCGCGCGCAATTGCTTGTAGGCCGCCATGATGGCGATGACCGCGAACGGCACCGCCGCGAACACACCCATCGCGGCGTACTCCAGCGGCAGCGCGGCAAAGCCGGCGGCCGACAGCAGCACGGCCACGCCGGCGCTCATCCACCAGGGCGAACGCAGCAGCACGGCAAAAATGGAGTTCTGGGACATCTTGAGTTTCATGGCGGCTCGCGGTCGGGCGGGTTGTGAGGGCTTCAGGCGTCCTGGCCGCCAGCGTCGGGGCCGCGCACGACGATGCGCACGTCGCCGCAGGTCACGATCTGGCCGGCGCGGATCTTGGCCGTCTTGCGGCTTTCGACCACGCCGCCCACGCTGACGTGGCCTTCGGCCACCAGCATCTTGCCCGCGCCGCCGCTGTCGCACACGCCGGTGGCCTTGAGCAGCTGGTTCACTTCAATATAGGGGCTGCCTTCGGCCAGCGTGAATTCGATGATGGGCATAGCGAGAGTTTGGTAGAGAGGTGAGGGCGGGGCGCTCAGGCCTGGCCGCCGCCGTTGGCGCCGTCCTGCGCGGGGGCGGGAGGCTCCTGCGCGGCGGGACGGTTGTTGGTGGTTTCGGCGCGAGCCATCCAGGCGATCAGGGACGAACGCATGGCTTCCTCGACCGACATCTGGATGGGCTGGACCCATTCCTGCGGCACGAACACGGTATAGCCGCCGATCATGTAGCCCATCGGCAGGTACACGGCCACGCGCTCGCCCTGGCTGAAGCCTTCGGGCAAGCCTTCCATGTTGCGGCGCGTGACCAGGCCGACCAGCTCCAGCTGTTGGCCAGGCACGCGCAGGATCACGACCTGCTGGGCGGTGTTCTTGGAACTGGGGGAGAAATAGTCCGCGAAACTCTTCAGCGACGAATAGATGCTCTTGACCACCGGCAGGTTGGTGAACGGCATTTCCAGCAGCACCAGCACGCGCTGCACGCGTTCCTTGGATACGAGGTAGCCGATGGCCAGGATGCCGAGGATGCCCAGCGCCAGGCCCATGCCCGGCACGTAGAACCCGCCGATGAAGGGGCGCAGGAATGTCAGCGCCACGGCTTCGGTCCACGCCAGGAAGATGTAGAGCAGGTAGATCGTCAGGGCCAGCGGCAGGACCGTGATCAGTCCGCGGAAGAAGTACTTGTAGAGACGGGTCATAGACATAGGCAAATAAATTAGGGTCGGATTACGCGGCAAAGGCACGCGCCGAGGGGCCGCCAGCATAGCAGCCAGCGCGGACCCGACCGGTAACAATCGGCGTGCGGCCAGCGGAAGCGGCGCGCGCCTAGCGGTCCACGGGCAGGTACAGCGTCTCCTTGATCTCCTCCATGACCACGTAGCTGCGAGATTCGGCGGACGCGGGCAGGCGCTTGAGGATTTCGCCGAGGAGACGGCGGTATTCGTTCATTTCGGTCAGGCGGGCCTTGACCAGATAGTCGAAGTCGCCGGATACCAGATGGCATTCCATGACTTCGGGCACGTACAGCAGTTCTTTCTTGACCTTGTCGAACACGTCGCCGGACTTGGCCGACAGTTTGATCTCCAGGAAGACCAGCAGGTTCTTGCCCAGCGCAGCCGGATTGACGCGCGCATGGTAACCCGTGATGACGCCTTCGCGCTCCATGCGCTTGACGCGGTCGGAGCAGGGGGTGGCGGACAGGCTGATCCGGTCGGCCAGTTCGGTCACGGAAATGCGGCCTTCCCGCTGCAGGATATCCAGGATTTTCAGGTCGATACGGTCTAGCTCGCGCATTTCACTTTTGGCGATCGAAAAACAGGAGGTGGCCGGGAAAAAGCACTGGCAAAGCAAAATCTTCAGTGCTTTTCACTGCTGAGAGGCCCATAGACTACCGAAATTCCTGAACAAAACCAATCACCGGAAAGAATCATGCACGTCATCGTCCTCGGCAGCGGCGTCATCGGCACCACCACCGCCTATTATCTGGCCCTCCAGGGCGCCAAAGTCACGGTGCTGGACCGCCAGCCTTCGGCGGCGCAGGAGACCAGCTACGCCAACGCCGGACAGGTTTCGCCGGGTTATTCCACGCCCTGGGCCGCGCCCGGCATTCCGCTGAAGGCCATCAAGTGGCTGTTCCAGAAGCATGCCCCGCTGGCGATCCGCCTGGACGGCAGCCTGTTCCAGCTGAAATGGATGGCGTCCATGCTGGCCAACTGTTCGGCCGAACGCTACGCGGTGAACAAGGAGCGCATGCTGCGCCTGTCCGAGTACAGCCGCGATTGCCTGCGCGAACTGCGCCAGTCCACCGGCATCCACTACGAAGAGCGCACCCGCGGCACGCTGCAGCTGTTCCGCACCGAGGCCCAGCTGGAAGCCGCCCGCCGCGACATCGCGGTGCTGGAAGAAGTGGGCGTGCCCTACGAACTGCTGGACCGCAATCGCCTGGTGACGGCCGAGCCCGCCCTGGCGCGCTCGCTGCACAAGCTGAGCGGCGGCCTGCGCCTGCCCAATGACGAAACCGGCGACTGCCAGCTGTTCACGACGCGCCTGGCCGAATTGGCCAAGGGTCTGGGCGTGGAGTTCCGTTTCGGCCAGACGGTGTCGGGCCTGAACACGGCCGGCGGCCAGATCACCGGCGTGCGCGTGGGCAATGAAGTGCTGACCGCCGACCGCTATGTCGCCGCCTTCGGCAGCTACACGCGCGATTTCCTCAAGCCGCTGGACCTGGACCTGCCGGTGTATCCGCTCAAGGGTTACTCGCTGACCATCCCCATGGCGGACGAATCGGCCGCGCCGGTTTCGACCATCCTGGATGAAACCTACAAGATCGCCGTGACGCGTTTCGACCAGCGCATCCGCGTGGGCGGCATGGCCGAGATCGCGGGCTTCGATCTGCGCCTGAAGGAGGCCCGCCGCAAGACGCTGGAGCTGGTCGTCAACGACCTGTTCCCGGGCAGCGGCCACGTGGCTCAGGCCGAGTTCTGGACTGGCCTGCGTCCCATGACGCCGGACGGCACCCCGGTGGTCGGCGCGACCCGCTACGGCAACCTGTACCTGAACACCGGCCACGGCACGCTGGGCTGGACCATGGCCTGCGGCTCGGGCAAGCTGGTGGCCGACCAGGTCATGGGCCAGCGTCCCGCCATCCGCACCGATGGCCTGGACCTGTCGCGCTACGACCGCAAGGCCGTGTCCAGCCAGTCGCTGGTGCTGGACGGCAAGAGCGCCTGATTACTGTTTCCTCCCCTCGGCCCAGGCCGCAAGCCTGGCCTGCAGCGGCCCCGCCAGCGCAGAACGCCGGCGGGGCCGCTGTCTTCACGGCTGCTGCGCTTGCGCCAATTGCTCCAGCATGGCCAGTACGGCGGGCTGCGTTTCATCGAGACGCCAGATGCCGCGCAGATCCGACGGGGTCGACGCATGCGTCAGGGGACGGCAAACCAGATTCGGCAATTGCACCTTTCCCAGCGAAGCTGGAACCAGCGACACGCCGAATTCATGCGATACCAGGGTGGCGATCGTCAGCATGTTGCGGACCTTGTGCCGGATATGTGGCGTGAAGCCGGCCTGTAGGCAAAGCGCCAGTATCTTGTCGTAGTAGCCCGGCGAGAAATCCCGGGGAAACAGCACGAAGTCGTCGTGTTGCAACTGCTGCGCGGCGATCGTCTGGAGTCCGGCCAGGGGATGCGTTGCCGGCAGCAGGCAGACGAAGTCCTCGCGGTGCAGTACGCGTGACGCGACGCCGGATGGCATCACCCGGGGATGCACGATCCCGATATCGATCTGGCCGCGCAGCAGCGCGTCGATTTGTTCGTAGCTGCTGAGTTCGTACAGCACCACCTCGACGTCCGGCCGCGCCACGCAGAAGGCCCGGACGTCGGACGCCAGCCGTGTCAGGAACGACGAGCCCACGAATCCGATATGCACGGCGCCGGCTTCGCCATTGGCGGCGCGCCGCGCCTGTTCCTCGGCGTCGCGCGCCAGCGCCAGCAGTTTCAACGCTTCCCGATAGATCACCTTGCCGGCCTCGGTCAGCGCCACTTCGCGCGTGGTGCGCCGCAGCAGTTCCATGCCTAGCGAGGATTCCAACTGGCGGATGTTGAAGCTGAGGGGAGGCTGGCTGATGGACAGGCGCTTGGCGGCCCTGCCGAAATGCAGCTCCTCGGCGACGGCCACGAAGTAGCGGAGTTGACGCAGATCCATGGAGAGGCTCGCGGACTAGGGGACTCTGACAGGCTGGAAAAGATTGATCCAATATCTGTATGAATAGCACAAAAAAATATATTGGACGAGAAAAATCACGTTGCCAATAATGGGTTTCACCGCGGCGACACGCGGCTATGAATCCGGGCACAGACCCGCGATCGATCCCCCAAGGAGACTCTCGTGCGTATCCCTAGCCTCATCGCGCTGGCCGCCAGCGCATTGCTTGCCGCCAGCGCCGCAAAAGCGCAGGACTATCCCCGCATGCCCATCCGTCTGATCGTGCCGTACTCGGCCGGCGGCATGACCGACGTAGTGGCGCGCGTCATCGGCCAGAAGCTTGGCGAACGGCTGGGCCAGCCGGTGATCGTGGAAAACCGCGCGGGCGCCGCCACCATCATCGGCGCGGAGATGGTGGCCAACGCCAAGCCCGACGGCTACACCTTGCTGGCGGCAACCAACACCACGCTGACAATCAATCCCTGGCTGTACCCGAAATTGCCGTATGACGCGGTCAAGAGCTTTGCGCCGATTGCGCTGGTGGCCAGCACGCCCAGCGTCATCGTCGTCAACCCGAAGGTCCCGGCGCAGACGCTGGCGCAGTTTGTGGGCCTGGCCCAGGCCAAGCCGGGCGAGTTCAGTTATGCCTCGTACGGCGCTGGCTCGACGGCGCACCTGGCCGGCGAGATGCTGCGATCCCGGGCCAGCGTCAATCTCCTGCATGTGCCGTACAAGGGCAGCGCGCCTGCCAAGGCGGCGGTGATGGGCGGCGAAGTCTCCGTCACGTTCGAACCCGCATTCACGGGCTTGCCGCAGATCCAGGCCGGCAAGCTGACCGCGCTGGCCGTCATGAGCGACAAGCGCTCCGCGGTGCTGCCGCAATTGCCGACCACGGCGGAACTGGGCTACCCGGATATGAGGATGTCCGCGTGGGTCGGCATCCTGGCGCCATCGGGCACGCCGCCGGCCATCGTCAAGTCGCTGAGCGGCGCCATCGAACAGATCATGACCCAGGCCGACGTGCGCGAAGCCCTGCTGCGCACCGGGGGAGAGCCGGTGGGGTACTTCGGCGACGCCTTCAGCGCGTACATGCGCGAGGAAAGCGCGCGCTATGGGCAGGTCATCAAGGACGCGGACATCCGCATCGATTAAAGCGCCGCATCGGCATCGAGGCTCAAGACACATGGCAATCAAACCGTTATCCCATATTCGCGTGCTCGACCTGACCCGCGTGCTGGCAGGGCCCTGGTGCACGCAGAACCTTGCCGACCTGGGCGCGGACGTGATCAAGATCGAACGCCCTGGCGCTGGCGACGATACCCGCGGCTGGGGGCCGCCCTGGATGCCTGATGCGGGAGAGCGGCCGCGCGAGGATTCGGGCTACTACGCGTCGACCAATCGCGGCAAGAAATCCGTGACGGTGGACATTTCCACCGCCGAAGGCCAGGACATCGTCCGCCGGCTGGCGGCGGACTCGGACGTGCTGGTGGAAAACTACAAGGTCGGCACCCTGGCGCGCTATGGATTGAGTTATGAAGACCTGCGCGCCGACAACCCCGCGCTGGTCTATTGCTCGATCACGGGATTCGGGCAGACCGGGCCGTATCGCCACCGGCCGGGGTACGACTTCATTTTTCAGGGCATGGGCGGCTTGATGAGCGTCACCGGCGAGGCCGATGGCCTGCCCGGCGCAGGGCCGCAGAAAGTAGGGGTCGCCGTGGCGGACATCACCACGGGCATGTACGCCAGCCTGGCGATTGCGGCCGCCTTGGCCTGGCGCGAACGCAGCGGGCAGGGGCAGCACATAGACATGGCCTTGCTGGACTGCGTGCTGGCGTTCGGCAGCAACCCCGCCGTGAACTACCTGGTGTCCGGCAAGGCGCCCAAGCGCTATGGCAACGCGCACGCCAACGCAGTGCCATACCAGGTGTTCGACACAGCGGATGGGCGCTTGATCGTGGCCGTGGGCAACGACAGCCAGTTCGCGGCCTATTGCCAGGAGATCCGGCGGCCGGACCTGGCGCAAGACCCGCGCTATGCCAAGGTAAGCGGGCGTCTGACCCATCGCGACACGCTGTTGCCCCTGCTGGCTGAAATCATGAAGACGGATACCAGCGCGGCGTGGCAGCAGCGGCTGGAACTTGCGGGGGTGCCCAGCGGACCGATCAACACCTACGCCGAGACCTTCGCCGACCCGCAGGTCGTGCACCGTGGCCTGCGCGTGGATTTGCCCTTGTCGACGGGCGGAACCTGCCCGGGCATCGCCAGCCCCATGCGGTTTTCGGCGACGCCGCTGGACCATGCCGTGGGTCCGCCCGTGCTGGGCGAGCACACAAGAGACGTGCTGACGCAGCGTCTTGGCTACTCGGATGCCGCGCTGACGCATTTGCGCGCTGCCGGCGTCATCTGATTTTCCATTGCCGACGCATGCCCGCGCGCCGCTTCAGGCGCGGCGTCCGTCCACGACCTTCAGGAGCTGTCCATGTCATTTTCAGCCAGATACGATGAATACGTACGCCCGCGTCCAGAGCGCTCTTCGCAGAGCTCCCATTTCCTCGCACCCGACTGCGCAGGCCTGGATTTCTACGCGCTGGATCGGGGTCTGCAGGACCTGCTGAGGCTGTACCTGCCCGCTGCCGCGCATGCGCAGCTGCTGCCGCAGTTCCAGCGCATGGGGCAATTGGCGGGGGGGCGCCTCAATGCCTTGGCAACCGTGGCGGACAAGTACCCGCCCGTGCTGCACGCGCGCACGCGCTGGGGCGAGGACGAAGACTGGATCGAGTACCACCCGGCCTATCAGGAGATGGAACATATCGCGTTCGCGGATTTCCAGTTCCATGCCATGAGCCATCGCGCCGGCGTGCTGGGCTGCGATGCGCCGCTGCCGCCGGTGGCGAAGTATGCGCTGCAATACTTGTTTGTCCAGGCCGAATTCGGCCAGATGTGTCCGATCAGCGTATCGGATACCTCCATACATCTGATCAGGAAATTCGGCAGTCCGGCGTTGCAGGAAAGGCTGCTGCCGCGCATGCTGTCCAGCGACCCGGCCGTGCTCTGGAAGGGGACGCAATTCATGACGGAGAAGACCGGCGGGTCCGACGTGGGTGCCCTGGAAACCGTGGCCCGCCAGACTGACGGGATCTGGCGCCTGTACGGGGAAAAATGGTTCTGCTCGCACACCGACGCGGACATCGCCTTGCTGTTGGCCCGTCCCGAAGGCGCGCCGGCGGGCACGCGCGGCTTGGCTCTGTTTGCGATGCCGCGGCGCCTGGAAGACGGCAGCCGCAATGCCTATCGCATCGTCCGGCTGAAGGACAAGCTGGGCACGCGCTCGATGGCCAGCGGCGAGATTCGCCTGGAAGGCGCCCAGGCGTACCTGGTGGGGGAGGCGGACCAGGGGCTCAAGCACATGATGGAGCAGGTCAACCTGTCGCGTTTGTCGCACGGCGTGCGCGCGGCGGCAATGATGCGGCGCTGCCTCAACGAGGCCATGCTGGCCGCGCGCCATCGGCGGGCGTTCGGACGCGATGTCATCGCCTATCCGCTGCTGCGCCGCCAGTTGTTGAAACTGCTGACGCCGACGGAAGCGGCGTTGTCGATGGTCATGGCGACGGCCGATATCATGCGGCGGGCGCAGGAGGGCGCCGCGCACGCCGCCCAGGCGCTGCGGCTGCTGACGCCGCTGCTCAAGCTGCGCACGTGCCGGGACAACATCGCCGTGGCAACGGGCGCGATGGAGATACGCGGCGGCAACGGCTACATCGAAGACTTCGTCAATGCCCGGCTGGTGCGCGACGCGCACATAGGCGTGCTATGGGAGGGAACCAGCAACATCAACGCGCTCGACGCGATCCAGCGCGCCGTGCGCAAGGATCGGGCGCACGAGGCCTTGTCGGCCTTGCTGGAGAGCAAGCTGGAGGAGGCGTCCGCCTTGCCCCGCGCCTGGCGCGCTACGGCGCGGGACTGCCTGCGCCGCGCCGTCAGCCTGGCCCAGGCCGTCGGGACGGACGAACAGCATGAGGCGCAGGTGCGCCGCGCGGCATCCGCACTCTATTACGCATCGGCGGCGGTGTTCATGGCCTGGGAGAGCTGCCAGCCCGGGGTGGATGCGCGCCGCCTGCTGCTTGCCGACGCGGTGCTGCGCCACTATCTGCTGCCCGCCGATCCCCTGCGCGACGCCGAGGCGGACGCAGAGACGCAGGGAGACAGACTGATGCTGCAAACCGAGCCCTTGACGCTGGCGCAAGTTCTGCCGGTGCTGGCTTTGTCATCCTGAGAGGAGCCGCGGCAGGGGTCTTGCTCTTACAATTCCGCGCATGACCCATTTCCTGCACACCGCCGACTGGCAGATCGGCCGACAATACGGCCAGTTTGAAACCGACGACGCCGCCATGCTGGCCGAGGCGCGCTTCGACGTCGTGGCCCGCATCGCCGCGCTGGCGGCCGAACGCGGCGTGGACGCCGTGATGGTGGCGGGCGACGTGTTCGACACGCAGGGCGTGTCGGACCGCACGATACGCCGGCTGTTCGCGGCCATGGCCGCTTACGCCGGGCCTTGGGTCATGATCGCCGGCAACCATGACGCCGCGCTGGCCGACAGCGTCTGGAGCCGGGCGATGCAGCTGGGCTGCATTCCATCCAACGTGCATGTGCCGCTGCGCACCGGCGTGGTCGATCTGGCGGCGATCAATCTCGCCGTGCTGGCCGCGCCCCTGACGCAACGCCATACCTACGACGACGTGACCCAGGCCTTCGACGCGCTGGAAACCGAAGCCGGCCGCATCCGCGTGGGCCTGGCGCACGGCAGCGTGGCGGGCCGCCTGCCGGACACCATAGACGCCACCAATCCCATCGCCCCGGACCGTGCGGCGCGCGCCCGCCTGGACTACCTGGCGCTGGGCGACTGGCACGGCTGCCTGTCCATTGACGAACGCACCTGGTATGCCGGCACGCCGGAGCAGGACCGCTTTCGCGGCAACGAGCCCGGGTACGCGCTGCATGTGCGCATCGAGGCGCCGGGCGCCACGCCCGCCGTCGAGCGGCTGGCCACGGGCAAGTACCGCTGGTCGGCCTGGACGGAAACGCTGAGCCTGCCCTCGGACGCGCAGGCGCTGGCCGCGCGCATGGCAGCGCTGCGTGCGGAAGATGTCCTGCGGCTGGAAGTGCAGGGGCACGTCAACATGGAAACCTGGGAGACGCTGCAACGCGCCGTGGACCAGGCCGCAGCGCAAGTGCGCGCGCTGTTGCCGGACCTGTCCGGCCTCATGCTGGAACCGGACGAAGCCGACCTGGCTGAACTGCGCGCCAGTGGCTACGTGGGTGAAGTAGCGGCGCAATTGCAGGCGCTGCAGGCCGATCCGGACCAATCCGCGGTCGCTGGCGAGGCATTGCGGCTGCTGCTGCGGTTCCAGCGCGAAAGCGCCGCGCCGGGAGCCGCCAAATGAAGCTGTCGCGCATCGCCCTGGAAGAATTCCGCAAGTTCCGCCAGCCCATGGCGCTGGAGGGGCTGCAGGATGGCCTGAACCTGTTCGTGGGCCCGAACGAAGCCGGCAAGAGCACCGTGGCCGCGGCCATCCGTTCCGCCTTTCTCGAACGCTACAGCACCAGCAAGGTCGCCGACCTGGCGCCGCACGGCGAGTCCGGCGCGCGGCCCAGCGTGGAACTGGAATTCACGCATGCCGGGCACAGCTACGTCCTGAAGAAGCAATTCCTGTCGCGCGCCCGCTGCGAACTGCTGATCGATGGCGGCGCGCAGCGCCTGGACGGCGAAGAAGCCGAAAACGCGCTGGCTGCCTTGCTGGGCTTTGAATTGCCGGGACGCGGCCAGAGCAAGCCGGACCTGGCGGGCATACCCGGCCTGTTGTGGATCCAGCAGGGCGACGGCCAGAACCTGCAGGAAGCAGCCGGCCATGCGGGCGCGCATCTGCGCAAAGCCTTGACGCAACTGTCCGGCGAACTGGCTTCGGGCGATGGCGACCGCCTCTACGAGCGCGTGGCCGCTGAGCGCGGCGCGTTGCTGGACGCGCGCAATGGCCGCCCCAAGGGCGCCTACAAGGAAGCGGAGGACGCGCTGGCGCGCGCCGCGGCCGAACGCGACGAATGCGCGCAGGCCATGGCGCAACTGAACGCCGACGTGGATCGCCTGGCCGAATTGCGTCGCGACCACGAGCGCGCCCAGGCCGGCGAACCCTGGAAGGACTTCGAGGCCAAGGCGGCCGAAGCGCGCGCGCGCCTGGCCGCCCTGGCCAAGGAGCGCGAAGCCTTCGACGGTCTGCGCCGCGAACAGGCGCAGGCCGCGCAGACGCTGGCGCTGTTGCAGGACCAGGTCCGGCGCGACCAGCAGGACGAGGCCGAACTCCAAGCCCTGGTCCACGAGGCCCGCGCCGCGCGCGCCCGGGTCGAGGCCGCGCGCGAACCGCTGGCGCGAGCCCAACAGCAGCGCCAGGCGCATGCCGCCGCGATGGACGCAGCGCGCCAGCGCGTCACCGCGGTACAGGCCGTGGCCGACCGGCGCGACCTGGAGCATCAACTGGCCCAGCTGGGCGCGGAGATCGAACGCCTGGACGGCGCATTGAATGAAGTCACCGCATTGATCGAGCAGGGCTCCGCGCTCAAGGCCGAGACCATGCGTCTCGAAATCGCCGACGCCGACATGGAAGCCTTGCGCAAGCGCGAACGCGAACTGGCCAATCTGCAATTGCAGCAGCAGGCCAGCGCCACGCGCCTGTCCTATCAGCTGGAAGCGGGCGGCCGGGCGCTGTTGGACGGCCGGATGCTGAGCGGCGCCGACGAGGTCTTGCTGACGGCAGCCGCCGAACTGGAACTGCCAGGCGTCGGGCGCTTGCGCATCGAGCCGGGCGGCAAGGACCTGCCCGCGCTCAAGCGCGAAATCGACGCGGCCCGGGCGGCCAGCGCGGCCTTGCTGCAACGCCTGGACGTCGAAAGCCTGGCGCAGGCCGAGCAACGCCATGCCCGCTACGGCGCCTTGCTGCGCGAACTGGAAGGCATGCGCAAGACGCTGGGCATCCATGCGCCCAAGGGCGTGGACGTGTTGCGGGGCCAGCGCGATGACGCGCTGGCGCGCCGCGCGCAATTGCAGGAACGACTGGACAAGCTGCCCGCTGCGCCCGCAGCGGACGGCGGCGATCTGCCTGCGGCGCTGCAGTCCCTGCGTGAAGCCGAGGCGGTTGCGGCGCAGGCCGAAACCGCGCTGGCCGCCGCGCAGCGCGCCATGGATACCGACGGCGCGCGCGCCCAATTGCTGGAAAACCAGGCGGCGGCGCGCAATGCCGAGCTTCAATCACCGGAGCGCGCAGCGCAACGGCAGGCCCGCGCGGGCCGGCTTGCCGAGGCGCGCAGCAGCCACGACGAGCTGGAGCGCCGCGTGCGCGACGCGCAGGCGGCATTGGCTGGCCACCGCCCCGAACTGGTCGAACAGGATGTGCAGCGCTACGAGAAGTCCGCCGCCATCGAGCGCGAGGCGCAGCACAAGCGTCACGGCGAAATCCTGCAGTTGCAAGGCAAGCTGGACCAGGCGGGCGCCCAGGGGCTGGGCGAACGCCTGTCCGAGGCCGAGGCCGCCTGCGAACGCCTGGAACGGCGGCGCGCCGACTTTGCCCGCCGCGCCGCTGCGCTGGAACTCCTGCAAAAGCTGCTGGCGGACAAGCGCGCCGCAGCCACGCAACGCCTGCAGGCGCCGCTGGCGCGCCGGCTGAACCACTACCTGGCGCTGCTGTTCCCCGAAGCCGACCTGCGGCTGGACGATGCCTTGTTGCCCATGGCGTTGCGCCGCGCCGGTGGCGAGGACCAGCTGTCCGCGCTCAGCTTCGGCACGCGTGAACAGCTGGGCATCCTGGCCCGCTTCGCCTATGCCGACCTGCTGCGCGAAGCAGGGCGGCCGACGCTGCTGCTGCTCGACGACGCGCTGGTCCACACGGACGACATGCGGCGCGACTTCATGAAGCGCGCGCTATTCGACGCGGCCACGCGGCATCAGATCCTGATGTTCACCTGCCATGGCGAAGCATGGCGCGACATGGGCGTGGAGCAGCGGCGCATCGCTTGACCGCGCCGCGCGCAGCCGGTAGGCTACGCCCCATGCCTGACCACACGTCCTTCGCCGATTTCGCGTCCGCTGCCTGCGCAGCGGATACGCGTGCGCGTGTGCTGTCCCGGCGCTCCGCAGTTTCCCCCGGTTTTTCTCCTGTCGTGTCCACGGTGGTATCGCCGCCGGTCGCGCCGCCTTGCGGCGTGGTCTCGGGCGCTTACCCGCCTTGCGCGGTCGTCGTCGGCTGACGCCGTCCGCAACGCGACTCCAGTCCTCTTTTCAAAAGCTGCGCCAGACGTCCTGATGCGTATTGCATCCGTCTAGCGCATGCCTATGCCCGCTCGCGCGGGCGGGGCTGGAGCCTGTTCATACCCCGACAGGTAGAAACCTCATGTCTTTCGATAGATCCGCGTGGACCTCCTATGGCTCCACTTCCTTGTTCGTGCTGCTGTGGAGCGGCGGCGCGATTTTCGCCAAATGGGGGTTGTCCCATGCCTCCGCCTTCGGCTTCCTGCTGTTGCGTTTCATCCTGGCGTTGGCCGTGCTGCTGCTGTTGTGCGCATGGCGGCGGCGTTGGCTGCCAGCGCCGGGCACGCGCTTGACGGTGGCGGCCACGGGCCTGCTGCTCATCGGCGGCTATTCCATCTGCTATCTGCTGGCGCTGGACCACGGCATCACGCCCGGCGTGCTGGCCACGCTGCTGGGCGCGCAGCCCATCCTGACGCTGGCCGTGATGGAAAGGCGCTATTCATTGCCGCGCCTGGCGGGCCTCGGCCTCGCCTTGTGCGGGCTGGTGATGGTGGTCTACCAGAGCATAGGCATGGCGCGCTTCTCCGCGGCCGGCATGGTCTACGCGCTGGCCGCGCTGCTCTGCATGACCAGCGGCGCCATGCTGCAGAAGCGCGTGCGCCAGACGCCCATGAACGTCATGCCGCTGCAGTACCTGGTCAGCCTGGCGCTGTGCCTGCTGTTCGTGCCGTTCCAGCCCATCCGGGTGGAGTGGGTGACAGGCTTCATCCTGCCGCTGATCTGGATGGGCCTGGTGATTTCGGTGGGCGCGACCCTGCTGTTCTACCGCATGATCCAGGCCGGCAACCTGGTCAACGTCACCAGCTTGTTCTATCTGGTTCCGGCCGGCACGGCGGCGCTGGATTACCTCATCCTGGGCAACCGGTTGTCGGCGTTGAGTCTGGGCGGGATGGCGGCGATCCTGCTGGGGCTGATGCTGGTGTTGCGCAGTCCGGCGCCGGCGGCGAAAGCGGCGCAGACCTGACTGTTGCCTATTGAGGCATGACCCCGCGGGCGGACTCCGGTGCACCCGCGGGACAACTTCTTGTGTTGCGGGTTTTCCCTGGGTATCGGAGAAAAATACCAAGTAGTATGTTCTCATCCAGTCAATTAAATACTCGTTAGTATGTTGCTGGAGACAATGATGTCCGTGATCTGGAATCCCTCGCTCGACCCGCAAGCAAGCGCGTGGCGCGACAAGGCCGCAGACTTGACCGCGCAGGCGTTTGCGCCGGCCGCCGCCGCCATAGACCGGGAACAGCGCTATCCCGTGGAGCATCTGGCGCCGTTGCGGGAAAGCGGAATCTCGGGACTCTTCATCCCGGCCGAATACGGTGGCGCAGGGGCATCGCTGACCTCGCTGGTGGCGGTGGTGGAAGCAGTGGCGCAGGGCTGCGCCTCCACGGCCGCCATCCTGGCGGCGCTGTCGCTGGGCGCGTTTCCGGTCATCCTGGGAGGCTCCGCCGAACAGAAGATGGTGTTGCTGGGCGGCTTGGCGCGGGACGGCCACGCTGTCAACTTTGCCCTGAGCGAGCGCGGCGCGGGTTCGGATGCGGCAGCCCTGTTGACCACTGCCGTGCCTGAAGGCGACGGGTGGCGCATCCGGGGTGAAAAATGCTGGCTGGGCAATGGCGGGCATTCGCGCCATTTCATCGTGTTCGCCCGTACAGGCGAGCCTGGCGCGCGCAACAACATCAGCGCGTTCGTGGTCGACCGCGATGCCAGCGGCGTAGTGGTGGACCACTACGAAGACAAGATGGGCATACGCGGCACCACCACGACCAACCTGAAACTGGACACCTGGGTCGGCGCGGAGAGCGTGGTCGGAACGCTGGGAGAAGGGCTGAAGCTCGCCTTGGCGACCCTGAGCATCGGCCGCGTGGTGGTGGCTGCCCAGGCCAATGGCATCGCCCTGTGCAGCTATGCCGAGGCGCGGGACTTCGCGGTGGGGCGCCAGACTTTCGGGCGCAGCATCATCGACCACCAGGGCGTGGGCTTCAAGTTGGCCGACGCCGCCACCGCGTTGTCGTCGTCGCGGATGATGACCTACGAGGCGGCGCGCGCCTACGACGCCGGGCAGGACATCGGCACGCTGGGCGCGATGGCCAAGCTGCTGGCCAGCGAAACCTCGCACAGCGTGGTGGACGACGCGATGCAGATCCTGGCCGGACGCGGCTACGTGAAGCCCAGCGCGGTGGAACGCTGCTACCGGGACCAGCGCATCACTGAAATCTACGAAGGCACCTCCGAAATCCAGCGCGTGGTCCTGGCCCGCGCCATCAAGAAAAGCGCAGGCGCCGCGGCGCAGCGCCGGGAGTTCGCATGAAAGCCAAGACTGCCATTCCTTATGACGAGATGCCGCTGCGGCAAGTGGAGTTGCTGGACGCTGCCGCGCATGCCTTCACCGAGATGGGATTCGCGGCGACCACGATCGATTCGGTCGCCGACCTGATCGGCGTCACGAAAGGCAGCGTCTATTACTACTACCGCAGCAAGACCGACCTATTCTTCGCCGTGCACCGGCGCGCGATGCAGTTGAACCTGGACACGGTGACGCCGCTGGCGGAGGACGCCGCCACGTCGCCGCCCCAGCGGCTCTGGAACATGGCCCATGCCCACACGCATCTGATGATGGCGCATCTGCCATACCAGCGCGTCACCGTGCAGGGCGTCGAACTGCACCTGGCCGGACGCACCACGGCGGGCCAGCGCGCCGAACTGGAAGAATTGGTGCGGCAGCGCGACCGCTACGAGTCGCTGTTCCGCAGCGTGGTCGAGGCGGGCATGGCGACCGGAGACTTCCGGCGAGGCCCGCCGGCCTTGCAGGTCAAGCCGCTGCTGGGCGCCTTGAACTGGACCACCATGTGGTATCGCCCCAGGGCCGGGGAATCCGACGGGGATCGCGAGGCGATTGCGCGCGACATTGCGGATTTCGCCGTCGCGTCCATGCAATCCCTGCTGCCCGGTTCCGTGGCGGTTCCTACTGGAGTGAATGGCCATGCATGAAATGCAATCCGAGGAACGCGGCTGGCGCGCGGTTTCCGAGTGGTATCACGCGTTCTTCACCGGCATCGTCCTGTCGGCCGTGACGCGCCGCGGCACGGCGCGCGCGGCTGAACTGGTCTACGAGATCTTCTGCCGCCAGCGCAACGAGCGCTTCCTGCCAGGCCTGAAGAAGCTGGGCATCGCGCATCTGCCGCCCGCGGTCGCGGCGGCTCAGTACCACTATCTGTCCAACCATATTGGCGGCGTGGCGGTGCAGTACATGCACGAGTCCGACCGCAAGGCCTGGATACGCTATTCCGCGCCGCGCTGGATCTGGTCGGGCACCGCGCTGTGCGCGATACCGTCGGAGGTGTCGCGCGCCATGCTGGCGGGCTGGCATGCGCAGAACGGCGTGTCGCTCAACAATCCGCGGCTGGGTTTCGTGTGCACCAAGCAGGCGGTCGACGGCCAGTCGGGACTGGAGGGCTACTACTACGAATACGACCGCGACCTGCAGCCGCACGAACGCCTGCGCTTTAGCCGCAATGAGGACGCGCCCGATTTCGACGCCGCGGCCGCGCCGACGCTGCCCACCGTGGATTGGCCCGCGACGCGCCTGGCCAAGGCCAGCCGCAACTACGCCATGGAGTACGTGCGCAGCGCCTTGCCCGTGGCGGTGAACCTGTGGGGGCCGGAGGAAGCGACCGGGCTATTGCACCTGACCGGACGAATGATAGGCATGCAGTTCTATCACGAGACGGCGCGGGCGCTGGGCGTGGAGCAGGATGGCTCCGCGCTGCAGTTCGGGCGCTTCATGGCGGCGCTGGCGCAAGCGCAGGGCGACGCGTGCGAGTTGAGCGAAACGCCGGAAGGCGTGCGCGTGACGCAAAAAGGCTGGAACCTGATGGACGCCGTGGCCGATGCGCACCCTTGCGTGGCGCAAGCCTGGAACGGCCTGCTGGAAGGCGCGCTGGATGCGCATAACCACCGGCTTGCGCTGCGCATGAGCACGCAAGCGGGCGCGCAGGGCAGGGAATTCAACTGGCTGATCGCCCGCGCCTCGGCCTGACCTTGGATTCGAAGGAGACAGACTATGCATAGCAGCGATGCCTGCGGCGCGCTCGCCGGCCTGCGCGTCATCGACGCGTCGCGCGTCCTGGCAGGGCCATTCTGCGGCCAGATGCTGGGCGACCACGGCGCCGACGTGATCAAGATCGAGTCGCCGGAAGGCGACGAATGCCGCGGCTTCGGCCCGCCGTTCGTGGATGGCAGTTCGGCTTATTTCCGCGCCGTGAACCGCAACAAGCGCAGCATGGTGCTGGACTTGAACAGCGAGGCCGGACGGGAGACGTTCTGGCAATTGCTGGAAACGGCCGACGTGCTGATCGAAAACTTCAAGGCCAGCACGCTGCGCAGTTGGGGCGTGGCCGAACCATCCGCCATCACCGAGCGCTTTCCGCGGCTGGTGCATTGCCGCATCACGGGTTTCGGCGACGATGGCCCGCTGGGCGAATTGCCAGGCTACGACGCCGCCGTGCAATCCATGGCCGGCCTGCTCAGCATCAACGGCGAGGCGGGCGGCGAACCCCTGAGGCTGGGCGTGCCGGTGGTGGACCTCACTACCGGCATGAACGCCGCGATTGCCGTGCTGTTGGCCCTGCAGGCCCGGCACCGCACGGGGCGCGGGCAGATGGCGGACGTGTGCCTCTACGATTCCGCCGTGTCGGTGGCGCATCCGTTCCTGGCCAATTACCTGGCGTCGGGCAATACGCCGCGGCCCAGCGGCAACGGGCATCCCAACATCGTGCCCTACAACGTCTACCAGACCCGGACCTGCCCCTTGTTCATCGCGGTCGCCAACGATCGCCTCTTCACCAAGCTGTGCGCGCAGCTGGGCATTGCCGGCATGGCGCAGGACGAGCGCTATAAGTCCAACGGGCAAAGAGTCGTCAACCGCGAAGCCGTGGATGCGGCGCTGGCCCAGGCGTTCGCGCAGGTCGATGGCGAGGCGTTCGGCAAGCAGTTGCTGGCGCAGAACGTGCCCGCCGCACCGATCCTGGACATGGCATCGGTGGCCGCGGCCGCCCATACCGAACATCGCCAGATGGTGGTCCGGCGCGACGATTATCACGGTCCGGGCATACCGATAAAGCTGTCCGGCACGCCGGCGGCCATACGCCGAGGCCCGCCGCGCCTGGGCGAAATGAATGCCACGACACCGCCGTCAGAGCGGTAAGGCAAACCAGGCAGTACCCATAAAACCAGGAGACTACACCCATGAAAACGATTCGATTCGCGCTGTTGACGTGCGCCTTGCTGAGCCTGTCCGCGCAGGGCGCGGCGCAGGCCGAACCCTATCCGGGCGACAAACCCATCAAGATCGTCGCGGCCTTCTCGCCGGGAAGCGCCACCGACACCAGCGCCCGCATCATTGCGGAAGAACTGCGCCGTGATCTGAACGCCAACGTGATCGTCGAGAACAAGCCCGGCGCCCAAGGCCTGATAGGCACCGAATACGCGGTGCGTTCTCCCGGCGATGGCTACACGCTGACGATCTCCAGCAGTTCGTTGAACTCGATCAATCCGGGGCTGTTCAAGAAGCTGCCCTACGATGCGCAGAAGGACTTCAGCCACGTGTCGCGCTTGACCACCATGCCCATGCTGCTGCTGGTTCGCGCGGATGGCCCGTACAAGGACTTGGCCACGTTCGTGAAGAAAGCGGCCTCGGGCTCCTTGAACTACGGCTACGGTTCCCCGGGCGGGCAGGTCGGCGCGGCGGCGTTCAACCGCATTGCCGGCGTGCGGGCGGAAGGCGTGCCGTACAAGAGCCAGCCCCCGGCGCTGACGGATCTGGCGGGCGGGCAGGTCGATTACGTGATGGCGGACCTGTCGGTCGCGACGCCGTTGCTGCGAGGCGGCAAGCTGCGGGCGCTGGCCATCAGCACCGAGCGCCGGCTGCCGGACCTGCCGGATGTGCCGACCTTTGCCGAAACGGGATATCAGGATTTCGACCTGGTGGTGTGGGTGGGCCTGGCCGGTCCCGCCGGCATCCCCCAGCCGATCCTGGAGCGCTTGAACAAGGCGGTGAACGAGGCGCTGGCGCGTCCCGAGGTACAGCAGAAGTTCGCCACCCTGGGCATGACGGCCGCGCCGAACACGCAGGCGCAACAGCAGGCGTTCGTCGAGGCGCAGCTGGGCACCTGGGGCCGCCGCATGCAGGAAGCGAACATCAAGCCGGAATAGGCGGCATTGCGCCCTGGCTGCGCCGGGGCTGCCGCTATGCGTAGACGGCGCTGTCCTGGCCGTCCCAATGCCCGCTGACCAATTGCTCGGGCCGGCTCTGCGCGACGACCCGCGCGCAGGCGGCCCAGGCGTCCAGGCGGACGCTCAGGCCGGCGTAGATGCCGTGGCCCGCGCCGGCTTCGATCACGCCTTCGGCCTGTACGCCTTCGCCTGCCCGGATCGCGCCTTCGGCGCGGATGTCCTCGCCGGCGATCAGGCCCCAGCCGGAAGCAAGGTGCTCGCCGCACTGGATGGAGCCGCCGGCCTGGATGCCGCAGGCGGCGTCGATTTCCTTTTCGGCGCGCACGTCGCCGCCGGCCTTGATGCCCTGGCCGCATTTGATGGCGCCTTGCGTCTGGATGTCCTGTCCGGCATGCAGGTGGCCGGTCACGGCCAGGTCCTGGCCGGCGCAGATGTCCCATTTGGCGCGCACGTTGCCGCCGCAATCCAGGCGCGTGGCGGTTTCGATGCCCCAGTCGGCGCTGACGTCGCCGCCCGCGCGCAGATTGCCGCCGCAGGCGATGTTGGCGCTGGCGGTGATGTTCTCGCCCGCCTGGATGGTTTCGCCGGCGCGGATGCCGCCGCCGGTGACTATGCTGCGGCCGGCGCGCACCACGCTGTCCACGTTGATGCCCATGCGCACTTCCAGCGTGCCGGCGAAGACGATGGCATTGGCATCGACCGAATCCAGCCGCAGCACCGCGTCGGTGGGGCCGAACTGGTCCAGCAGCCAGCAGGCGTCGCTGACGCGGCCGTCAGCGACCAAGGCGTCAAGCACGGCCTGGTAGTCTCCCTGGCCGTTGTGGTCGCGGATGAACCATTTGTAGCCGCCCGCGCAGGGGTTCTTGGCTTTGACGAAGTTCTTGGTGAGTTGCATGGCGCTTGGAATAGGTCGGTGCGTGGCCTGGCCGCAAGCCTCCGTTGGCGTTGCGGATAGAGGGACGAGACGCGGAGCCCGGCCACGCGGCAGGGCGTCCGCCGGCCGGCAGCAAGGCTGCCGGATGCGCGGATGTGCGCAGGCAGCCGGCGGCGGGCCGGTGCAGGAATCAGAAAGGGGGAAAGCGGGCGATTAGCCGGGCTTGGAGCGGGCGTAGGCGGAGCGCGCGGCGACTTCCTGCGAGCTCAACAGGGTCGAGCGCAGGGCGCAAAGCGCGCAGGCGGCGCAGGGAGGGGGAGAAAGATGGGATCGCACGGTCGCACATGCTACCACCGGGACGATTGCAGTCAAGCGCGGCCCTTGGAACGATGGCGGTGGAAGAAGCAAAAAAAACCGGCCTGGGAAACAGGCCGGCCTCGGGGCGCCGGATTGGGTCGGCGCGTTGTGCGCTAACGATCAGTTGGTCGACTGGATGTTGCGTTCCTTGGCGATGCGCTGGCGCAGTTCCAGCTCGCGCTTGATCTGGGCGGCGTATTCGGCGGGCGTGTTGCCGTCCACCAGCGAGCCGCCGTCGGCCAGGCGCTGCACGATCTTCGGATCCTTGAGCGCCTTGACGGTGGCGTCATGGATGCGGTCGATCACGGCCTGCGGCGTGCCGGCGGGCGCGACCAGGCCGTACCAGGCCATGTTATCCATTTCCGGCAGGCCGCCTTCGGAGAAGGTCGGAACGTCCGGAAGCGCCGGCAGGCGCTTGGGCGCGGCCACGGCCAGGGCGCGCAGCTTGCCGGCCTGGATGTGGGGCATGGACGAGGGCAGGTTGTCGAACTGCGCGTTGACCTGGCCGGCGATCACGTCGTTGAGGGCCGGGCCCGAACCGCGGTAAGGCACATGCACCATATCCGTCTTGGTCAGCGACTTGAAGAGTTCGCCGTCCAGGTGGCCGATGCCGCCCGCGCCCGAGGATGCGTAGGCGTACTTGCCGGGATTGGCCTTGAGCAGGGCGATGAATTCGGCCAGGGTCTTGGCCGGCACCGCCGGGTTCACCGTCAGCACGTTGGGGACGTTCACCATATTGGTGATGGGGACGAAGTCCTTCAACGGGTTGTACGGGTTCTTGGGGTTGGTGGCCGGGTTGGTGGCCATGGTGCTGACGGTGGCCACGCCCAGGGTGTAGCCGTCAGGCGTGGAGCGCGCCACGGCGTCGGCGCCGATCGAGCCGCCGCCGCCGCCGCGGTTTTCGACCACCACGGCCTGGCCGAGCTCACGGGTCAGGCCTTCGGCGACGATGCGCGCCACGATGTCGGTAGTGCCGCCCGCGGCGAAAGGTACGATCAGGCGGATGGGCTTGTTGGGGTAGGGGTCGGCTGCTTGCGCGGCGGTGGTGAGGCAGAGGCCGGCGATGGCGGCGGCCAGGACGGCCTTGGCTTGGGACAGCATGGTCAAGAGTCTTCTCCAGATTATTTGAATTTCCGACCCGGCCGGCTTCTTGGGCCGGCGTCGGTGAAGCCTGCCGCGCCGGGATGCTGGCTTGGCGGAGCCTCGTGGGCGCCATTCCACACAGTAAATTTCCGCCGGTCAACCCGGATAGACCCTGGCTTGTCCAGGGTTATTTTTTTATGGCGCCGTTGCCCGAAGAAGACGGGAATAGACCAAAAAATCCAATGCTGACAAAGATATGAACAGCTTCGGGAATATTTCAATTGCGCAAGGATTGCGCATCGATCTTGCCGTCATCCGCATCGTAAACACATAAATCTCTGCATAACTTACAAGAATCTGATATTTTTCGTATGAGATTCTTGGCCGGTCTTGCAAGAAAGCTATTGCGTTTGTTTCTGTCTGCGCCGTTCAATGGCGTTGGTTGATGTCCCCCGCGGGGCAACGTGTAGTGCAGCGACGCACCGGGCCAGGGTTCCGTCCGTTTTTCAATCCCCGGTCTGTTCGTCTTTCGCTGCCTTGCGCTGGCGGGAGGGGGCCCGGACACTCTCGGAACGCCATGTCGCTGATCCTGATCCTCGCTCTGCCGTTCGCCGGCAGCCTGTGCGCCGCGCTTCTGCCATCCAACGCCCGCAATGCCGAGGCGTGGCTGGCGGGCCTCATCGCACTGGTCTGTGTGGTGCTGGTCATCAGCCTCTATCCGGACGTCGCCAACGGCGGCGTGGTCCGCTTCGACATGCCCTGGGCGCCCGCGCTGGGCCTGCAGTTCACCCTGCGCATGGACGGCTACGCCTGGCTGTTCGCGCTGATCGTCTCCGGCATGGGCGCGCTGGTGGTGCTGTATGCGCGCTATTACATGTCGCCGGAAGATCCGGTGCCGCGCTTTTTCTCCTTCTTCCAGGCCTTCATGGCCGCCATGTTGGGCGTGGTGCTGTCGGGCAACCTGATCCAGCTGGTCATGTTCTGGGAAATGACCAGCCTGGCGTCCTTCATGCTGATCGCCTACTGGCATCACCGCCTGGACGCGCGCCGCGGCGCGCGCATGGCGCTGACGGTCACGGGCGGGGGCGGGCTGTGCCTCCTGGCCGGGGTGCTCATCCTGGGCCATATCGTCGGCAGCTATGACCTGGACCGGGTGCTGGCCGCGGGCGACCTGGTGCGGGCCGACCCCTGGTATCCGGCCGTCCTGATCCTGGTGGCGCTGGGCGCGCTTACCAAGAGCGCCCAGTTTCCCTTCCATTTCTGGCTGCCCAATGCCATGGCGGCGCCCACGCCGGTATCCGCGTACCTGCACTCGGCCACCATGGTGAAGGCCGGGGTGTTCCTGCTGGCGCGTTTCTGGCCGGTGCTGTCGGGCACCGACGAATGGTTCTGGATCATCGGCGGGGCGGGGCTGATCACGCTGGTGCTGGGCGCCTATGCCGCCATCTTCCAGCAGGACATGAAAGGGGTGCTGGCGTACTCCACCATCAGCCATCTGGGCCTGATCACGCTGCTGCTGGGCCTGAACAGCACGCTGGCGCTGGTGGCCGCCATCTTCCACATGATCAACCACGCCACCTTCAAGGCCTCGCTGTTCATGGCGGCGGGCATTGTGGACCACGAGACCGGCACGCGCGACCTGAGCCGTTTGTCCGGCCTCTACAAGGCCATGCCGATCACCGCCACGCTGGCCATGGTGGCGGCCGCCTCGATGGCGGGGGTGCCGCTGCTCAATGGCTTCCTGTCCAAGGAAATGTTCTTCGCCGAGACCACCTTCGTCAGCGGCGACCGTATCACCGAGATCGGCCTGCCGCTGGTGGCCACCATCGCGGGTGCGTTCAGCGTGGCCTATTCGCTGCGCTTCATCCTGCAAGTGTTCTTCGGCCCGCCGGCCACCGACCTGCCGCGCGCCCCGCACGAGCCGCCGCGCTGGATGCTGTTCCCCAGCGCGCTGCTGGTGGCGATCTGCCTGCTGGTGGGCGTGGTGCCTGGCCTGACGGTCGGCCCGTTCCTGGCGACCGCGGCCCAGAGCATCCTGGGGCAGGACATGCCGGAGTACAGCCTGGCCGTCTGGCACGGCCTGAACCTGCCCCTGGTCATGAGCCTGGTCGCGACCACGGCCGGCGTCCTGCTCTATCTGGCCCTGCGCGCCCACCAGCGCGCCAATCCGGGCCGGGTGCCGTTCATCTACCGCCTGGACGGCCGCCGCAGCTTCGAGGCGCTGCTGGACGGCTCCAGCGTGGCCGCGGCCTGGCTGCTGCGCTGGCTGGCGTCGTCGCGCCTGCAGGTGCAGATGCTGCTGATCGTGCTGGGCACGCTGTTCGTGGCCTGGCTGCCGCTGCGCGCGGGCGGCTGGCTGGATGGCGCCGGCCGCATGACGCCGATCGATCCGGCCTTCGCGCTGTTGTGGCTGGTGGGCGCGGGCTGCGCGCTGGCCGCCGCCTTCCAGGCCAAGTACCACCGCCTGGCGTCGCTGGCGCTGGCCGGGGGCGCAGGGCTGATCACCTGCCTGACCTTCGTCTGGTTCTCGGCGCCCGACCTGGCGCTGACCCAGCTGTCGGTCGAAGTCGTGACCCTGGTGCTGTTGCTGCTGGGCCTGCGCTGGCTGCCGCGGCGCATCGCGCAGGATGAAGACGAAAGCCTGAAGGTCACGCTGCGGGCCCGCGGACGCCGCCTGCGCGACCTGCTGCTGGCGGGCGCCGCCGGCACCGGCATGGCCGCGCTGGCCTACGCGGTGCTGGTGCGGCCGCAGGGCGACACCATTTCTTCGTACTTCGTCGACCGCGCGCTGCCGGACGGCGGCGGCACCAATGTGGTCAACGTGATCCTGGTGGACTTCCGCGGTTTCGATACCTTCGGCGAGATCACGGTGCTGGGCATCGTGGCGCTGACCGTCTACGCGCTGCTGCGCCGCTTCCGTCCGGCCGCCGAAAGCGCGGACCTGCCGCGCCAGCAGCTCGACCAGGATGGCGGCGTGCCCGACGCGCCGGACATCAAGTCGCTGGTGCCCGCCGGTTCCATGATGGTGCCCACCGTGCTGGTGCGCCTCTTGCTGCCCACCGCCGCGCTGATTTCCGTGTACTTCCTGCTGCGCGGCCACAACGAGCCGGGCGGCGGCTTCGTCGGCGGATTGATCTTCGCCACCGCCGTCATCCTGCAATACATGGTCGGCGGCGTGTACTGGGTGGAGTCGCGCAGCCGGCTCAACCCGCAGCATTGGATCGGCCTGGGCCTATTGTTCGCCGGCGCCGCGGCGGTGACCGCGTGGCTGGCCTACAAGCCCTTCCTGGCGGCGCTGTCCTGGGATCTGGCGTTGCCGCTGATCGGCCACGTGCACCTGTCCAGCGTGCTGCTGTTCGACCTGGGCGTCTACATGCTGGTCGTGGGATCCACCGTGCTGGTGCTGGTGGCGCTGGCTCACCAATCGCTGCGCGCGCAACGCAAGGCCGCCGCCGAAATCCAGGCGGCCGCCGCACAAACAGGGGAAGCCTGATGGAATTGATATACGCCATCGCTATTGGTGTCTTGGCTGGTTCGGGCGTCTGGCTGCTGCTGCGGCCGCGGACCTTCCAGTTCATCATGGGCCTGTCGCTGGTTTCCTATGCGGTGAACCTGTTCATCTTCGGCATGGGCCGGCTGACCTCGGGCCGTCCGCCCGTGGTCGATCCGGCGGTGGCCCATGATCCTTCCTGGTATGCGGATCCGCTGCCGCAGGCGCTGGTGCTGACGGCCATCGTGATCGGCTTCGCCACCACCGCGCTGTTCCTGGTTGTGCTGCTGGCCTCGCGTGGCCTCACGGGTACCGACCACGTTGATGGACGGGAGTCCCAATCTTGAATTTTTGGCTGCAACACCTGCCCGTATTGCCCATCATCACGCCGCTCGCGGCGGGCGCGGCGATGCTTCTGCTGGCGGATACCCGCCGCTATACCCGCGGCGCCATTGCGCTGGTTTCGACCCTGGGCCAGCTGGCCGCCGCCATCGCGCTGCTGGTGGTGGCGGGCGGCGGCGTACCCGGCGTCTGGCCCGACGGGGTAGGGGTCTATCTGGTGGGCGACTGGCCCGCGCCTTTCGGCATCGTGCTGGTGGTCGACCGCCTGGCCGCGGTGATGCTGACCCTGACCGCGGTGCTGGGACTGGCTACCTTGGTCTATGCGCTGGCGCGCTGGGACCGCGCCGGTGTGCATTTCCATTCGTTGTTCCAGTTCCTACTGATGGGCCTGAACGGCGCGTTCCTCACGGGCGACCTGTTCAACCTCTTCGTATTCTTCGAGGTGCTGCTGGCCGCGTCCTATGGCCTGTTGCTGCACGGCTCGGGCGTGGCGCGCGTCAGCGCCGGCCTGCAGTACATCGCGGTCAACCTGGTGGCCTCGTTCCTGCTGCTGATCAGCATCGCGCTGATCTACGGCGTGACCGGCACGCTGAACATGGCGGACCTGGCGGTGCGCGCCGGCAACCTGGCGGGCGCGGACCGCATGCTGTTCGAGGCGGGCGCAGCCATCCTGGGCGTGGCCTTCCTGGTCAAGGCGGGCGCCTGGCCGCTGAACTTCTGGCTGGTCAAGGGCTACGGCTCGGCCGGCGCACCGGTCGCGGCCATGTTCTCCATCATGACCAAGGTCGGCATCTACGCGCTGCTGCGCATCGGCTCCTTGCTGCTGCCCACCGGCGCGCCGGCGGCCTTCAGCCTGGACTGGATGTTCGCGGCGGGGCTGGCCACGCTGCTGTTCGGCGCCCTGGGACTCCTGGCGACCCAGCAGTTGGAAAAAATGGTCGGTTACTGCGTGATCGTATCGGCTGGCACGCTGCTGACCGCGCTGGGCATGCCGGGCGTGACGCTGACGGGACCGGCGCTGTTCTACCTGCTCAGCTCCGTGCTGACCACGGGCGCGTTCTTCCTTTTGGCCGAACTCATCGAGCGCACCCGCAGCTTCGGCGCCAACGTGCTGGCGGTGACCCTGGACGCGTTCGACCTGGACGATCCGGCCTCGCTCAACCGTTCCGACGACGTGGTGGGCGTGGCCATTCCCGCGGCCATGGCCTTCCTGGGCCTGGCCTTCATTTCCTGCGCCTTGCTGGTGACCGGCCTGCCGCCGCTGTCGGGCTTCGTCGCCAAGCTGTCGCTGCTGTCAGCGGCGGTGTCGGCCGCCAACGAGTCGGCCGTGCCCATGGACGCATGGATATTGGTGGCCGCGGTGCTGCTGTCGGGGCTGGCCGGCCTCATCGGCCTGGGCCGCACCGGCATCCGGGTGTTCTGGGCCAGCGATGACCGCAGCACGCCGCGCCTGCGCTTGATCGAAGCCGGGCCCGTGGCGGTGCTGTTGCTGCTGTGCGTGGGCCTGGCGGCCGGCGCCGGCCCCGTGTCGGCCTATCTGGACGATGCGGCGCGGTCGCTGGACCAGCCCAAGTCCTACATCGACGCCGTCATGTCCGCGCAGACCGTGCGCGGCCTCAAGGGAGGAAGCTGATGCGCCGTCTCTACTTCCTGTTCCTGCCCGTCTACCTGTTCGTCCTGTGGCTGGTGCTCAACCAGAGCGCGTCCGCGGGCCAGATCGCGCTGGGCATCGCGCTGGCGCTCTGGTTCACCTGGGCCGCCTCCCGCCTGCGGCCGCTGAAGGCCAAGCCGCGCCGCCTGTGGAAGGCGGTCCCGCTGTTCCTGCATGTGACCGCGGACATCATCAAATCCAATATCGCCGTGGCGCGGCTGATCCTGAATCCGCGCCGCAATGACTTTTCGCCCGGGTTCATCATGATCCCGCTGACCATGCGCGACCCGCACGGCCTGGCGATGCTGGCCTGCATCGTCACGTACACGCCGGGCACCGTCTGGGTGGACCTGACCGACGACCATTGCCTGAAGCTGCACGTGCTGGACCTGCAGAACGAGGGCGACTGGATCAAGCTGGTCCAGGAACGCTACGAGCGCCCGCTGAAGGAGATTTTCGAATGAACAACATACTTTATTGGGCGGCGTCCTTCGCCTTGCTCTGCTTTGCGCTGGGCATGGTCTTCGCCGCCATCCGGCTGCTGCGCGGTCCCACCGCGCAGGACCGCGTGCTGGCCCTGGACACGCTGTACATCAACGGCATGCTGACCATGCTGGTGTTCGGCATCCGCTCCGGCACCTCCGTGTATTTCGACATTGCGCTGCTGATCGCCTTGTTCGGCTTCGTGGGCTCCACCGCCATGGCGCGCTTCCTGCTGCGCGGCGAGGTGATCGAGCCATGATCGACGCCCAGATCCCGCTGTGGGCCGCCATACCGGCCAGTGTCCTGCTGGTGTTCGGCGGCCTGCTTGCCCTGACCGGTTCGGCCGGCCTGCTGCGCTTCCGTACCTTTTATGCCCGCATCCATGCGCCTACCTTGGGCAACACCATGGGTTGCGGTTGCGTGCTGGCGGCGTCGATCCTGGTGTTTTCGGCGCTGTCGTCGCGGCCTGTGTTTCATGAAGTCATCATCACGCTGCTGCTGATCGTGTCTTCGCCCGTGACCGCCATGCTGCTCATGCGCGCCGCAACCTACCGCAATCGCCTCAGCAAGGCCGACGCCGAGCGCGACGCTAGCTAAGGCGACAGGCAGGGTATGTTGCGTCGCGGCAATTGAAACGTAGTCTTACGATTTCACGTCGCTGGACATGTAGCGGAAGCGTCATCGTGGGATAGTGGGTAACGGTTCAATCAACTTCAAGGAGCTGACCATGACTACACGACCCATGCATGTCAAACGCCTCGCGGCGACGCTTTGTGCCGCTGGCCTGATGTTGGCCGCGGGAGCGGTCCACGCGGCTGATGCGACCGGCCGCGGCTCAGCTCAGTCCCAGTATCAGCAGGATGTGGCGGCATGCAAGAGCGGCGCCACCGGCCAGGACCAGGCCGCCTGCATGCGCGAAGCCGGCGCGGCGCGCCAGGAAAGCGGCCGCAACAACCTCAAGGACGGCAGCAACGACCAGTTGCAGCAGAATATGCTGGACCGCTGCAACCGCCTGCCGGCCGCCTCGCGCCAGGACTGCGTGACGCAGATGACCTCGCCCACCAATGTGCGCGGCAGCGTGCAGGGCGGGGGCGTGCTGCGTGAAACCGTGATCCAGGTGCCGGCCGACACCGTGCCGCCCGCGGCCGGCGCGCCGGGCATGGCGCCGGCGCCCGGGGCGCCCATGACCTCGCCGGTACGCCAGTAAGCGACAGCCGGAACAAGGGCCGCCAGGGCGGCCCTGCTCGGACCTCCAGGGGCGCAGCCGCCGCCACATTCAGGCAAAATGGCGGCTGTCGCCCCTTTTTCACGCATATACATGTCCGACGTCATCGCCCTGATTTTCGACTTCGACGACACGCTGGCCTCGGACAGCACGTCCGGCTTCCTGGAAAGCATGGGCGTGGACACGGCATCCTTCTGGAAGGATGAGGTCGATCCGCTGCTCTCGCAGCAGGACTGGGACCCCGTGCCCGCCTACCTGTACCAGATGATCCAGCTGTCGCAATCGGGCAAGCACGGCCTCATTACGCAGCAGCGCCTGAAGGATTGGGGCGCCCGGCTGGAACTGCACGACGGCGTGCCCACGCTGTTCCAGCGGCTGCGCGCCGCGGTGCGGGCCGAACAGCCGCAAGTGCAGCTGGAGTTCTACCTGATTTCCAGCGGCATCGGTGACGTGGTCCGGTCCACCCCCATCGCGCACGAGTTCACCGAGATCTGGGCGTCCGAATTCATTTACGGCGCGGATGGCGGCATCGCGTTTCCGCGCCGCATCGTCAGCTTTACCGACAAGACCCGCTATCTGTTCCACATCCAGAAAGGCATCATCGGCCGCGATTTCCGCAACAAGCCCTTCGAGGTCAACCGCAAGGTGCCCGAGGACCGCTTGCGGGTGCCGTTCGACCAGATGGTGTTCGTCGGCGACGGCTACACCGACATCCCGTGCTTTTCGCTGATCCGCCGCGCCGGCGGCTTCGCCTTCGGCGTGTGGGACCCCAAGCATCGCGACAAGCGCAGCCGGGCCTGGGGCTTCATCGAAGAGGGCCGGGTGTCCAACCTGAACCAGGCCCGCTACGACGAGCACGCCGAACTCTACCAATGGCTGGAAGAGGCCGTGACCAGCCTGGCCGGCCGCATCGCACTGAAGTCCCGGGTGTACCGTGGTTGAGGCTATCCCGATGGCGGCGGTCCAACCCTGGACCGCGCAGGACGCCAGCTTCATGGAACTGGCGCTGCAAGAGGCCCAGGCCGCCTATGACATCGGCGAGGTGCCGGTGGGCGCGCTGGTGGTGTCGGCACAGGGCGACATCCTGGGACGCGGCTACAACCGCACCATCATCGACCACGATCCCACCGCCCACGCCGAGATCGTCGCCTTGCGCGGCGCCGCGCGCGCGCTGGAAAACTACCGTCTGCCGGGCATCACCGTGTACGTCACGCTGGAGCCTTGCGTCATGTGCATCGGCGCCATGCTGCATGCGCGGCTCGCGCGCGTCGTGTTCGGCGCCTACGACCCCAAGACCGGCGCCTGCGGCAGCGTGCTGGACGTGGGCTCGGTCCCCAAACTCAATCATCACACCTCAGTCACCGGCGGCGTGCTGGCGGAACCTTGCGGCGATCTGCTGCGCCGGTTCTTCCGCGAACGCCGCAGCAAGGAATCCGCAGCATGAGCAAATCCCAAGGCGCCAAGGCGCGCGGCGCGAAAGCGGCCGCCGCGCACGACCATGACCATAACCACGATCATGGTCATGCAGGCCACGAATGTGATGAAGACTGCGGCCATGACCACAGCCACGCCCACGCGCTGCCCGACGCCCGCGGCATCTACCTGATCTCGCCGTCTTCCGCGGTGCGCGATCCGGCCGCCGTCGAGCTGGCGCGCGAAAGGCTGCAGCAGCAGGGCTTCAAGACCGCCGTGGACCGTACCGCCTACGCGCAGCACCAGCGCTTTGCCGGCACCGACGCGCAGCGCCTGGCCAGCCTGACGCGCGCCGCCAAGCAGAAGTTGCCCATCGTCATGGTGACGCGCGGCGGCTACGGCATGGGCCGGCTGCTGCCTGCCATCGACTGGAAGGCCATGGCCGACAGCGGCAAGCGTTTCGTCGGCATGAGCGACTTCACCGCCTTCAACCTGGGCCTGCTGGCGCAGACCGGCGCGGTCAGCTATACCGGCGCATCGGCGGTCTACGACTTCGGCGGCAAGAAGGTCGACGACCTGACCGAAGCCCTGTTCGGCGAGATCATGCGCGGCGAACTGGAAATCCTCAGCTTCGAAACCCAGGACGCCGATGCGGTGGATTGCCGCGGCATCCTGTGGGGCGGCAACCTGGCCATGCTGACGTCCTTGCTGGGCACGCCCTACATGCCCAAGGTGCGCGGCGGCATCCTGTTCCTGGAAGACGTGGCCGAGCATCCTTACCGCGTCGAACGCATGCTGATCCAGCTGGCGCAGGCCGGCATCCTGGGCAAGCAAAAAGCCATCGTGCTGGGCCGCTTCACGGACTACAAGCTGGCGCCGCACGACAACGGCTACGACCTGCACGAAGTGGTGGCCTGGCTGCGCAAGACGGTCAAGGTGCCGGTGGTGACGGGGCTGCCGTATGGCCATGTCGCCACCAAGGCGACGCTGCCCATCGGGCAGAAGGTGGGCCTGGCCACCGAAAAGGGCATGGCGCACCTGGTGCTGGACGAACACACGCACTAAAAAAGAAAAGGGGCGCCGAGCGCCCCTTTCTCATTGCTACTTGAACAGCCTGTCGACCAGCGATTGCGCTTTCTGCTCGCTGCGTCGCTTGGCCTCGGCCTGCTCGGCGGGCGACTGGGCCGCCTTGCTGCATTCCCCGGCATAGCTTGCGAAGCGCGACGCGCATTCCTGCGCCAGCTTACGCGCCTGGTCCCAGCCCTGGGTCTGGCCATAGAAGCGGATGGCTTCAGGCCATGCCAGCGCCGAACCGCGGAAGTACTCGAAGCCCTGGCCCATGATCCTGGCGGCCGGCCCGGATTGGCCCGCGCCCAGCAGATTGTTGGCGCGCAACACATACACCTGCCAGGCGCGGTCCTGTTCCGACGCCAGATTGCGGTCCAGCAGGGCGGACCCGCGCGCGCCGGATTCCGCCTGCGCCATGCTCAAGGTCAGCAAGGGCAGGGCGTGCGTGGCGCTGGGGCCGGATGCTGCCTGGGCCGCGAGCTTGCGGGCGCGCGGGTAGTCCTGGGCCTGCAAGGCCTGCTGCGCCTCGGCCGCGGTCTGGTAGTTCTTCAGCAGCGCGGCCGTGCGGCGTTGCGCGCGGGCCTTGTTCCAAGGCGCCGCTGCCGCCGGGGGCCGAGGCTTGCCCGCCATCAAGGGCATGACCTGTTCGGTCAACGCAGCCAGGCGCGCGCCGGTATCGGGATGGCTGACGGTCAGCTTCTTCCAGATGTCGTCCAGGCCGGTGCGCAAACCTTCGCTGGCCCCGGCCACCCCGGAATTCAGCGAGGCCTGCATCTCGGTCAGGGGGGCGATGTTGTTGCCCTTGGCCGCCTCTTGCTTGCGGGTGTTGTCGGCCGCCGCCTGTTTGATCTGCTCGAGCATGCGCTGGCGCGCTTCGGCCTGGACCTTGGCGTTCTCGGCTTCCCAGGTGGCCTGGCGTTCCAGGAACGCCTTGAAGCCTTGGGTATACGAGTAGCCCAGTTCCAGGCTGACGGTGGCGCCGAAGCGGTCGGCGTTTTCCTCCTGCTGCCGGCCCCAGGCCGGCACCAGCATGTTCTTGCCCAGCGTATACGAAGCGATCACGCTGTCCACGGGGCTCCAGCCAGTGGCGCTGCCGGCCTTGCGAGCCAGCGCCACGCCCACGGCCGCCAGCGTCGCGACCTGGTCGCCCGCGGCATTGACCGATTCCATCTGGTGGTAGTCGAGGTAGATGTGGCCGAATTCATGGGACAGGATGGCGACGATCTCGTCCTCGGATTCCGCCGAGGCCAGCCAGCCCATGGACAGGTAGATGTTGCCCGCGCCGGTGCTGTAGGCTTCCAGCGCCGATGACGAGGTCACGTGGACCGCGCCCGGCCAGCCGGGCACGCCCGCGGCGTTCTTGATCCGGCCAAGCAGGCCGTTCAGGTAGGTTTCCATCTCCGGCATGGCGACCAGGCCCATGCCCTGGGCGCGCTGGTTGCGCGCGTCCAGGCTGGCGTCGGGCCATTGCCGGTCGGCGGGGGGCGGGGGCAGTTGGCCGGCCGTGACCGAAAAACCCTTGCCTCCGGGAAGCGTGGAGCAGGCGCTCAGCAGCAGCGCGCCAGAGACGGCGGCCATGCGCAGGATGTGGGAGGATCGCATGGGCGGCTCAGCGGCAGACGTTCTCGCCCGCACCCGCGGTCGAGCCGGTGGGCGGCGGCACGCCCTTGATCACCGGCCCGCATTGCGCGGCGGAACCGCGCGCGATGCGCACGTGCATGCTGTCCACCCAGTAGTCCTTGCCATCGATCTTGACGTGGTAGAACTCATTGGCTTCTTCGAGCACGGGCCAGGGCATGCCCTGGCCGTCGGACTTGGCCGCGGGCGCGCCGCCGTCCGACTTGGCGTACAGCGGCACGGGCTTGAGGTTCAGGCCGACGATGGCGTCGGCCGCCGCCGCGCTTGCGCCAGTCAGCGCCAGGGCGGCCGCGGCCAGCGCGGTGATCAGGGAGGAGGGCTTGGGCATGCGTTTCTACTCCTGTTGCGGGCGGGTAGCCGATGGCTCCCGCGCGGGTGTCGGGGACGCCGGCGCGGAAGCGGCATCCGGTTTGCCAAAAAGAAAGGCGGTGGCGCGATTGGTCCAGCCGAGCCAGTGCGCGGCCAGGGCCATGATCGCCAGGTCGACGATGGGCAGGGTGCCCACGTTCAGCCAGCGCTGCGCAAGCAGCACGATGTACAGCACGATGAGCGAGGACAGGACGATGGCGGCAGCCTTGCGCAGCAGCAGCAACGTCGCGACGCAGAGCTTGGATGCCAGCCAGCGCGCCAGCCACAGGCGCGCGGCGCGGTCGCGCAGCAGGGCGGACAGGCGCCCGGCCTTGGCCTTCCAGCCGCCGCCCGCGTGCGCGGCGGGCGGCAGCGGCAGGGCGGGCGCGTCGGCAAACAGCCGCCATTCGGCGGGCGGGGCCAGCAGCCGGCCGCCCAGCCGCGTATTGCCGCGCAGCCATTGCGCCAGCCAATGCAGGAAATGGGCCAGCATGACGACGGGGATGCCCAGCAACCACAGGACATTGGGCGGCCAGATCTCCCATTCGAGGGCGCGCTTGTAGTCGTCCTGATAGGTCAGCAGATTGTCGAGGGCCATGGCGTGCATGAATACGCCGGGAATGGCGTCATGCACCGGCGACAGCACGGTGTCGTTGAAGCCGCTGAGCGCGGCGCCGATCATGACGTAGCGGCCCGTGAGCATGTCGGCCAGGCGGGCGCCGTCGGCATCCGGCGCACGCAATTCGGACAGGGTCAGCGCGCGCGTGTACGGGCAGATGGGCTGGGCGGCGTTCGGGTCGCCCAGCAGGCTGCGCACATAGGACGGCAGCATTTCCACATAACCGCCGCGAGCCTGCCGGCATTCCATGCTGAAGCGGCGCTGGTCCAGGTTGTCGACGCCCCAGGTCAAGGCCATGGCGTCGCGGGTGGGCGTGATGGATACGCCGGCCGCGTCCTGGGCGATGGCCAACGCCGCGCTGCGCGCATGTTCGCCCGACCAGAGCGGGTAGCTCCATACCAGCCGGTCCACCTTGCTGGGGGTGTAGCGCACGTCGACCATGGTGAAGCACGGCTTCTCGCCCGCGGGCGCCTCCAGGCCCGAACGCAGGCGCAGGTCGCCCTGCGCATCGGGCAGCGCGGCCAGAAACACCGGGATGTTGGCGTCGCGCAGTTCGCACAGGGCGGCGGCCAGCTCGGGCAGGGTCGGGTCGTCGCGCTCGCGCCCGAAGGTGATGTCCAGGAAGATGGCCTTGGGCTTGTGGATCAGGCCGATGTTGCGCAGCCAGCGCGCATGGGTCCGGTAAGGCACGGGCCAGGCGCCTTTCTGCTGGTCCAGGGAATCGTCGTCGATCAGGACGACCGTGGTGTCGTTGCGGCGCGCAATGTCGTAATGGCCCCCGACCAGCCGGGCCTGGAGCCGGGCCGCCGCATAGGTGAGCAGGTCGGAACTGGGGGTGAGCCGGGGCGTCGCCCACAGCATCACGATCGCCACGATGGCCGCCACGATCAGCGACCGGCCATAGGAAAGTTCGACTTTCTCGGAGGAGTGGTTGGCGTCTGCCACGTAGCGGGGGAGCTGGGTTGCAACCGCCTGACGGGCCTGGCGGCCGTAGGCGCTGAGTCACACGCAATAGTACCCCAATTAATACAAATATTTACGTTATGACATTAAATGGCATGCTGCATTTCCAGATGCTTCAGGCGGCGCTCTGCCTCGCCTGGATGCGATTCACGGATGCTTGGTACACTATCGGGTTTCTCCGCATGCGTCCCCGGACGCCAAAAGACTCAAACATACCGTGATCTCCACCGCCAATCTCACCATCCAGTTCGGTCCCAAACCCCTTTTCGAGAACGTCAGCGTCAAGTTCGGGGAAGGCAACCGCTACGGGTTGATCGGGGCCAATGGTTCCGGCAAGTCGACCTTCATGAAGATCATCGGCGGCGACCTGGAACCCTCGGCGGGCAACGTGTCGCTGGAGCCGGGCGTGCGCCTGGGCAAGCTGCGCCAGGATCAGTTCGCGTTTGAAGACCTGCGCGTGCTGGACGTGGTCATGATGGGCCACACCGAGATGTGGGCCGCCATGTCCGAGCGCGACGCCATCTACGCCAATCCGGAAGCGACCGAAGACGACTACATGCGCGCGGCCGACCTGGAGGCCAAGTTCGCCGAGTACGACGGCTACACCGCCGAAGCCCGCGCCGGCGAACTGCTGCTGGGCCTGGAAATCGCCGTCGACCAGCACAACCTGCCCATGCGCGAAGTGGCGCCGGGCTGGAAGCTGCGCGTGCTGCTGGCGCAGGCCCTGTTCTCGAACCCGGACGTGCTGCTGCTGGACGAACCGACCAACAACCTGGACATCAATACCATCCGTTGGCTGGAGAACGTGCTCAACAGCTACCAGAGCACGATGATCATCATCAGCCACGACCGCCACTTCCTGAACCAGGTGTGCACGCACATGGCCGACGTGGATTACGGCGAGATCCGCATTTATCCGGGCAACTACGACGACTACATGCTGGCCTCGACCCAGGCCCGCGAGCGCCTGGTGGCCAACAACGCCAAGGCCAAGGAACGCGTCGCCGAATTGCAGGACTTCGTGCGCCGCTTCGCCGCCAACAAGTCCAAGTCGCGCCAGGCCACCTCGCGCCTGAAGCAGATCGACCGCATCAAGGCCGACCAGGTCGTGGTCAAGCCCTCGTCGCGCCAGAATCCGTACATCCGCTTCGAGCAGAACAAGGTCATGCACCGCCTGGCGGTCACCGTCGAAAACCTGTCCAAGGCCTACGACGCGCCCGTCATCCGCAAGTTCTCGGCCATGGTCGACGCGGGCGAAAAGATCGCCATCATCGGCGCCAACGGCGTGGGTAAGACGACCCTGCTGCGCCTGCTGGCAACCGATCTGCAGCCGGATTCGGGCGAAGTGAAGTGGTCCGAAAACGCCGACCTGGGCTACATGGCGCAGGACGTCTCCGACCAGTTCCTGCAGACCGACATCAACCTGCTGGACTGGATGGGCGACCATCGCCAGCCGGGCGACGACGACCAGTCGATCCGCTCCGTGCTGGGCCGCCTGCTGTTCTCGGCGGATGACCTGCCCAAGGCGCCCAAGGTGCTGTCCGGCGGCGAAAAGAACCGCATGACCTTCGGCCGCCTGATGCTGGGCCGGCACAACGTCATGCTGCTCGACGAACCCACCAACCACCTGGACATGGAATCGATCGAGTCGCTGCAGTTCGCGCTGGAAAAGTACGAAGGCACGCTGGTGTTCGTGTCGCACGACCGCGAGTTCGTGTCCGGCCTGGCCACGCGCGTGATCGAGATCCTGCCCTCGGGCGAGATCGTCGACTACCGCGGCGGCTACGACGACTACCTGAGCTCGCGCGGCATCGACGGCTGAGGCTGGCGCAGACCGCGGCCGGAAGACCCTGGCCGCGGTTCCGCATCCGCCTTACATGCCTATGGTCATGCCGCCATTGGCATAGAGGTGCTGTCCCGTCATGTACGAGGCGGCATCCGACAGCAGGAAGCACACCGGCCACGCCACCTCCCCAGGCTGGCCAAAGCGGCCCAGCGGGATCTGCGACAGATAGGTGTCGCGGAACTTGTCCCCCCGTATGGTCTCCGTCATGGGCGTTTCCACCACGCCGAAGCCGATGGTGTTGACGCGTATCCCATACTTGCCCCATTCGCGCGCCGCGCTCATCGTCAGGCCCAGCACGCCCGACTTGGCCGCGGCGTAGTTGATCTGGCCTATGGTGCCGCGGCGGCCCGCGTCCGAGGTGATGTTGACGATGGAGCCGCCCGGCTTGCCCGTTTCGCGCGCCGCCGCCAGCATGTGGCGGCCGACGGCCTGCAGGAACTGGAAGGATCCGGTCAGGTGCACGTCGATCACCTTTTGCCAGGCTTCCTGGGTCATTTTTTCTATCATTGCAGTGCGGGTGACGCCCGCGTTGTTTACCAGGCCGTCGACCGCGCCGTAATGCTGCGCCGCGCGCTCGACCGCCAAGGCCGCGAATGCCGGGTCCGACACGTCGCCGGCCAGGGTCAGCAGCTGGCCTTGCGGCGCCTCGCGCTCAAACGCGGCGAGCGCGTCGGCGTTCATGTCGACGGCGGTCACGCGCGCGCCCAATTGCATGGCCAGTTCGCTGATGGCGCGCCCTATGCCCTGGGCGGCGCCCGTTACGATGATGCTGCGCTGGTCCAGCAGAAAAGCAGTGTGGTTCATGGTTTTCCTTGTGGAGTTCAAAGCGTTTCGGCCGTGCCCAGGATCAGCGTGGCCTGGCTGGAGAGTTCGCCGCCGTTGCCGTGCGCCAGCGCCAGGCTGGCTCCCGGCACCTGGCGCGCGCCGCCCAGGCCGGCCAGCTGCACGTAGGCTTCGACCATGGTGAACAGGCCGTACATGCCGGGATGCACGCAGGACAGGCCGCCGCCGTTGGTATTGACGGGTAGCTCGCCGCCCGGCGCGATGCGGCCGCCTTCGACGAAGGCCGCGCCTTCGCCCTTGGCGCAGAAGCCCAGGTCCTCGAGGAACAGGATGGGGTTGATGGTGAAGGCGTCGTACAGCTCCAGTACATCGATGTCCTGCGGACGCACGCCGGCCTGGGCGAAGGCGCGCGCGCCGCTGCGCGTGGCGGCCGTTACCGTCAGGTCGGGCATGTTGGTGATCTCGCGGTGGTCGGTGGCCGCGGCCGCGCCCAGCAGGTAGGCGGGCCGGGCGCAGTGGTCGCGGGCCCGGTCGGCGCGGGTCATCACCACGGCGGCGGCGCCGTCGGTGACCAGGCAGCAGTCGCGCACGCTCAAGGGTTCGGCCACCATGCGGGCCGACAGGTACTGCGCCATGTCCAGGGGTTCGCGCATGTAGGCTTCGGGATTGAGCATGGCCCATTGGCGGGCGGCGATGGCCACCGCGCCCAGCTGTTCGCGCTTCAGGCCGTATTGGTGGGCGTAGCGCGAAGCCGCCAGCGCATACGCACCCACCGGACGCGCCAGCCGGTAGGGCGCTTCGTTGGGGGCAGGGCGCATGGAGCTCACCAGCTTGCCCGCGCCGCTGCGCTGATTGCTGCCGTAGGCGATCAGCGCCACGTCGCATTGCCCCGCTTCCAGGGCCAGCGCGGCCCACATGGCGTGCGTCAGGAAAGACGATCCGCCGGTGCGGTTGTTCTCGGTCAGGCGAGGCGAGATGCCCAGGTACTCGGCAAAGCCCAGGCCGGACATGAAGTCATCGGGCAGGCCAATGAAGAGGCCATCGACCTGGTCCGGGCGCAGCCCCGCCTGGTCCAGGGCCGCAAGACTGGCCTGGACCGCAAGGTCCATCGAACTCATGCCCGGGGTCTGGCCGATGCCATAGGTGGCGGCGGCGACGATGGCGGACTTGCCGCGCGGGAAACGGTCTTGGGTCATGCTTGCTCCGCCACGGGTTCGAACACCAGCACGCCGCATCCGGCCTCCTGGACGACGCGGGCGCGCACCCGGGCGCCGACGCGCACCTCCTGCGCGGGAATGCCGTCCACCCGTGACATCAGCCGCGGCCCTTCGTCCAGGTCTACCAGCACCACGCCGTAGGGCGCCTCGGGCGGCCGGGGATGGATGACGGTGGCGGCGTAGATGCGCCCCAGGCCGCTCGGGGCGGCCCATTCCAGATCGCGCGAGCCGCTGCGCGGCGCGGCCACGCGCGGATAGAAGAAAAATTCGCCGCTGGCGCGGTCGCGCTGCAGCATGAAACGGCCTTCATTCAGGTAGGCCTCGTAGCGGGCCTGCGGGCCCGGTTCGGCGGTTTGGGTCGGCGTGGGCATGTCGTTCAGTCCCATTTGTAGGCGGGGGGCAGTTTTTCCACGAAACGCCGGGCGGCTTCGCGGTGGAAGGCGCTGTCACGGCAGATGGCCTGGGCCATGGCTTCCTGCGTGTAGATGTCTTCGCGGCTGGACTCGAAGGTCCGGTTCATGATGGTCTTGGCCAGGCCCAGCGCCTGCGTCGGAGCGTTGTGAAAGCGTTCGGCCATGGCCAGCGCCTGTTCCAGCGGATCGCCGTCGCAAAGCGCTTGTACCAGTCCCAGTTCCAGCGCTTCCTCGGCGTCGCAGACCCGGGCCGTGAACACCAGCTCCTTGGCGCGCGCCAGGCCGACGGCGCGCGGCAACAGATACATGCCCAGCATGTCGGGCACATAACCGAGGCGGGCGAACACCGCGCAGAAAGTGGCGCCGCGCCGCGCGATGGCGTAGTCTGCGCACAGCGCCAGCGACAGGCCGGCGCCGAAAGCCACGCCCTCCACCGCGCTGATGACGGGTTTTTCCAGGTCCACCAACGCGTCGTACCACTGGTGGATCTTGCGGATGCGAGCGCGCCCCTCGAAGGCGTCCAGGCCCTGGGCGTGCGCCTGCGCGATGGACTTGATGTCGCCGCCGGCGCAGAAATGCCCGCCCGATCCCGTCAGGACGACGGCCTTGATGCCGTCATCCTCGCGCAGTTCCGGGAGGGCGCGCGCGAACGCCTCGCGCATTTCCAGGCTGAGCGCGTTGCGCTGGTCGGGGCGGTCCATGGCCAGCACGGCGGTGGCGCCGTGGCGGGTGATCTTCAGTGTCATGCCTGCTCCTTGCCTGTGTGATAGGCGATCTGCGTGAGCCAGCGCGCGACCAGCGCGGGCCTTTGCTCGCCGTCGATATCGATGCGCACGTCCCACGCCAGCCGGGCCTGGCCGTCCGGCAGTTCGTCGACGGAAGTCAGCGCAAACGCGCCGCGCACGCGAGCGCCGGCCTTGACCGCCTGGGTGAAGCGCACGCGGTCAAAACCGTAGTTCACCGCCAGCCTGCGGTTCGGAAAGCGCATCGCCGACGCATACAGGCTGGGCAGCAGCGAGAGCGTCAGCAAGCCGTGGGCGATGGCCGCGCCGTAGGGCGATTCGGCCTGCGCGCGCTGCGGGTCCATATGGATCCACTGCGTGTCGCCGGTGGCCAGGCCGAAGCGGTTGATGGTGTCCTGGTCGACCGTCTGCCAGGGAGTCAGCGCGGGAGGCTGTCCGGAGAAGGCGCGCAGCGCCTCGATGGAGTCCAAGGTGATCATGGCGGCCTCTTTACTGGGCCTTCAGGCCCAGGTCGCGGGCGACCGGCAGCCAGCGGTCGCGCTCGGCCTGGACGAAGGCGGCGAACACCTGGGCGTTGCCCGGCATGGCCACCGCTCCAATACTGGTGAGCTTGCGCTGCAGTTCCGGCTGCGCGAGCGCCTGGTTGACGCCGCGGTTCATCTGGTCGACCACGGCGGCCTGCGTGCCGGCGGGCGCAACCAGGCCGAACCAGGCGCTGGCATCGATGCCGGGATAGCCCAGTTCGCTGGCGGTGGGCACGTCGGGCAGGCCGGCGAAGCGCTTGTCGTCAAGCACGGCGAAGGGGCGGATCTTGCCAGCCTGCGCCTGCGTCATGCTGGAGGGCAGGGCGTCGAACATCATGTCGGTGCTGCTGCCCATCAGGCCGACGATGGCGGGCGCGCTGCCCTGGTACGGTACGTGCGTGACCTGGAAGCCCAACTTGCTGACGGCGTATTCGCCGGCAAGATAGGTGATATTGCCGGTGCCGGCGGAGCCCATGGTCAGCTTTCCGGGGGATTGCTTGCCCAGGGCTATCAAGGCCTTGACGTCGCGCGCCGGCAGGTCATGGCGGACCACCAGCAAGAGCGGCGATTTGGCCATGCCCGAGACCGGGACGAAGTCCTTGGCCGGGTCGTAGGTCATCTTCGCGTAGAGCGCCTGGTTCACCACCAGCGGGGCGTTGGAGCCGACGAAGAAGGTCTTGCCGTCGGGCTTGGCGCGGGCGACGTAATCGGCGGCGATCATGCCGGCCGCGCCGGGCTTGTTCTCCACGATGATGGTCGCGCCGCCGCCCTTGCTCATTTCCTGCGCCACCAGGCGCGCGATCTGGTCGGCGGCGCCGCCCGGAGGGTAAGGCACGATGAAGCGGACGGGCGCATCCTGGGCCGATGCGGGGGCGGCCACAAGGGCAGCCAGGGTCAAGGCGCCGCAGACTGCGGCGGTGGTGATGCGCATGGTGGTGTCTCCTGGGTTGTTGTCGTGGCCGCCTGCCCGGCGGCTGGGTCAGATGATTCCGCGGCCTTTCAGCTCCGCGATGCGGGTCTGGTCCAGGCCTAGCCGTTCGCTTAGCACGTCGTCGGTGTGCTGGCCCAGGGTGGGGGCGGCGCGGCCGTAGCGGATGGGCGTGTCGCGCATGCGGATGGGATTGGCCACGGCCGGGGTGTCCACGCCGGCGGCATGGGGCAGCGACAGCTGCATGCCGCGATGGCGCACGTGCGGATCCTGGAATACCTGTTCGATGTTGTAGATGGGCCCGCAGGGCACGTTCGCCGCCTGCAGGATCTGCACCCATTCCTGCATGGTGCGCGCCAGCATCGCCTCGGCGATCGGGGGTATCAGCGTGTCGCGGTTCCGGTTGCGCCCGCCGGCCGTGGCGTAGCGTTCGTCGGCGGCCAGGTCGGCGCGGCCGATGGCGCCACAGAGGGCGCGGTACTGGCCGTCGTTGCCGACCGCGACGATGACCGAGCCTTCCTTGCAGGCGAACACCTGGTACGGAACCATGTTGGAATGGGCATTGCCCATGCGCTGGGGCACCCGCCCGGACAGGAAATAATTGATGGCCTGGTAGGACGAGATCGTGATCACGCAGTCCAGCAGCGACATGTCGATGTACTGCCCGACGCCGCTGACGTGGCGGTGCTCGACCGCGGCAAGAATCGCCGTGCTGGCGTAGACGCCGGTCAGCAGATCCGTGATGGCGATGCCGGATTTCATCGGCTCGCCGGCGGGGTCGCCGGTGATGCTCATCAGCCCACCCATGCCCTGGAACACGAAGTCGTAACCCGGCAGCGGCGCGTAGGGTCCGTCCTGGCCGAAGCCGGTGATCGAGCAATAGATCAGGCGCGGATTGATGGCGCGCAGGCTGTCGTAGTCCAGTCCATAGCGCGCCAGCGTGCCGACCTTGTAGTTCTCGACCAGCACGTCGGAGTCCTTCGCCAGTTCCGCGATGAGCGCCTGGCCTTCGGGCGTGGCGATGTCCACGGTAATGGACCGCTTGCCGCGATTGGCGCTCAGGAAGTAGGACGAGTCCCGGGTCTCCGCGCCGTCGGCGCCGGTCAGGAATGGAGGCCCCCAGCCGCGCGTGTCGTCGCCGTGCGCGGGGCGCTCCACCTTGATGACGTCCGCGCCCATGTCGGCCAGCGTCTGCGTCGCCCATGGGCCGGCCAGCACGCGCGTCAGGTCCAGGATCTTCAGATGGGATAGCGCGCCGCGCGGTTGCGCGGCGGCGGTGTTGTCTCGCTCCATGTCGCTCCGATCGGGGTGGGCCCCGTTATGTCTGGGATCCACCTTAATGACCGGAGGGGCGTGGGTCCAATATCGTTTTGCGCGTTATCGATTCGAATTGAGTATCGACGGCGGAATCAGGGCGGCCGTTCAGCGCTTGTAGCCAGTCGCGGCAGAATGCCGTGGATGGGTTCTTTATTACGAAAAGAAGTTAAGACATTCAATATTGATAGTTTGGATTCATATAACGAATTGTTAGATTGGAGGCTCGTTTTTGGCCCGCCACGATACGTTCCATGAATCTGACCTTCGACCATGTCCACAAGCACTTCGGCGAACTGCCGGTGGTGGACGGCTTTACCAGCGAAATCAAGACCGGTGAACTGGTCGCCCTGGTAGGCCCGTCGGGCTGCGGCAAGTCGACCTTGCTGCATCTGGCGGCCGGCCTGGAAAAGCCCACCGAAGGCAGCGTCCTGGCCGACGGCAAGGCGGTCGCCGGCCCCCATCCCAGCCGTACCCTGGTGTTCCAGGAGCACGCGCTGTACCCCTGGCTGACGCTGGAGGACAACGTGGCGCTGGCGCTGGAATTCCAGAACACGTCCAAATCCCGCGCCCGCGAAGCCGCGCGCCAGTGGTTGGCGCGCGTCAGCCTGGCCGGCTTCGAACACTATTACCCCCATCAGGTGTCCGGCGGCATGCGCCAACGCGCCGCCCTGGCGCGGGCCTTCATCGCGCAGCCGCAGACCATGCTGATGGACGAGCCCTTCGGCGCGCTGGACGCGCTGACCCGCCTGAGCCTGCAGGATGTGCTGCGCCAGCTCATCGCCCAGGAAAAGCCCACCGTGCTGCTGGTGACCCACGACGTGGACGAGGCCTTGTTCCTGGCCGACCGCATCATCGTCTTCAGCCCGCGCCCGGCCCGCGTGCTGCGCGAGTTCAATCTCGCGCACCGCGAAAAGACCCATGACCTGTCCGGCCTGGCGGCCGAGAAGCGCGAGATCCTGCGCCTGCTCGGCATCGCGGTGGACGGTTCCGGCGAACACGCCGACCTGGCCCTGGCGGCCTGACCCCCCGGATCTCTGGATTCTTGCTGGCGGCGCGTGCGCGCCGGCCGGCTCTGCATACCTTGGAGCACTTCCCATGAAACTGAAGCAATGGCTGTCCCTGCCGCTGGCCGCGGCGCTGCTGGCGGCGGCCCCCGCGATGGCGGCCGAGAAATTCCGCGTGGGCTATCTGCGCGTGATGGACGATGCGCAAGCCATCGTCGCGCAAGAGGGCGGCTATTACAAAAAGGCCGGCCTGGATTCCGAACTGATCGAGTTCAAGTCGGGCACCGACCTGATCAAGGCGATTGTCGGCGGCCAGCTGGACATTGGCGTGCTGGGCTTCACCAACGCGGTGGCCTGGGCTTCCAAGGGCGCGGACCTGAAGGTGGTGGGTGGCGCGCAGCAGGGCTACCACTCGCTGATCGTGCGCGAAGACTCCGGCATCAAGGACATCGCGGGGCTGAAGGGCAAGACCCTGGCTTCCCAGGCCGAAGGCAGCACCGCCGACGTGGTCCTGAAGGGCGTGGTGCTCAAGCAGGGCAACCTGGGCGCGGACGACGTCAACGTCATGGGCGTAAGCCCGGCCGTGGCGGTCCAGTCGCTGGTGGGCAAGCGCGTGGACGCGGCCTTCCTGTTCGAACCCTACGACCGCATTGCGCAGCTGGTGGCGCCGGTCAAGCAGATCTATGAAGTCGGTCAGGCCTGGCCGTTCCCGTGCATGGTGGTGATCACCTCCGGCGAAACGCTGGCCAAGCGCAAGGACGACGTCTGGAAGGCGCTGGATGCGCAGAACCAGGCCATCCAGCTGCTGCAGAAGGAACCCGCGCAGGCTTCCAAGCTGATCGCGTCGTACTTCATCGCCGAGCCCACCTTGAAGACCTTGACCCGTGGCGAGCTGCCGCGCGAAACCGTCATCGCCGAGGCCATCGGCACGCAGGTCTTCACGCCCAAGCTGACCGACAAGGACACCCGCCGCATGCAGGAAATCGCCGACATCCTGCAGGCCCAGGGTTCGCTGAAGACCCGCGACGGCAAGCCGTATGACGTCTCCAGCATCGTCGACCTGTCCTGGCAAGAGGCTCGCAAGCTTTGAGCGCATCTACCCGAGTCACCGGCGCCCGCAAACACTTCGCGGGCGTTCTGGGCGTGTTGTTCATCCTGGCCTTGTGGCAACTGGCGGCGTTCGCGCTGCCGGACTTCCTGATGCCGGGCGTGCCCGCCGTGGTCGAGCGCTTGGTCGAAGACCTGGGCAAGCAGTCCTTCCACCAGAGCCTCTTGGGCACGCTGGGACGGCTGGGCGCGGGCTACGGCCTGGCGCTGGCGGCCGGCATCGGCTTCGGCCTGGTGGCGGCGGTGCTGTTCTTCTTTCGCGAAGTGCTGCGCAGCGCCATCGTCATCCTGCAGTCGATTCCGTCGATCGCCTGGGTGCCGCTGTTCCTGATCGTGATGGGCTTCGGCAATACGCCGATCATCGTGGTGGTGGCGCTGTCGGCTTTCTTCCCGGCCGCGCTCAGCGTCATGAACGCCACCGAATCCGTGCAGCGCGTGCACGTGTCGGCGGCGCGCGTCATGGGCGCCACGCGCTGGGGCCTGGTCAAGCGGGTCTACCTGCCGGCCGTCATGCCCGAGCTCATCACCGGCGCGCAGCTCGCCTTCGGCAATGCCTGGCGCGCGCTGATCTCGGCGGAAATGCTGATCGGCTTCGGCAAGGGGCTGGGCCGTTCGCTGGCCTATTCTGGCGAAATCGCCGACATGACCGGCGTCATGACCAACATCCTGGTCATCGCCGTGCTGGCCGCGCTGATCGATCAGTTCGTGCTTGAAAACCTCAAGCACCGCCTGCTGCGCTATCAGTACGTTTAAGGGCGACAGGAGTCCCGCATGATCGGCCGCATCCGTCTGTTGGTCCTCGGCGCTTGCCTGGTTGCATCGGGTTTCGCACAGGCGCAGTCCGACGCCTTCGCGGCGGCTCGGGCGCGCGGCGAGCTGGTGGTGGGCGTGCCTTACCTGGCGCCGCCGCCTGCGGCCGGCGCCAAGATCCGCACGCCGGACGGCCTGGACGCGGCAATGACGGACAGAGTGGGGCAGAGCCTCGGACTGCCGGTGCGCCTGGTGCAATTGCCGCAGGAGCAGGCCGCTGCCGCGCTGGCGGCGGGACAGGTCGATCTGGTCCTGGCCGACGGCGAGTCGGGCCAACCGGACACCGTCGCGACGCAGGCCACGGGCTATGCCGCGCGTCCCAAGGCCGTGATCCGCAGCGATACCAGCCTGCGCCGGCCCGCCGACGTGCGCGGCCGCAGCGTCTGCATGGCCGAGGCCGCAACCGCTTCCCGCGCCCTGGCCGAAAGCTGGGGCGCCGTGGTGCGCACCTACCGCGTGCCGTCCGATGCGCTGGTTGCCGTGCGCGAAGGCAGCTGCGACATCGGCCTGGTCGACGACGCGGTCTGGGAGCCGCTGGTGCGCTTTCCGGAATGGAAGAAATTCTCCTCGACGCTGGCGGCCGATGGCGCCCGGCGCGAGCGCGTGTGGCTGCTGCCGGCCGCCGACTCCGCCAGCCGCGACTGGCTGAGCCAGGAAATGCGCGCCTGGGATCGCGCGGGCGCCTCGAAGGCCATGACCGCGAAGTGGGCGCGCGATGTGGCCTTCGACGTGTACCTCGATCAGGAAGTCCCTGACTGCCACGGCTAGGGGCTGCCGGCACATACAATGCCGGTCATGACGCACACGCTGACCGCCCCTTGCACCTACCAGGAAGACATCAAGAAAAGCCGCTTCGTCGCGTATGCGGCGCCGGTGTCCGGCGTGGACGAAGCCATGCGCTTCTTTGCCCAGCACAGCGACGCGGAAGCGACCCACAACTGCTGGGCCTACCGCATCGGCCAGGAATACCGCTTCAATGACGACGGCGAACCGGGAGGCACGGCTGGCCGTCCCATCCTGCAAGCCATTGAAGGCCAGGACATGGATCGCGTGGCGGTGCTGGTAGTGCGCTGGTACGGGGGCGTCAAGCTCGGCGCAGGCGGACTGGTGCGCGCCTACGGGGGCTGCGCGGCCAACTGCCTGCGGCTTGGGGACCGGACCGAGATCGTGGATCTTGCAACCGTCGCCTGCGCTTGCGGCTTTGGCGAACTGGCGTTGCTGAAGTCGCGCCTGGCTCAGGCAGGCGCGGCCATCCTGCAAGAAGATTTCAACGAAGAAGGGGTTGCGCTACGGTTCACGGTGCCGCGCGCAGCGGTGGCGGACCTGGAAGTGACCGCCGCCAACATCACGCGCGGCCGTGCGGCCTGGGAAGTCGAGTCCTGATCCCAGGGGGCACGGGCCAGCGTAGCGTTTTCAGGCGTCCTGTCCGTTCTGGGCAGCCGCGATTTCCTGATGGACCTTTTCCATGTCCACTTCCTTGATCTTGGCGAGCAGCTCATTGAGCTGGCCGCCCGACAGGGCGCCCGGTTGCGAGAACAGCAGGACCTTCTCGCGGAAGACCATCAGGGTCGGGATCGAGCGGATGCCCAGTGCGCCGGCCAGTTCCTGTTCCACGTCGGTATTGACCTTGGCGAAGGTGACGTCGGGATGCTCGGTGGCGGCCTGCTCGAAGACCGGCGCGAAACCGCGGCAGGGGCCGCACCACGGCGCCCAGAAATCGACGATCAGCGTACCGTCGGGGGTGATGGCTTCCTGGAAGCTGTCTTTGGTGAGTTCAACAATACTCATTTTGAATCCTTGCCGGCGAGCGGCGTAAAAAGCGGTCTCAGAGGCCCGGGGTATGCCCGTCCCGGACCCGATGGGGCGTTGCGGCGGCGTTCGGTGCTTTAGAACGATAGTAGAGCGGGTAATGGCCGCGTCGCAATGGTTGGCGCCAGGGGCGCGGGCTGCGGCCCTCAGGCCGCGGTGCTTGCCGGGGCGCCGTTTTTCAACGACGCGACGATCTCGAAGGACCGCAGGCGGTCGGCGATATCGTAGAAATCCGAGACGATCATGACTTCGTCGGCCTCGGTCTCGGCGACCAGCGCTTCCAGTTCGCGCCGGACGGTATCCGGGCCGCCCACGATCGCGGCGCCCAGTCTTTGATGGACTGCCTCGCGCTCCCATTCGTTCCACAGGCCGTCCATGCTGTCCACGGGCGGCTGCAGCTGCAGGCGGTTGCCGCGCACCAGCGACAGGAATTTCAGCTGCTGGGTGGTGGCCTGGCGCCTGGCGGCCTCATCGGTTTCGGCGGCCACGACCGGCACGCCTATCATGGCGTAGGGCCGCGCCAGCGTTGCCGACGGCTTGAACAAATGGCGGTACAGGCGCATGGCGGCCATGCCTTCAGGCGAGAAATGCCCCGCGAAGGAGAAGGGCAGCCCCAGCTCCGCGGCGAGCCGCGCGCTGAAATCGCTGGAACCCAGCAGCCAGATCGGAATGTCCAGGCCTTCGCCGGGAATCGCGCGCACCGGTTGCCCGGGGCGCGAAGGCGCCAGGAAGCCGCGCAATTCTTCGACCAGCGCAGGGAATTCCAAGCCGCTGCGCGGACCGCGGCGCAAGGCGTGCTGCGTGGCGCCGTCGCTGCCGGGTGCGCGGCCCAGACCCAGGTCGATGCGGCCAGGGTAAAGCGTTTCCAGCGTGCCGAACTGCTCGGCGATGATCAGCGGAGCATGGTTGGGCAGCATGACGCCGCCCGAGCCCACGCGCAGGGTGCTGGTGTGCGAGGCCACGTGGCCGATCAGCACCGCCGTGGCGCTGCTGGCCACGCCGTTGATGTTGTGGTGTTCGGCCAGCCAGAAGCGTTTGTAGCCCAGGCGTTCCACGTGCTGCGCGACCGCAACCGTGTTGCGGAAGGCGTCAGCCGCGTCGCGGCCCTGCACAATCGGGGCCAGGTCCAGTACGGAAAAAGGGATGCGTGCCAGGCTGCTCATGCGGAAACCTCCGTGTACACGGTGGAACAGGACAGCGGGGCGGAAACAAAGCGGGTAAGGCGCAAGGCGGACTCCATATGCCGTTATACATGGGGAGTGTATCGGTGAAATCAAGCGGACCCGCCAGCAACCTTATGGTGCGGCGGGTTGATTGATTTCCGCTATTCCTGCGATTGGCCCGCTCTGTAGGGCGGCTTTGGCGGCCTGGCCTAGCCTGGGAAGAAGGCGTAGCGGATCACGAACAGCGCGGCGACCAGCCAGGTCGCGGGATGCACGTCGCGGATCTTGCCGGTGGCCGTCTTCAGCACCACGTAGCTGATGAAGCCGAAGGCGATGCCGTTGGCGATCGAGTACGTGAACGGCATGACCAGCGCGGTCAGCGCTGCCGGCGTGGCTTCGCAGACGTCGTTCCAGTCGATGTCGATCAGTTCGCGCATCATCAGGCCGGCCACGTAGAGCAGGGCGGGCGCGGTGGCGTAGGCCGGCACGGCGCCGGCCAGCGGCGAAATGAACAGCGCAGCCAGGAACAGCACCGCGACGACCAGGGCGGTCATGCCGGTACGGCCGCCGGCCTGCACGCCCGAGGCGCTTTCCACGTAGGCGGTGGTGCTGCTGGTGCCCAGCATCGAACCGGCCACGATGGCGCTGCTGTCGGCAAAGAGCGCGCGGCCCAGGCGGTTGGGGCGGTTCTCGGGCATCAGGCCCGCGCGCTTGGCCACGCCCACCAGCGTGCCGGTGGCGTCGAACACTTCGACCAGCACGAACACCAGGATCACGTGCACGAAGCCGCTGTGCAGCGCGCCCAGGATGTCCAGCTTCATCAGCGTGGGAGCCAGGCTGGGCGGGGCGGCGAAGATGCCCTTGAATTCGTTGTAGCCCAGCGCCATCGACAGCACCGTGACCACCAGGATGCCGATCAGGATCGCGCCGCGCACGCGCAGCGCATCCAGCGCGGCGATGATGAAAAAGCCCAGGATGGCGAACAGCGGGCCCGGCTGGGTCAGGTCGCCCAGCGTGACCTTGGTGGCGGGATGCGCGACCACGATGTTGGCGCTGGATAGCGCGATAATGGCAAGGAACAGCCCGATGCCGGCGGCGATGGCGCTGCGCAGCGAATGCGGAATGCCCTTGACCAGCCAGACCCGGATGCCCGAGAACGTCAGGAACAGGAAGATCACGCCCGAGATGAACACGGCGCCCAGCGCCTGCTCCCAGGTGTAGCCCATGGTCTTGACCACGGTGAATGCGAAGAAGGCGTTCAGGCCCATGCCCGGCGCCATGCCGATCGGCCAGTTGGCGATCAGCGCCATCACCAGCGAGCCCAGCGCGGCGGCCAGGCAGGTGGCGACGAACACGGCATCGCGGTCCATGCCCGTCGACGACAGGATGTCCGGATTGACGAAGATGATGTACGACATCGTCAGGAAGGTCGTCAGGCCGGCGACCAGTTCCGTACGCGCTGTCGTGCCGTGTTCACGCAGCTTGAATAGCTTCTCGAGCATTCGAGTCCCCAATGTGTTTGCAGGATTGCGGGTTGTTGTGGGCGGGCTGGGTTGCCCGCCGGTTTTTCATGAAAGGGCGTATTTTCGCATCAGTTGTAAACTCTGCCGCCATGATTATTCTCGGCTTTGAAAGCTCCTGCGACGAAACCGGCGTCGCAGCCGTCTGTACGGAACGGGGCCTGCTCGCGCACGCGCTGCATACCCAGATCGCCATGCACCAGGAATACGGGGGCGTGGTGCCGGAACTCGCCTCGCGCGACCATATCCGCCGCGTCGTGCCGCTGACCCGCCAGGTCCTCGAAGACGCGGGCCTGCAAATGTCGGATGTCGGCGCCGTGGCCTATACGGCCGGCCCCGGCCTGGCCGGCGCCTTGCTGGTGGGCGCCAGCGTCGCGCAGTCATTCGCCTGGTCGCGCCATCTGCCCGCCATCGGCATCCATCACCTGGAAGGCCATCTGCTGTCGCCGATGCTGGCGGATCCGCGACCGGAATTTCCCTTCGTGGCCTTGCTGGTGTCCGGCGGACACACGCAGCTGATGCGCGTGGACGGGGTGGGGCGCTATGAATTGCTGGGCGAAACGCTGGACGACGCCGCGGGCGAGGCCTTCGACAAGTCCGCCAAGCTGATGGGCCTGGGCTATCCGGGCGGGCCGGCGCTGTCCCGGCTGGCTGCCAGCGGCGATGCCGCGCGTTTCGATCTGCCGCGCCCGATGCTGCACAGCGGCGACCTGGATTTCAGTTTCAGTGGCCTGAAGACGGCGGTGCTGACCCGCGTCAAGGCCGCCGAGGCCGCGGGCGGTCTGGACGAACAGACCCGCGCCGACCTGGCCGCGGCCACGCAGGCCGCGATCGTGGAAGTGCTGGCGGCCAAGGCCATCAAGGCGCTGAAGCAGACCGGCCTGAAGCGCCTGGTGGTGGCCGGGGGCGTGGGCGCCAACCAGCTGCTGCGCGCCAAGCTGGACGCGGCGCTCAAGCCGCTCAAGGCGCGCGCCTATTTCCCGCCTCTGGAGCTGTGCACCGACAACGGCGCCATGATCGCCTTTGCGGCCGCGGAGCGGGTCAAGGCGGGCCTGGCGACCCTGGATCCGGACGCGCACAGCTTCACTGTGAAGCCGCGCTGGGATCTGGCCGACATTGCCTGAAAATGAAAAGGGCGGCCTTGCCGGCCGCCCCGAAGCGCATTCGTTTCGCGCTTATTTCTTCTTGCCGCCGCCGATGCGGCTTTCCGTGCCCTGGACCAGGCGCGTGATATTGGCGCGGTGGCGGTAGAACAACAGCACGCCGATGGCCGCCAGCGCCACGCCCATGGACGGCTGCGCATACCAGGCCAGGCCGGAGCCGAACACGTAGTAGACAGGGGCGAAGAAGGCCGCCACCAGCGAAGCCAGGGACGAATAGCGGAAGAATACCGCGACGATGAGCCAGGTGGCCGCCGTGGCGACCGCCAGCCAGGGCTGGATCGCCACCAGCACGCCCAGCGCGGTGGCCACGCCCTTGCCGCCCTTGAAGCGCAGGAATATCGGGTACAGATGGCCCAGGAAGGCGGCCAGCGCGACCAGCGCCAGCGCGACGGGGGAGATCCCGGGAGCCAGCTTTTCGGCCAGCCAGATTGCGAACCATCCCTTGGCGGCGTCGCCCAGCAGCGTCAGCGCGGCGGCGGTCTTGTTCCCGGTGCGCAGCACGTTGGTGGCGCCCGGGTTCTTGGAGCCGTAGCTGCGGGGGTCTTGCAGGCCCATGAGCTTGCTGACGACCACCGCGAACGGCACGGAGCCGATCAGGTAGGCCAGCAGGATGAGCGCAGCGCTGAAGACCAGGGAGGGGTCGTTTATCGCCATGGAGAGAGGGTCCGTTGTTGTTGTGTTGTTGCCGTAATGGCTGCGGATTCTACCGCGCCCGGGGCTGGGTCCGGCTACGGGTTATCGAGCGGGGCGGCAGCCCCCGTCTGCCAGCCGATCGCACGGATGCCGGCCGCGGACGGTACAATCCGACGCGTTCACCCGCGTTTTATTTTCTTTCGGATGCACAATGCGAATTCTGGTTTCGAACGATGATGGTTATTCGGCCCCTGGGCTCGAGGCGCTGGTTGACGCGCTGCAAGGCCTGGGCGATCTCACCGTTGTCGCGCCCGAGACCAACCATAGCGGCGCGTCCAACTCGCTGACGCTGAACCGGCCTCTGTCGGTGCGCACCGCCTCCAACGGCTTCATCGCCGTCAACGGCACCCCGTCCGACTGCGTGCACGTGGCGCTCACCGGCCTGATGGATACCCGGCCCGACCTGGTCGTGTCCGGCATCAACAACGGCGCCAACATGGGCGACGACACCCTGTATTCGGGCACCGTGGCGGCCGCCAGCGAAGGCTATCTGTTCGGCATCCCGGCCATCGCGTTCTCGCTGGCCGAGAAGGGCTGGGCGCACATCGATTCCGCCGCGCGCGCCGCGCGCCTGGTGGTCGAGCGCCACCTGGCCCAGCCGCTGGCCGCGCCGGTGCTGCTGAACGTCAATATCCCCAGCCGCCGCTTCGAAGACATGCACGGCTTCGCGGTCACGCGCCTGGGCAAGCGCCATCCTTCGCAGCCGGTGGTGCGCACCACCACGCCATATGGCGATACCGTCTATTGGATCGGACCCGTGGGCCTGGCTGCCGACGCCACGCCGGGTACGGACTTTCATGCCGTCGAGCAGGGCACGGTGTCGGTCACGCCGCTGCGCCTGGACCTGACCCAGCACAGCCAGCTCGACGAGATCCGGACCTGGGCGGAGCCGCTATGCGTAAACGCGTAAGCCAGCCGGACGTGACCCAGCCCGTGCCCGGGCGTACCGGTCCGGTGCGCTACGACTCGGGCCGGCTCAGTCCCGGCGTCACGCCCGCCAACAGCAACACCCGCATTTCTGCAGCCACGCTGCAACGCCAGACCCAGGCGCCCACGCCCGCGTCGGGCAGCAATCTGGGCCTGAACTCGGACCGCCTGCGCCAGGCCATGGTCGAGCGCCTGCGCGCGCAGGGCATCATCGACGAACGCGTGCTCAACGCCATGGGCGCGGTGCCGCGTCATCTGTTCGTCGACGAGGCGCTGGCCAGCCGCGCTTACGAAGACGCCGCGCTGCCCATCGGCCATTCGCAAACCATCTCCCAGCCCTGGGTGGTGGCGCGCATGATCGCCGCCGCCTGCGACGACCGCACGCCCACCCGCGTGCTGGAAGTCGGCGCGGGTTGCGGCTACCAGGCGGCGGTACTCGCGCAGTTCGTGCGCGAGGTTCACTCCATCGAACGCATCCGCGGACTGTATGAACTTGCGCGCGAACATCTGCGCGCCTTGCGGCTCACCACCAGGATCCGCTTGATCTACGGCGACGGCATGCTGGGTCTGCCCGGCGTGGCGCCGTTCGATGCTATCGTTGTGGCTGCCGCTGGCCTTGCCATCCCGCAGGCGCTGCTCTCGCAGCTCGCGCCGGGTGGCCGCCTGATCGCTCCGGAAGGGGGCGCCAACCAGCGCCTGGTTCTTATCGAACGCACAGGCGCGGCCAGCTGGAAACGCACTGAATTAGAGGCCGTGCGCTTTGTGCCGCTACGGGCCGGAATACAATCTTGAGCAAACAGGAGAAACGTATGCTCAACGGGCAGTTGCAACTGACCGATATCACCCTGGGCGCGTCCATGACGCGCCTGCGCCGCCCGCTCTTCATCGCGGGGGCTCTCAGCCTGTCCATCCTGGCTGGCTGCGCTTCCAAAGGTACTCGCGCTCCGGTGGTCGACATGACCGGCGGGCAACCCGCGCCGGCCACCCAGACCGGCGGCACCTATGTGGTGAAACCGGGCGACACGCTCTACAAGATCGCCCGCGCCAACAATGTGGATGTCGAGAACGTCAAGCGTTGGAACAACCTCAGCGATCCCAACCAGATCTCGGTCGGCCAGGTCCTGAAGATGTCCGGCAGCGCCAGCGGCGGTGCCCAGACCGCGCCGGTCGCGGGCACCAAGCCGCAGCCGCGTCCGCTGGATCAGCCGGAAACCCTGCCGCCGCCCACCACTGAAACCACCACGCCGCCACCCACGGCGCCGGTCGAAACCAAGCCCGCCACGCGCGCGGCCGACGCGGCCGTCATCAATTGGGCCTGGCCTGCCAGCGGCCAGATCGTGCAGGGCTTCAACAACAGCAGCAAGGGCATCGACATCGCCGGCGCGCTGGGCGATCCGGTCACCGCCGCCGCGGACGGCCTGGTCAAGTACAGCGGCAACGGTGTGCGCGGCCTGGGCAACCTGATCATCGTCGAGCACCAGAACGGTTTCATCACCGCCTACGCGCACAACCGCGCGGTGCTGGTGAAGACGGGCCAGAACGTCAAGCGCGGCGCCAAGATCGCCGAACTTGGCCAAAGCGATACCACCTCGCCGCGCCTGCACTTCGAAATCCGCCGCCAAGGCCAGCCGGTGGATCCCATGCAGTATCTGCCCGCGCGATGACGCCGACTCTCGTCTTCGACCTGGAAACCATCCCCGACGCCGAGGGGCTGCGCAAGCTCAACGGCTGGGGGGCTGACGTTCCCGACCTGGAAGTGGTCGAACGCGCCCTGACCGCGCGCCGCGAGGCCGTGGGCCATGATTTCCTGCCGCTGCATCTGCACAAGGTGGCGGTGGTGGGCTGCGTGTTCCGCGACGACCAGGGCTTTCGCGTCAAGACCCTGGGCCAGCCCGACGATCCCGAGGCAGCCTTGCTGGCGGGTTTCTTCAAGACCATCGAGCGCTACACGCCCAAGCTCGTGAGCTGGAACGGTTCCGGCTTCGACCTGCCGGTGCTGCATTACCGCAGCCTGATCCAGGGCGTACCCGCGCCGCGTTACTGGGACATGGGCGAGGAAGACCGCGACTTCAAGTTCAACAACTACATCTCGCGCTATCACTCCCGGCACCTGGACCTGATGGACCTGCTGGCCAAGTACAACGGCCGCGCCAACGCGCCGCTGGACGAACTCGCCAAGCTTTGCGGTTTTCCGGGCAAGCTGGGCATGGACGGCAGCAAGGTGTGGGAAGCCTGGAGCCAGGGCCGCGCCGACGAGGTGCGGGCCTATTGCGAAACCGACGTGGTCAACACCTGGCTGGTGTATTGCCGTTTCCGCTTCCTGCGCGGCGAGCTCGACCGCACTTCCTACGAAACGGAAATCGCCTTGGTGCGGGACACCCTCAGCGCCAGCGATGCGCCGCACTGGAAGGAATACATGGCGGCCTGGGACGCCAACTGAGCGGTGTCTTGGCCGGGGATCAGTCCTCCCGGCGGACAGGATCGAACGGGGCCCGTGCGGCCCCGTTCTTGCGTCTGGCGCCTGCGCAATCGACTGAAACATTGCTTGCGCCAGCGAAACCTGGATGAAACCGGGCCAATCGCACAATGGCCTCGCTTTCTTCACTTTCAGGAGACCTACATGTCCCGATTCGCTATCCGCTCCAATTTGGCCGCTCTTGCATTTGTCGCCGCGACGGGCGGCCTGGTGGCCGGCTCCGTCATGGCTGCGCCTCCTCCTCCCGCTGACGGCGGTCCCGCCGCCATGCACGATGGCCAGCGCGGCGGCTTCCACAAAGGCATGCGCGACGGCCTCTTCATTCCCGGCCTGGGTCCCGTGACCAAGGCCCAGGTCGCCGAGCTGAAGCTGGACGACAAGCAGCAGGCCTTGTTCAAGACCGCGCAGGACGGCCAACGCAGCCTGCACGAAGCCATGCGCGCCTCTGGCGACAAACGCCACGACCTGCTGAAGGCGCAGCTGGACAGCGGCAAGCTGGATCCCCGCGCGCTGGTCGAGCAGTCCGAAAAATCGCGTGATGCCTTCGGTCCCCAGGCCAAGCAGGTGCGCGACCAATGGCTTGCGGTCTGGGACAGCCTGAATGACACCCAGCGAGGCCAGGTGACCAAGTTCGTCAAGGAACGCCAGGATCGCATGCAGGAGCGTCATGCCCGCATGGAAGGACGCCACGGCAAGGGCAAGGCTGAAGCGCCTGCCGCCGCCGCGCCGGCCAAGCCTGCCGCCAACTAAGCCGTGTGGCCGGCCGTCCTGGCCGGCCCACGCCAGCAACCCCGGACACGCGACCGCGTGCCGGGGTTTTTCATTTGGCGTCCCGGATGGTGGCTAGCGGCGGCCCGCCATGCGAGCCGATCCGCAGCGGGTTCCCCGTTTTGACGCATAGGGGCGTGCGCCGGCGCTCGCGTCCGCACTGTTCTGGTGCGGGGCGGGTGCCGCCAGCGCCGCATGCGCCGCCGTATCGGCCTGCGCCAGACCTGGCACGGACATTGCTTTGTGGAGTAGGAACCGGTTTCAAACGCTGCACCGCCGGTCCTTGGGATGCGCCTCGGCCATCCGCCCACTCGACAAAACCGATCAGGACTCCGCACCATGAAGAAGACGTTGCTAGCCGTGCCCTTTGCGCTCGCCGCTTGTTTCGCCGCGACGGCGCAGGCCGAACCCACCGATCTGGGCGGCGGATTCTCGCTCAGCGGCAACGCCGCCATCGTCAGCGACTACCGTTTCCGCGGCTACTCGCAGACCGACTTCCGGCCTGCCGTGCAGCTGGGCTTTGACCTGACCCACAGTTCCGGCTTCTATCTGGGCAACTGGAACTCGAACGTGTCCGATTTCGTCTTCACCGACGGCAACCTGGAAATGGATTTCTATGGCGGCTGGAAGGGCGACGTGGGCGGCGGCTTCACGCTGGACGCGGGCGTGCTGCATTACTACTACCCCGGTTCCAGCTCGCCGAAGGGCGGAAACTACAACAACACCGACCTCTATCTGGGCGCGTCCTACGGCAACTACAGCCTCAAGTACTCCTACACGCCCAGCGACTTCTTCAGCACGCCGGACAGCAAGGGCACCTGGTACCTGGACGGCACGGCCAATTTCGATCTGGGCGACGGTTGGGGCCTGGTCGGCCACCTGGGCTACCAGAAGCTCAAGAACCAGACCAATATGGACGGCGACTCCATCGGCCATTACGTCGACTACAAGCTCGGCGTGACCAAGGACCTGAAGGGCTGGATCCTGGGCCTGGCCGCGGTGGGCGCGACCAAGGACAACTGGCTGCCGACCAAGTACGGCCATCCCTCGGGCCGCCTGGGCGCGGTTTTCTCGGTGGCGCGTTCCTTCTGACCGATATCCGTGGCGGCGCCTGGCGGCGCCGGCTTTCGGGCTTGCCAAGGATTGGCGGCGTCCGCCGTCCGCGGCAAGCCCTTTTTTCATCGGAAGGCCGTTCCGGCCCCGCATGGCCATTTCCAGGAATGGCCGCAGTCCTTTTACAATAGCGGGTTGCGTGTAATTCTTCTGGACTGCGTGAGATGTCTGACGTTTTGAGTATTGAATCCCTGGACCTGGAAGCCAGGGGTATCGCCCGCCGCGACGGGAAAGTCGTCTTCGTGGAAGGCGCCTTGCCGGGCGAACGGGTCACCACGGTTACGCTGCGCCGCAAGCCGTCCTACGAGATCGCGCGCGTGGACGAGGTGCTGCGGCCCTCGTCGCAGCGGGTAACGCCGCGTTGCCCGCATTTCGGCGTCTGTGGCGGCTGCGCCATGCAGCATCTGGAGCCCAGTACGCAGGTGGCGATCAAGCAGCGTTCGCTGGAAGATACTTTCTGGCACGTCGGCAAATTGCGTCCGGCGCGCATCCTGGCGCCGCTGCAAGGCCCGACCTGGGGCTACCGTTACCGCGCCCGCCTGTCGGTGCGCGTGGTGCCCAAGAAGGGCGGCGTGCTGGTCGGCTTCCATGAGCGCAAGAGCAGCTACGTGGCCGACATGCGGGAATGCCATGTGCTGCCGCGCCACGTGAGCGACCTGCTGATCCCCCTGCGCGAAATGATCGGTTCCATGTCCGCGCCGGACCGCATGCCGCAGATCGAAGTGTCGCTGGGCGAGGGCGTGACCGCGCTGGTCCTGCGCCATTTGCTGCCGTTGACCGACGGCGACATCGCCATCCTGCGCGCCTTCGCCGCCAAGCACAACGTGCAATGGTGGCTGCAGTCCAAGGGTCCGGAAACCGTGCACCCGCTGGAGCGCGAGCACGGCGACACGCTGGCCTACACCATGCCGGAATTCGGCCTGCGCATGCCGTACCGGCCCACCGATTTCACTCAGGTCAACCACGCCATCAACCGCGCCATGGTGTCGCGCGCCCTGAAGCTGCTTGAAGTGCAGCCGACCGACCGCGTGGCGGATCTGTTCTGCGGGCTGGGCAACTTCACGCTGCCGCTGGCGACGCAGGGCAGGGAAGCCGTGGGCGTGGAAGGCAGCAAGGCGCTGACCGACCGCGCTTTCGACGCGGCATCGCGCCATGGCCTGGGCGATCGCACCAGCTTCGCCACCCTGAACCTGTTCGAGGTGGACGTGGAATGGCTGCGCGGCCTGGGCTATTTCGACCGCATGCTGATCGATCCGCCGCGCGAAGGCGCGCATGCCGTGGCGCAGGCCCTGTCGCAGCTGGAGGCGCACGAACGCCCCGTGCGCATCGTCTACGTGTCCTGTAACCCGGCCACGCTGGCGCGCGACGCGGCCATCATGGTGCATGAAGGCGGCTACGTGTTGAAGAGCGCAGGCGTGATCAACATGTTCCCGCACACGGGCCATGTGGAGTCCATCGCGGTGTTCGAATCGCTGGACGCCGAGGGCATCCAGGTGGTGAGGGAACGGGCCCGCCAGCGCGCCATCCAGGCGGCGGCGGAAGCGGCCGCCGCGGAAGAGGCCAAGGCCGCGGCCGCCGCCGAGAAGGCGGCCGCCAAGCAGGCGGCCACCGACGCCTATCACGCCAAGGTCGCGGCCGAAGCCCAGGACTGATGGCCGCGAGGCCTGGGCCGCTTCAGTGCTTGCAGCCCAGGCCTTCCAGTATCGGGCAGTCCGGCCGATCATTGCCCTGGCAGTGCTCGGCCAGATGCTTCAGGGTCGCCGCCATGTCGCGCAGCGCCTCGGCCTTGCGCTCCAGTTCCTGCACGTGTTCCAGCGCGATGCGCTTGACGTCGGCGCTGGCGCGGCTGCGGTCCTTCCACAGCGCCAGCAGCTCGTTCATCTGTTCCACCGAGAAACCCAGGTCGCGCGCGCGGCGCACGAAGTGCAGCGTATGCAGATCGTGTTCGCTGTACACGCGGTAGCCGGAATCCGTGCGTCCGGCAGGGCTGATCAGGCCGATGCTTTCGTAGTAACGGATCATCTTGGCGGAAATGCCCGAACTCTTGGATGCCTCTCCGATATTCATTGCTCTGCTCCTGTGTGGCCTGAGTGCGATTCTACGCTTGACCTTGCCATCATAGGAAGGTTTAAGCTGTTTTCCATGGTGGACGAAACGCAGTCCATCACCCTTGAATCCTATGGAGATAACTATGAGCATCGAGTTCCAAGTGGCTGACATGACCTGCGGCCATTGCGCCAAGACCATCACGGCGGCGGTGAACCAGGCGGCGCCGGGCGCGACTGTCACAATCGATTTGCCCACCCACCGCGTGACCGTGACCGGGGCCGATGACGCCGGCAAGATCGAGGACGCGATCCGCGACGCCGGCTACCAGCCGCTGCCGGTGTAATGCCTCCAGGCGCGAGGCCGGGCTATGATAGGTTCGACCTCGCGCCAGCTATTTGTTCATTGCCAAAATCTATTGATTCATTGAATTTATTAAATTTGAATAATTGATAGTAAGGATTTATCATTCTTTCCATGGTGGTTAATCAAACAACCCCGCTACCCCAAGGAGAGATTTGAATGCTGCAAAACCGCGAAGGCCAACGTGTTCCGAACGTAACGTTCCCGGTCCGTGAGGACAACACCTGGAAGAAGGTCACGTCCGACGACCTGTTCAAGAACAAGACCGTCGTGGTCTTTTCCCTGCCCGGCGCCTTCACGCCGACCTGCTCGTCGACCCACCTGCCGCGCTACAACGAACTGGCTCCCGCCTTCTTCGCCGCCGGCGTGGACAGCATCGTCTGCGTGTCGGTCAACGACACCTTCGTCATGAACGAATGGGCCAAGGATCAGGAATCGGCCAACATCACGCTGCTGCCCGACGGCAACGGCGAGTTCACCGAAGGCATGGGCATGCTGGTCGACAAGAGCGACCTGGGCTTCGGCAAGCGCAGCTGGCGCTACTCCATGCTGGTCAAGGACGGCGTGGTCCAGAAGATGTTCATCGAGCCGGAAAAGGAAGGCGACCCGTTTGAAGTGTCGGACGCCGACACCATGCTGGCGCACTTCGCCCCGTCGGCCAAGAAGCCCGACCAGGTGGTCGTGTTCTCCAAGCCGGGCTGCCCGTTCTGCGTGGAAGCCAAGGCGCTGCTGGATGCCAAGGGTTACGCCCCGATCGAGATCCCGCTGGAAAACAAGGTCCGTGGCCGCGTGATCGGCGCCGTCTCGGGCAAGGGCACCGCCCCGCAGGTGTTCATCAATGGCGCGCTGATCGGCGGCCTGGAAGACCTGAAGGCGCACTTCGCCTAAGCGTCTGCAACGCCACCGGCCCCGGGTCTGCCCTGGGGCCGGGCAGGGCGCAGCGGCGGTCCGCCGCCTACTGCTCCCGTCACAAGTTTCCCTTTTTACGCACCTTTGCGCGCGGCCCCTCGGGCGCTGCGGGACTGCCCACGTCCAGAGGGTGCGAAAAAAGGCGGAACCAGCCTTTGAATTCCTGCTCCACGCCACATCGGGGGATACCCAGTCATGAAAACTCTGCATACCGATATTGCCGTCATCGGCGCCGGCACGGCCGGCCTGGCCGCCTACCGCGCCGCCCGCGCCGCGGGGCTGCGCGCGCTGCTGATCGAAGGCGGCCCGTACGGCACGACCTGCGCCCGCGTCGGCTGCATGCCGTCCAAGCTGCTGATCGCCGCCGCCGAAGCGGCCCACAACGCGGCTCACACCGAGCCGTTCGGCGTGCACGTGGGCGGTGAGATCACGGTCGATGGCGTCGAAGTGATGGACCGCGTCAAGCGCGAGCGCGACCGCTTTGTCGGCTTTGTGCTGGAAGGCGTGGAGAGCATTCCCGCCGAAGACAAGCTGCGCGGCTATGCGCGCTTCGTGTCGGACACGGTGCTGCAGGTGGACGAGCATACCGAGGTGCATGCATCCCGCGTGGTGATCGCCACCGGGTCGCGGCCCTCGGTGCCGCCGCCGTTCCGTGCGCTGGGCGACCGGCTGGTGCTGAACGACGACGTGTTCGCCTGGGATGATCTGCCAGGCCGCGTCGCCGTGTTCGGTCCCGGCGTGATTGGCCTGGAGCTGGGCCAGGCGCTGGCGCGCCTGGGCGTGGAGGTGCGCGTGTTCGGTGTCAGCGGCAGCCTGGCCGGCATCAGCGATCCGCAGGTGCGCAATACGGCGCGCAAGATCTTCCAGCGCGAGTTCTATCTGGATCCGGACGCCCGCGTGCTGGAAACGACCCGGGTCGGCGACGAAGTGGAAGTGCGCTACGTGGCGCTGGACAATACCGAACGCACCGAACGCTTCGACTACGCGCTGGTGGCTACCGGCCGCCGCGCCAACGTCGACGGACTGGGCCTGGAAAACACCTCGCTGCAACTGGATAAGCATGGCGTGCCGGTATTCGACCGCGAAACCATGCAGGCGGGCAATGCGCCCATCTTCATCGCGGGCGACGCCAACGCCGACGCGCCGCTGCTGCACGAAGCCGCCGACGAAGGCCGCATCGCCGGCGAAAACGCGGCCCGCTACCCCGAAGTGCGCAAGGGCCTGCGCCGCGCGCCGCTGGCGGTGGTGTTCTCGGACCCGCAGATCGCCATGGCCGGGCAGGGCCACGCACGGCTGGTGCCGGGCACCTTCGTGATCGGCGAAGTGGACTTCAGCGACCAGGGCCGCTCGCGCGTCATGCTGAAGAACCGCGGCATGCTGCACGTCTATGCCGACATCGAAACGGGCCGCTTCCTGGGCGCCGAAATGGTCGGTCCCAGCGCCGAGCACATCGGCCACCTGCTGGCCTGGGCCGTGCAGCAGGAGCTGACCGTGGCGCGCATGCTGGAAATGCCGTTCTATCATCCCGTGATCGAGGAAGGCCTGCGCACCGCGCTGCGCGATGCGGCGGCCAAGCTGGCCCGAGCGCAGGAAGCGCTGCGGCGCGAAGAGCCGCAGAGCGAGACCGCCTGAACGCCCGAGGCATCCTGCGCGACCCCAACAAAAAGGCCACGAAACATCGTGGCCTTTTTGCTTGTGCGCCGGATCAGTCGTCCGACTGCTTCTTCGGCACCGGGAACGGATTCTCGCGGAACTGCAGCGTGAATCCAGCCCGCTCGTCCTGCCCCAGCGTGCGGGCCAGATACGGCATGGCCTGCTTCAATGCGTCGTGCAGCGTCCAGGGCGGATTGATCAGGAACATGCCGCTGCCATGCAGGCCGTAGCCGTCGATGGTCGCCTTCTTGACGGTCAGCGTGGCATGCAGCCAGCTCTTGACCTTGAGGTTTTCCAGGTGGCGGGCCATTTCGCCGGCCTCACGGCGTTGCACCAGCGGGTACCAGACGGCATAGGTGCCGGTGGCGAAGCGCTTGATGCATTCCTTGATGGTGACGAACGTGCGGCGGTAGTCGTTCTTGTCTTCGTACGAAGGATCGATCAGCACCATGCCGCGGCGCGTGGGCGGCGGCAGCAGCGCCTTGACGCCTTCGAAACCGTCGTCGCCGTAGATCGTGGTCTGGCGCTGCGCGGCGCGCCCCTGGTGCTCCAGGTTGCCGACCAGCGTGTCGATCTCGGTCGGGTGCATCTCGAACAGGCGCAGGCGATCGGACGGACGCATTGCGTCCAGCGCCAGCCAGGGCGAGCCGGGATAGCGCCTGAGGCGGCCGTTGGTGTTGTAGCCGCGGATCCGGGCGACGTACTCGGCCAGGATGGGAGGCAGGTCTTCGGCTTCCCAGAGGCGGCCGATGCCGTCGGCGAACTCGGAGGTCTTGGCGGCCCAATCGCTATCCAGGCTGTAGAGCCCGGCGCCGGCGTGGGTATCGATGACCCAGTAGGGCGCGTCCTTTTTATTGAAGTAATCCAGGGTGTGGATCAGGATGGCGTGCTTGAGCACGTCGGCGTGGTTGCCGGCGTGAAAGGCGTGGCGGTAACTGAACACGGGCGTTCTGCCTCAGGCGGCGGGCCGGATCGCGGCCAGCTCGTCGGTGAAAATGCCGTCGATGCCCCAGTCGAGCAGCAGGCGGGCGCGCTCCGGGTCGTTGACGGTCCAGGCGGCGATACGGTAGCCGGCGGCATGCACGGCATCGATCAGCTCAGGGGTGGCGTCCTTCTGATTGATGTTCAGGGCCACGCACTCGTACTTGGCCAGGCGTTCGCGCCAGTCAGCGGGCACCTTCTCCACCAGCAGCGCGCGCGGCAATTCGGGCGCGGTCTCCAGGGCGGCCTGCAGCGCTTCTTCCGCGAACGAGGACAGGAGCGGCGGTTCGGCCGCGCCTTGCCACAGCTGGCGCGCAGCCAGCGCCACGGCGCGGCCGGTCTCGGCTTCGCGGCCCGGGCAGGGCTTGATCTCGACATTGCTGGCGATGCCGTTGGCCACCGTGTAGCGGGCGACGGCGGCGAAGGTGGGCAGCGGCTCGCCAGCGTAGGCGGCTGAATGCCAACTGCCGAAATCCAGCTGGGCAAGCTCGGCGTAGGTCTTGGCGGCAGCGGGGCCCCGGCCGTTGGAGGTGCGGTCGACGTCGTCGTCGTGCATCAGCACCAGCACGTTGTCGCTGCTTAGCTTGACGTCGTATTCGAACATCGTGAAGCCGTGCTCGGCGCCCACGCGCATGGCGGCCAGGGTGTTCTCCGGGGCCAGACGGCCGCCGCCGCGGTGCGCGATGTAACGGGAGTAGGGCCAGGAGGGGAGTTTTGCGCTCATTTGGGTGTTGCTTCGGGTTCTTTTGGTCAGGGTTGCAAGGATACTCCTTCTACACGCCGGTTTCGGCCATGCCGCGGCGCGCGAGAACGCCGCGGCGGGTCCATAGGCCTATTTCATGGGCGCCTTGTCCTGCGACACGTCCATGATCATCCGCGCCGCGAGGTACAGGCGCGGCACGATGCTGTTGATCTGGATGTACTCGGCGTCGTTGGAATGCGCGCCGAAGCCGCTCAGGCCCATGCCTTCGATCACCGGGCCGCGCGCCTTCAGCGCTGCAAAGGCGGCGTCGGTGCCGCCGCCGCTGGCGCGGTCCACGACCTTCATGGGCAGGTCCATTTCCTTATAGATCTGCACGCCGTGCTGGGCCAGGGCGCGCGAGGCGGGCGTGGCTTCCAGGGGTGGACGGCGCACCTCGAATTTCACGCTGACCTTGGATTCGGGCAACAGCTTCTTCTGTATGCGCTCTTCCAGGGTGCGCGACAGCGCGTCGAAGTCGGAGACGCGCAGCGCGCGGGCGTCGGCCTGGGCGGTGGCCTGGCCCGGAATGACGTTGCGGTTGGTGCCGGCCTGGGCCACGGTCCAGTTCAGCTTCAAGCCTTCCTCGGGCTTGGACAGCTTGTCCAGCTGCAGCAGCTGATGGGCCAATTCATACAGGGCGTTGACGCCGCCTTCGGGGCGCGCGCCCGCATGCGAGGTCTTGCCCTGTACGGTCAGGTAGGCCGCGCCGATGCCGCTGGTGGCCAGCGTCAGGCGCGCTTCCGCGCCGCCGCCTTCGAACGAGAACACCGCGTCCTGGTCGGCGCCCAGGCGGGTGATGGTGCTGCGCGCGCCGGGCGAGCTGATTTCCTCGTCGCCGTTGATCAGCACGGTAATGGTGCCGTAGTCTTCGAAGCCCAGCTTCTGCAGCAGGGTCAGGGTATGGATGATGGCGGCCACGCCATGCTTGTCGTCGGCGATGCCCAGGCCGTAGGCCTTGTCGCCGTCGATGCGGAAGGGCTGGTCCTTGAGCATGCCGTTGCGGTAGACGGTGTCCATGTGGGCGATCAGCATGATCTTCTTCTGGCCTTTGCCCTTGAATTCCGCATGGACCATGGGGCCGACCTTTTCCGGCGTGTCGTCCAGGCGAAACACGTCGGCGGGCTGGATGATCTCGACGGTCCCGCCCAGCGCCTTGAGCCGGTCGCGGATCAGGACGGCGATGCGCTCAACGCCTTCGACGTCCTTGCTGCCCGACTCGATGCCGACCAGGTCGCGCATGGTGTCCAGCATGCCTTGCTGCTGGGCTTGGGCGGCTTCGTGGACAGCGGCGACGGGCGCGGCCAGCGCGGCGGGGGCGGCGCCGACGAAGGCCAGGGCGATGCAGGTGCGCAGGAGTTGCAGGCGGGGAGATGTGTACGGCATCAGTGTGTACCTCTGAGCGTGCGTGGAAGGGGCCACATCCTTTGGGGACGCGGCGTCAGCGGTAATGCGGGCTTACCCTGACAGGCCACGATACGAGGGACGCAAGGGGCTGGAAATGGTGGTTCCCCGGGTTGACTCGGTCCCCGGTTTCGTGCCGCCGAACCCGGAGGGCAGCCATGGATGGCATTCGAAAGATCCCTAGGCTGCGCGGCGAATGAGAAATGGTAAAATCCGCCCGCTGATCCGGTATTGACCGGTATGGGAACAGGGCGAATCTGGTTCGCCTTTTTTTATGCGTTTTCTTGCGGCTTCGGGCGTGCGCCTGGGGTGCGGCAACAGGGATTCCATGTTCGAATTTATTCGCAGCCATCGGCGCTGGATGCAGTTCATCCTGCTGCTTCTGATTGTGCCGTCCTTCTTCCTGGTCGGTATTCAAGGCTATGACAGCTTCATGCGCGCCGAGCCTGAATTGGCCACGGTCAATGGCCAGCCCGTGTCGCGGGCCGAGTTCGATCAAGCGCACCGCAACCAGCTGGAGCAGTTCCGCCAGCGCCTGGGCGCCCAGTTCGATCCGGCCGTCATCGACACGCCGGCACTGCGCGAAGGCCTGCTCAACCAGCTGATCAATCAGCGTCTGCTGGCCAACGTCGCGGTCGACAACCGTTTCTCGGTGTCCGACGAAACGCTGCGCAACACCATTGCCGCGATTCCGGAAGTCCAGGACAACGGCCGCTTCTCGCCCGAGCGCTATCGCCAGGTGCTGGCTGCGCAAGGCATGTCGCCGACCTCGTTCGAAGCCGGCCTGCGCCGCGACCTGGCGGTCGCGCGCGTGCTGGAGCCCGTTGGCCAGTCGGCCCGCGCGCCCGGCGAGGTCGTGGCCGCGCTGGAAACGGCGTTGACGCAGCAGCGCACGGTGCAACTGCGCCGCTTCGCCGCCGCCGACTACCGCTCGCAAGTCACCGTCAGCCCGGCCGATATCCAGGCCTGGTACGACGCCAACAAGCAGCAGCTGCAGATTCCCGAACAGGTCCAGGTCCAGTACCTGGTGCTGGACGAGGCCGCCGCCACGCAAGGCGTGCAGGTCAAGGACGAGGATCTCGCGTCCTACTACGAGCAGAACAAGAACCGCTTCGGCCAGCCTGAACGCCGCCGCGCCAGCCACATCATGATCAACCTGGCTCCCGGCGCGTCGGAAGACGCCCGCAAGGCTGCCCGTGCCAAGGCCGAAGACCTCGCCAAGCAGGCCGCTGCCGATCCGGCGCAGTTCGCCGAACTCGCGCGCAAGAACTCGCAGGACGCGGGCTCGGCTTCCAATGGCGGCGACCTGGGCTGGCTCGCGCCCGGCATGCTGACCGGTCCGCTGGAAAAGGCAATCTTCGGCCAAGCCAAGGACCAGGTGTCTGGCGTGATCGAAACCCCGTCCGGCCTGCACGTGGTCAAGGTCACCGAAATCCAGCCCGCCGCCATCAAGCCGCTGGCCGAGGTCAAGGACCAGATCACCGCCGAAGTCCGCAAGCAGCTCGCCGCCGTGCGTTTCTCGGAAATGGCCAGCCAGCTGAACAAGCAGGTCTATGACCAGCGCGACAGCCTGCAGCCCGCCGCCGACACCGTCGGCCTGAAGCTGCGCACCGCTTCCGGCGTGACCCGCGAAGGCCTGCTGCCCGCCGACAAGGCCGGCCCGGGCTCGGCCGCAGCCGGCCCCGACGCCGCGCTGCTGGACAACCCGCGCGTGCGCCAGGTGCTGTTCTCGCCCGACGTGCTGCGTGAAAAGCAGAACTCCGGCGTGATCGAACTCTCGCCCGACACCATGCTGGCCCTGCGCGTGGCCGCCGTCGAGCCGGCCCACGTGCCGCCGCTGGACAAGGTCTCGGACACCATCCGCACCAAGCTGCTGGACGAGCGTTCGGCCGAAGCCGCCAAGAAGGCGGGCGAAGCCGCGCTGGCCGCCGACCGCGCCAACCCCGCGGCCGCGCCGGAAGGTTTCGGCGCGCCGGTGGTCGTGTCGCGCCAGGATCCCAAGGATCTGCCGCGTCCGGTGCTGGACGCCGTCATGCGCCTGCCCGCCGCCACGCTGCCGGCCTACGCCGGTGTGCAATCGGGTTCGGACTACACGCTGGCGCGCCTGGAAAAGGTCGAGGCCGGCACGGTCGATCCGGCCGACAAGGAGCGCCTGGCGCAGCAGTTGTCCGGCGCTTGGGGCCAGGCTGAAAACGAAGCCATGCTGCGCATGCTGCGCGAAGAGTACAAGGTGCAGGTGCTGCCCGCCGCTGCCGCGGTCATCCGCGGCGATCAGCCGGCAGCCGGCTGATCAGCCAGACTCGGCTCAACAGCGTCAGTTCAACAGTGGCCGCAGCGTCGGCCACACGTTGTCCAGTAGCAAGGGTTGGGCATCCTCGTTTGGATGGATGCCGTCAGCCTGGAACATCGCCCGGTTCGTTGCGATACCTTCCATCAGGAAGGGCACGAGCCGGGCGTTTTCGTCTTTGGCGACCGTGGGGAAGACCTGCGCGAAGCGCTGGGTGTAGTCCCGGCCGTAATTCGGCGGGATCTGCATGCCGACGATCAGGACCTGCGCGTCGGCCTTGCGGGCGGCCTGGGCCATGGTGCGCAGGTTCTGCTCGGTCATGTTCAGGGGCAGGCCCCGCAGCGCGTCGTTCGAACCCAGCTCCAGCACCACCACGGCCGGCGCGTGCTGGCGCAGCAACGCAGGCAGGCGGGCCACGCCGCCGCTGGTGGTGTCGCCGCTGATGCTGGCATTGACGACCTGGTACTTGGGGTATTGTTCCGCTACGCGGGCGGAAAGCAGCGGCACCCAGCCGGTGCCGCGCTTGATGCCGTATTCGGCCGACAGGCTGTCGCCCAGGACCAACACCGTGCGGGGCGCGGAACCCTGGGCCGCGGCGGCGGTCTGAGCGTGGGCGGGCGCCACGACGGCGGTCGCCATGGCGGTCATGAGTAGCAGACGGGAAAATAGGCGCATGGATAACAAGAATTCGATCGAGGTGAAAGGGCTGGGCAAGCAGGTGGCCGATGCCGGCGGCACGCTCTCCATCCTGGAAGGTATCGATTTTACGGTCGAGGCGGGCAGCGCCGTGGCCATCACTGGCAGTTCGGGGTCGGGCAAGTCCACCCTGTTGGGACTGCTGGCGGGCCTGGATGTTCCCAGCGCGGGCAGCGTGCGCCTGGCCGGGCAGGACCTGTTCTCGCTGGACGAGGATGGCCGCGCCCGCCTGCGCGCCAATCATGTGGGTTTCGTGTTCCAGTCATTCCAGCTGCTGCCCAACCTGACGGCCCTGGAAAACGTGATGCTGCCGCTGGAACTGGCCGGGCAATCCGCCCGCGACGCGGCGCAGGCCATGCTGGAACGGGTGGGGCTGGGCAAGCGCCTGCATCACTATCCGCGCACCTTGTCGGGCGGCGAGCAGCAGCGCGTATCGCTCGCGCGGGCCTTCGTGGTGCAGCCGGACCTGCTGTTCGCGGACGAGCCCACCGGCAGTCTGGACGCTGCCACTGGCGTGACGGTCATCGATCTGATGTTCGACCTGCATCGCGAGCACGGCACCACGCTGGTGCTGGTGACCCACGATCCGCAGCTGGCCGCCCGTTGCGGGCGTCAGCTGGTGTTAGCCGCGGGGCGGATGGTCAACGGCGCCTGATGCCGCCGGCCCACCGCCGGGCCGCCCCAAGGTGGGCCAGCCCCCTCGGGGGGCAGCTAGCCCCGAAGGGGCGCGGCATGGGGGCCTATCTATTTCGCCTTGGCTACGGCCTGGTTCCAGGCCGCCACCACCGCTTCATACTCCTTCGCGGCCGCATCCTGACTGACCGGGAAGATCTTGATGGTCTTCAGGTCGGGCAGGGTGGTCAGGCTGGCCACGGCCACGTCCGTGCGCGTCGGGCGGCGGAAGTTCTTCACCAGCTGGGCTTCCTGCGACTCCTTGCTCAAGAGGCCGTCGTACAGTGCCTTGGCGGCATCCATGTTCTTCGCGCCCTTGATGATGAACATGCCTTCCGGCGCCAGGTAGCTGCCCTCGGTCGGGTAGACCAGCTTGATCTCCTTCTGGCCGCCGGCCACGTATTCCTGGGCGGCGTACTCGAGCGTCATGCCCACGGCATACTCGCCCGCGGCCACGCCCTTGTAGGTGGTGCCGGAGGATGCGGTGACCACCGCGTTGGCGGCGATCTTGTCCAGCCCTTCCTGGCCGAATTGCTTGAAGAGGCCGTACACCAGCATGTAGGCCGTACCGCTCTTGGACGGGTCGGTGATGGCGAACTTGTTCTTCCATTGCGGCTGCATCAAGTCGGACCAGGTGGCCGGCGCGGGCAGGCCCTTGAGCTGGCGCTCGTTGACCATCATCACCATGACGTGCACGTTGGTGCCCACCCACAGATCGTCCGGACCGCGGAATTCGGTGGGGATCTTGTCCAGGTCGGCCGGACGGTAGGGCTGCAGGTGCTGGCGGTAAGCGCCCAGCGTGCCGAAGCCGCCGCTCCAGAACAGGTCGCCGCGCGGGTTCTGCGCTTCGGCCTCGATGCGCTTCATCATCGTGCCGGTGCCGCCGGTGACGGGCTGCACGTTCAATTTCGGCGACTTCTGCTTCACCGCGTCCAGGGCGGTTTCGATCGTCTCCGTGTTGTTGGACGAATAGAGCACGACATTCTGGGCCTGGGCGGCGCCGGCGGTCAGGGCGGCGGCCAGGACGCTGTACTGAAGTAGGTGCTTGAATTGCATGGTTAGCCTCTGTGCGAGTGGGTTATTTACCGGAGAACAGCTTGATGCGGAACGCCTTGACCGACACGATGATGGGCAGCACGATGACCGTGACCAGCGCCGCGCCGTAGGCCGACGCCATGCCCAGCCTGCCGCCGTCGACCTGGCGGAAGATGGCGATGGGCATGGTCTCCAGGCCGCCGCTGTAGGCGACGATGGAAGCCGATAGCTCGGAAATGGTGGTGAGCCACATCAGGATGGCAGCCGAGATGATGGACGCCTTCATGGCGGGCAGGATCACCTTGAAGAAGGTCATGAGCGGCGACACGCCCAGGCTGATCGAGGCTTCCTCGATCGACTCGGGAATGTTGAACAGCACCGACGAGGCGTTGCGCACCGCGAAGGGCAGGCGCCGCACCGTGTAGCACAGCACCATGATTCCCGACGTACCCGCCAGCACCAGCCAGCCGGTGTTGAAGGTCTGCACCAGCGCGATGCCCAGCACCGTGCCCGAAATGGTCAGGGGCAGCACCACGATGTAGTCCAGCACCTGGGTGGACGCGCTGCGCTTCTTGATCGTCAGGTAGCTGACCAGCACCGCGAAGGCCACGCCCAGCACCGTGGCCAGCGAGGCGAACTTGAGCGAGTTCAGGATGGGCTCCGGCGCGCCATGCAGCGCGCGCTGCATGCTGGCCAACGACCATTGGCCCCATTGCATGACCGGGCCGCTGGTCTTGGTGAAGGCGGCGATGAAGACCACGATCAGCGGCAGTAGCGAAATGAAGATGATCAGGCCCACGCCGCTGGTATAGAGCAGGGCGGTCCACGAGCGCACGCGGGTAGCGGCCGGCGCGCGTCCCTGCGTCATGGTGTAGACCTTGCGTTCGACCACGCGCTTCTGGAAGAACAGCACGATGGCGACGATGGCGATGGACACGACCGACATCGCGCTCTGCAGCGTCGGGCTGCCGCCCATTTCGCTGACGAAGGTGTTGTAAGTCATGACCGACAGCAGCGGCACGCGGCTGCCCAGCAGCATGGCCAGCGCGAAGTTGCCCACCACCAGCGTGAACACCACCAGCGCGTTGACCAGCACCGCGGGCAGCAGCACCGGCACCAGCACGCGCAGCTTGGTCAGGAGCGGCGGCGTACCCAGGCTCAGGCCCGCTTCTTCGAGCTGGCCGTCGAAGCCACGCAGCGCCGCCAGCACGCCCAGGTAGATGTAGGTGTAGTAGACCAGCGTCATGGAGAACACCATGCCGGTCCAGCCGTAGAACGAGGGCAGCGAAATGCCGGCGTCGCCCAGCAGGTTGGTCAGGATGCCGTTGTTGCCCAGGATCAGCAGCCAGGACTGGCCCACGATGATCTCGGGGATCACGATGGTCAGCACCGGCAGGATCGCCACCAGGTTCTTCAACGGAAAGTCGAAGCGCGCCACCATGTAGGCGAAGGGCACGCCCACCAGCACGGTGCAGGCCGTGACCGCCAGGCCCAGGATCAGCGTATTGCCGAAGGCCTCGATGTATTGAGAGTCGGCCAGCAGGGCCTTGAAGCCCTCCAGCGTGAAGCCGCCATCCTGCCCGGTGACGCTGTTGCTGAACAGCACGGCCAGCGGATAGAGCACGAAGAACAGCAGCAGAGCCAGGCTGATTGCCGTCAGGATGCCCCAGGGCCACCATTTGATTTTCATGGTCGGCGCGTCCTCAGGCGTTGACGACGCGGCTGTCGGCGGGAATCAGCACCTGTACGGCTTCGCCGGGCTGGAACTGCGCCACCATGTTGCCGGCATGCAGCTCGACGCGGATCTCGGAGCCGTTGTCCAGCGCGATGCGGTAGGCGGTCTTGAAGCCCAGGTATTGCCGGCGCAGCACCTTGCCAGGCAAGGTATTGGGCACGTAAGGGGCGGGCGCCATCAAGGCCAGCTCTTCAGGGCGGGCGATGAGCACGCCTTTGCCGTCCAGCTGGTCGCTGCCTTGCACGCCGTCAAAGCCCAGCCCGCAGATCTCGTAGCGCACATGGCCGGCGGGGGCGCCGGCCTGGCCGTTGCGGGCCGGCACCGGGATCACGTTGGCCGAACCGATGAAGTCCGCCACGTAGGCGTTTACCGGCGTGCCGTAGAGTTCTTCCGGGGTGCCCAGCTGGGCGATGTCGCCGCGGTCCATGATGGCGATGCGGTCGGACATCGCCAGCGCTTCTTCCTGATCGTGCGTCACGAATACGGTGGTGATGCCGGCCTCGCGCACCAGGTCCAGGATCACGTCGCGCATCTGCAGGCGCATCTTGGCGTCCAGGTTGGACAGCGGTTCGTCCATCAACAGCACGCGCGGCCGGATCACCAGCGCGCGCGCCAGCGCCACGCGCTGGCGCTGCCCGCCGCTCATCTGCGCGGGATAGCGGTCGGCCAGCGCCAGCAGGCCGACCTTGTCCAGCGCTTCGTTGACGCGCCGCGTGATCTCGGCGCGCGCCACGCCGCGGGCGCGCAGGCCGTAAGCCACATTGTCGAAAGCCGTCTTGTCCGGGAACAGCGCATAGTCCTGGAACACCATGCCGATGTCGCGGCGGTGCGCGGACACGTGGGTCACGTCGTCCTGGTCAAACAACAGGCGGCCGCCGTCGGGGGCATAGAAGCCCGCAATGCAGCGCAGCAGCGTGGTCTTGCCGCAGCCGCTGGGTCCCAGCAGCGTGTAGAACGCGCCGTCGGGGATGTGCAGCGACAGATTGTGCAGCACTTGCTGCCCGCCGAAAGTCTTGACGATGCCGTCTACGGTGATTGATGCCATGTTTCGCTTCCTGCCTGAGGTTGCCGGCATCATAGAAACGCGCTGCGCGCCCGACCAGCGGTGTTTTTTAAGGGTAGTCGTTAGTTTTTCTAAGAGGTCGGCGCGCGGGCTATCACCTAGAATGCGGCTGGATGACACAGGCGCGCGCAAGCCGCGCCAATGAAAAATAGACGACAAGGGAAACCGTGGGAAAGAGCAGCACTACGCGGCGCCAGGCCGGCGCGCGGGCGGACCGCAACTGAAATGGCGGGGCAGAGCCTGCCGCCGCTCAAGGCCTTGCGCGTGTTCGAAGCCGCGGCGCGTCTGCGCAGCTTCACCGCGGCCGCCGACGAACTGAGCATTACGCACAGCGCGGTCAGCCAGCAGATCCGCATACTCGAAGAGTACGTGGGGCAGCCTCTGTTCGCGCGCGAGGCGCGCGGCGTGGCGCTGCTGCCTTGCGCCCAGGCCTACTTTCCGGAAATCCAGGCCAGCCTGGAGCGCATCGCGGCCGCGACCGCCAAGCTGAAATCGCCCGCCTACGGCGGCGTGCTGCGCGTCTGCGCCACGCCGTCCCTGACCATGAAGTGGCTGATTCCGCGCCTGTCGGCGTTCCAGGCCCGGCATCCGGGCGTGGACGTGCAGCTCACCACGCAAGGGCGGTCGTTCCTGGACCGCGGCGGCGACACCGGCAGCGACGTGCTGATCCGCCATGGCTACATGGCGCACTCCGACCTGGCCTGTGTGCACTGCCTGGACGATTTCCACGTGCCGGTGGCGTCGCCGCGCTTCATCGAGCGCAACCGACTGGCTGCGCCCGCGGATTGCCTGGGGCATCCGCTGCTGAAGATCGCGGGCGGCATGGACCACTGGCCGCGTTGGTTCGCGCTGGCCAAGGTGGACGTGCCCGCGCAATTGCCGGGACCGGTGTTCGACCACCAGTTCCTGTGCATGCAGGCCGCCATGAACGACCTCGGCATCGCCTTGGCGCCCTGGTGCCTGCTGGAAGACGACATCCGCGCCGATCGCTTGCGCCCGCTGTTCGACGGCCCGCAGCTGCCGAACGCCGGCATCCACGCGCTATACCGCCAGGATGGCCCGGCCGCCGCGTCGGCGCTATTGTTCATCGAGTGGTTGCGCGAGCAAAGGCGCGACCCCTCACATACCGCATAGACCAAGGATTCCTCATGCATTCCAGCTCCACGATACCCGGCCTCTTTTGGCGCGGCATTGCGCCTCCCCTTGCGCTCGCGGACTACAAGCTCATCGCCTTCGACATGGATTCCACGCTGATCTCGATCGAGACGCTGGACGAAATGGCGGACCTGATGGGCAAGAAGGCCGAGGTGGCGGCGCTGACGGAAGCCGCCATGCGCGGCGAGATCAAGGACTACAAGCAGAGCCTGCGCGAGCGCGTGGCGCTGCTGGCGGGGATGCCGGAAGCGGCGCTGGACGAGGTCTATGAGCAGCGTGTGCGCATCAATCCAGGCGCGCAAACGCTGATCGCGGCGTGCAAGGACGCGGGCCTGACCTGCCTGCTGGTGACCGGCGGCTTCACCTGCTTCACCGACCGGCTGCGGGTGCGCCTGGGGCTGGACGACGTGCGCGCCAACGTGCTGGAAATCGTTGACGGCCGCTTGACCGGCAGGCTGCTGCCGCAAGCGTGGGGCGATATCTGCGACGGCGAGGAAAAGCGCCGCAAGCTGCTGGAAGTGTGCGCGGCGCTGGGTGTGGGGCCGGAACGCGCCATCGCCGTGGGCGACGGCGCCAACGACCTGCCGATGATGCGCGCGGCGGGCCTGTCGGTGGGCTACCGCGCCAAGCCGGCCGTGCGCGAGGAGGTCAATGTCGCAATCGACGCAGGCGGCCTGGACCGCCTGCTGGAGCTGATGGCGCGCTAGCGCCGGGGCTTACGCCAGGCCGCGGATTGCCACGGCCGGATCGGTGTCGGCTTCATAGTCGACGCCGTCGATCTCGAAGCCGAACAGGCGCAGGAAGTCCTGCTTGTAGCCCGCGAAATCGGTCAGCTGGTAGATGTTGTCGTTGGTGACCTGGCCCCACAGCGCCTGCACGCGGGCCTGCACCTCGGGATCCAGTTCCTTGTAGTCGGCGCGCAGGCGGCCGTCCTGGTCCAGGATGGGCGTCTGGCCGCAGAGGCTGTCGCGGTACAGGCCGTAGACCTGTTCGATGCAGCCTTCGTGCGTGCCGGCTTCCTTCATGGTCTTGAACAGCAGCGACAGGTACAGCGGCATCATGGGGATCGCCGAGCTGGCCTGCGTCACCACCGCCTTCAGCACCGACACGCGGGCGTCGCCGCCGCGCGCGGCCAGCTTGGCGCGGATCTCCAGCACCTTCTGGTCCAGATCCTTCTTGGCTGCACCGATGGAACCGTTCCAGTAGATGTCGTGGGTGATCTTCTCGCCCAGATAGGTGAACGCCGTGGTGCTGGCGCCTTCGGCCAGCACGCCGGCTTCCAGCAGCGCGTCGATCCACATCTGCCAGTCTTCGCCGCCCATGACGGCGACAGTCGCGTCGATCTCGGCCTGGGTGGCGGGCTCCAGCACGGATTCCTTGACCACTTCGCGGTCGGTGTCCAGGCCGCGCAGGTTGACCGCCTGGCCGATGGGCTTGAGGGTCGAATTGAACACTTCCCCGGTCTTCGGGTGCGTGCGGCGCGGGGCGGCCAGGCTGTAAATCACCTGGTCGACCTGGCCCAGGTCCTGCTTGATGAGGTCTATGGTCTTGCGCTTGATCTCGTCGGAGAAGGCGTCGCCGTTGATGCTCTTGGCATAAAGGCCGGCGGCATGGGCCTGCTCGTGGAATTCCGCCGTGTTGTACCAGCCCGGCGTGCCGGCCTTGGCCGCGTCGCCCGGCCGCTCGAAGAACACGCCCAGCGTCTGCGCGCCGCAGCCGAAGGCCGCGCTGATCCGCGCCGCGAGGCCATAGCCGGTCGATGCGCCCAGCACCAGCACGCGTTTCGGCCCGCCAGCTATCGGCCCCTGGGCGCGGGTGTAGGCGATCTGGTTGCGGACGTTGGCGGCGCAGCCGGCCGGATGGGTGGTGACGCAGATGAAACCGCGCACGCGGGGCTTGATGATCATGGGAGCCTCGATTCGGGGAAATGCCTGGATCGCCCATGCGCGAAAGCGCAAAAAGCGACCCGCATTGTACGGGAGGAGGCGCCGGCGCGCTGCCGGCTCAGCGCGCGTCGGCCCGGGCCAGCGGCGCGGCCTGGGCGCGGCTGCGGCGCCATTCGATCAAACCGATGCCGATGCCGCTGGCGCAGATGATGGCGATGCCCAGCCAGGTCAACGGGTCGGGGAAGTGGCCCCAGACCAGCCAGCCGACCGAGGTGGCGCTGATGATCTGCAGGTAGACAAAGGGCGCCAGGGTGGAAGCGGGCGCGCGGCGGTAGGCGGCGATCTGGAACAGATGGCCCAGCCCGCCGGTGATGCCGGTGGAGATCAGCACGACCCAATCCAGCGGCGCCAGCGCCTTGAGGACGGGCAGGGCGGGCGGCAGGATGAAGGGCAGGGCCAGGGTCAGGCATATCGTGCCGACCGCGCCGCTCCAGATCAGCGAGGTGAACGGATCGTCGCCTGCCACGCGCCGCGTCGCGATGAACTGCACGGCGAAGCAACAGGCCGTGAGCAGGCCGAACACCGTGCCCACCGGATCCAGGCCGCCGCCCGGCCGGATCACGATGATGACGCCGATGAAGGCGATGCCCGCGGCCACGAATCGAGACAGGCGGGCGGGTTCCTTCAGGACCCAGGGCGCTGCCGACAGCACCAGCAGCGGCGCCAGGAAGTTGATGGCGGTGGCCTCGGCCTGCGGGATGTAGCTCAGCGTGGTGAAGAACATCAGCGTGGCCAGGAACATCGAGCCGCCGCGCAGGATCTGTTCGCGCGGCTTCTTGCTGCGGAATACGCCCAGGCCGCGCGCGGGCAGCACCAGGGCCAGCACCAGCGCCAGGTGCACGGCATAGCGGAACCACGACAGCACCAGCAGCGGCACGCCCGCATTCATCACCCACTTGCCGCTGGCATCCAGGCACGACAGCGTCCACATCGACAGCACCAGCAACAGCACCCCCATCATCGGGCCGCTGGAAGCGGGCGCTGCGCGGCGCGTGCGACCGTCATCGGCCGGGGTCATCGACAAACTCCTTTGGTGGCTGAAACGCCGGTTTGCAGGTACCGGGCGGCTGCCATGATACGCTCATCGCGCCGGGGGAACAGGCTCATGATAGAACTACGCAACATCGAAACTTTTTTCTGGGTGGCCACGCTGGGCAGTTTTCGCGCCGCGTCGGAGAAACTCAACACCACGCAGCCAGCGGTATCGCAGCGCATCGCCTCGCTGGAAGCCGACCTGGGCGTGCTCCTGTTCGAGCGCGAAGCGCGCGGCGTGAAGCTGACCGCCAAGGGGCATGAACTGCTGTCGCATGCGGAGCGCATGTTGCAGGTGCGGCGCGACATGTTCGAAGCCGCGCGCGAGCAAAACGTCATGAGCGGCACGGTGCGCATCGGCGTGGCCGAGACCATCGTGCAGACCTGGCTGCCCACGCTGATCGAACTGATCCATTCCAACTATCCGGCGCTGGTGCTGGAAATCGAGGTCGACACGACCCACGTGCTGCGCTCGCATCTGATGTCGCGGCAGATCGATCTGGCCTTCCTGATGGGGCCGGTGCTGGAAGCGCGGGTCGAGAACCTGCCGCTATGCACCTATCCGCTGGCCTGGGTGGCGAGCCCGGTGCTGGACCTGGGGCCGGAACCGCTGACGCTGGAGCGGATAGGCAAGCTGCCCATCATCACCTATCCCTCCAATAGCGCGCCTTACCGCGTGGTGCGCGATATGTTGACGCGCGCCGGCGTGAGTTCGCCGCGCATGTACGGCAGCGCGTCGATGTCGATGGTGGTGCGGATGACGCAGGACGCCATCGGCACCAGCGTCATCGCGCCGGTGTTCCTGGGCAAGGAGCTGGCGCGCGGCGAATTGCGCATCTTGCGGGTGGAGGCCGATCCCTTGCCGGAACTGAGCTTCACGGCCACCTGGGTGCAGGGGCCGGATAGCCACGCGGTCCGCGTTATCGCGCAGATGGCGCAGAAGGTGGCCGAGCAGGCCGCGGACGGGACTCCGCTCTAGGTGTTTACCCCAGCAGGGGCTGCGCCGCCGGCCGTGGCGGCCTTGCGACGCGGCCGCGTTGCGGCGCGCCCGGCTGCCCGCTAAGCCCCGCCATTGCGTCGTTTGCGCGAAACGCGGGGGGCGTGGCGCACGAGACCAAAGAAAAATTTATACCCCCGTATCGCAACATACGATTGGACGCTCCGCGCCCCTGACGCTGCAATGGCGCCACATCAATAACGATCGCCTGGATGCCTAGAGCGGGGGGAAAGCATGAACCAGCGTATGTCCCATTCCCGGAACCGGGCGGCAAGCCATGCCGCGCAGGCGCGATGCGCGCCGCTGCGCGGCTGATCTCCAGACTCATTGATTGCCACCGCGCGCCGCCAGGATAACGGGATCCGGCGCGCGGCATACCATCCCGCCAGCCAGGAGTTTTGTCCATGAAGAAGTCGCTAGTTTTCGCCGCCGTCGCCGCCAGCCTGTTGGCCGGCGCCGTCCAGGCACAGGACCTCCCCAAGACCCAGTTGAAAGTCGTGGGCGGCCTGAGCAACCTGACTGCTTACAACGATTACGAAAAGCCGTTCTGGACCAAGACCATCCCCGAGCTGTCCAAGGGCCAGGTCACGGCCGACATCAAGGGCTTCAACGAAATGGGCTTGAAGGGCCCCGAATTGCTGCGCCTGATGTCTCAGGGCGTGGTCGAATTCGGCACCGCCACGCTCGCCTACTTCGCCAGCGACAACCCCATCAACGAAGCGATCGACCTGGCCGGCCTGGCGCCCGACGTCAAGACCGCGCGCGCCGTCACCGACGCGTTCGAACCGGTCTACGCCAAGCTCTATGGCGAAGGCAGCAACGTCAAGCTGCTGGGCATTTCCACGTATCCCGCGCAGGTGCTGTTCTGCAACGCCGAAATCAAGAGCCTGGCCGACATCAAGGGCAAGAAAGTCCGCACCAGCAGCCGCACCACCGCCGAGTTCGTCGAAGCGCTGGGCGGTTCCAGCGTGACCATGGCCTTCGGCGAAGTGGTGCCGGCGCTGCAGAACAAGGTGGTGGATTGCGCCATCACGGGTTCGCTGTCCGGCTATTCGGCCAAGTGGTACGAAGTGTCGACCCACCTGGTCGCGCTGCCGATCAACTGGAACCAGCAGATCCACGCCGTCAACCAGAAGGCCTGGGACAAGCTGGACCCCAACGTGCGCACTTTCCTGCAGACCAATGTGAAGACGCTGGTCGACAACATCTGGGACGCCGCCGCGCGCCAGACCCAGGAAGGCTATGACTGCAACACGGGCGCCGCCGCTTGCCCGTTCCCGGTCAAGGGCAAGATGGTCCTGGTCCAGCCCTCGGACGCTGACCGCGCGCTGCTGAAGAAGGTCACCGAAGAGGCCGTGCTGCCGAAGTGGGCCGCGCGCTGCTCGGCCCCGTGCGTGAAGGACT
>NZ_JAOCAT010000027.1:0-109658 GCF_029839485.1 Achromobacter sp. GD03932
CCACTGCCGCGCCGTGCTCTGTCTGTTGGATCTTCACGGTCGCCGGGACGAGCTGTGTGCTTGGCGTTTTCGCCACCGGTGGGGGGTGGGCGAGGATCTTGCGGGGCCCGCCCCCGGCCGGCCGCGCGGGCGGCCTTTGGGGGCTTACGCGGTGTCTGGCGTCGGATGATGACGCTGCGCGCAGGTGGTGAGTGCGTGGAGGTGGGCAGGACGGGGGAGTGCGTAAGGGTCCGGCCGTGGGCTACTTGTGCTGGACGCTGGGGTTCTTGCTTGGTGCTTCACCCATCCCACGGAAGCGTCATGAGGCGCCAAACGTTCGTCATTTCAACTCCGCCGCCGGATGGGCGGCGCGCGCGAGACGATCTGCGTGCGCAAGCTTCTGTCCAACGCGCGCCGCCCATCACCGCCCCTCCCCCAAAACGGCGACGACCACTAGCAAGCCGCCCGCCGCATTCGCGCTAGCGCACCCGTCACGACGCACGCAAGCGCGTATGCTCATTGCGGCCGCCCGGGCGGCCGCAATGAGCGGGCCTAGCAAGACTCGACACCGAACACGGCTCTAGCGATGCAACAGGCCAAGACGCAGGTAGCACGGCGGCGCTGGCGGTGTGGCGGCGAGCAACCTCGATGCGCCCGAGGGAATCCGAAGGGAAGGCCGAAGGCCTGGACGAGGATGACAACGGGGCAGTCCGGAGCGAAGGCTCCGGACCGCAATCGTGGGCGCTCGCCGCCACACCGCCAGCGCCGCCGTGCGGCCTACGAAGCTTCGCTCATGCACACCGACGAACAGCCCACGAAGCTCCGCTCAAGAACGCCCCAAGAAAACTACAGCAACTTCCCAGGATTCATAATCCCCGCAGGATCCAACACAGCCTTGATTTCCCGCATCAACCGCAACTCCAGCGCATCCTTGCTATGCAGGAAATGATCCCGCTTCAGCTGCCCGATCCCGTGCTCAGCCGAAATGCTCCCGCCATAGCGATTGACCTCGTCCAGCACCGCGTCCGTGATCGCCGCCCCATGCACCGCCACCCAGTCGCGGTCGGCGCCCGCCGGACGCGACAGGTTGTAGTGCAGGTTGCCGTCGCCGAAGTGGCCGAAGATGAAGGGGCGGATGTCCGGGTACAGCGCGCGCACGCGCGCTTCGGCGGATTCCATGAAAGCGGGAATGTGTTCGATCGGCAGCGACACGTCGTGCTTCAGGTGCGGGCCGTCGGCACGCTGGGCTTCGGAGATTTCCTCGCGCAGCTTCCATAGCGCCTGCAATTGCGCCAGCGATGCGGAAACCGCCGCGTCCAGGCACAGGCCACGCTCCAGCGCCGTGCCGATCACGTTTTCAACAAGGCCGTTGAGCGCGGCCTCGTCGGCCGTGTCCGCCAGCTCCACCAGCACATAGGCCGGATAGCGCTGAGCAAAAGGTTCCTGTACGCCTGCGGCATGCGTCAGCACCAGGTCCAGGCAATCGCCCGAGAAGTATTCGAATGCCTGCAGCCGCGCGCCGCATTGTTCGAACAGGATCTCGAACAGTTGCAGCGCCTGCATCGGCGATTCGACGGCGGCCAGCACCACCGAGCGCACGTCGGTGCGCGGGAACAGGCGCAAGGCAACGGCGGTGATGACGCCCAGCGTGCCTTCGGAACCGATCAGCAATTGCTTGAGGTCATAGCCGGTATTGTCCTTGCGCAGCGTGCGCAGGCCGTGAAAGATCTCGCCCGTGGGCAGCACGGCTTCCAGGCCCAGCACCAGTTCGCGCGCCATGCCGTAGCGCACCACGTTCACGCCGCCCGCGTTGGTGGCGACGTTGCCGCCGATCTGGCTGGAGTCTTCCGCCGCCAGGCTCAGCGGCAGCAGACGGCCAGCGTCCTGCGCGGCGCGGCGCAAGTTGCCCAGGATGGCGCCGGCCTCGGCCACCATGGTGTTGGCGATGGTGTCGATGGAGCGCACGGCGTTCATGCGGTCCAGGCTCAGCACCACGTTGCCCGCGGCGGCATCCGGCGTGGCGCCGCCGCACAGGCCGGTGTTGCCGCCGCGCGGCACCACCGGCACGCCTGCCTCCTGGCACAGCGCCAGGCAGGTGGAGACCTCGGCGGTCGTGCGCGGGCGCACCACCGCCTGCGCGTTGCCCTTGTACAGGCCGCGCCAGTCGGACAACCAGGGCGCGATGTCGGCCTCGGCGGTGATGACGGTGTCAGGGCCCAGGGCCTGGACCAGGCGTTGCGTAAAGTCGGATGCGCTCATGATGTCTGCCTTGCGGCGGGAGAGAGGAGATCGAGTTGCAGGCGGCTGGCCGCCTGTTGCAGATGGCGGGCGGCGGCGTGCCGCGCCCGTTCGGGATCGCGGGCGCGGATGGCCTCGAACACGGCCACGTGTTCCTGGTGCACGGCGGCCGTCAGGCCGGCTTGCAGCCGGCTATTGCTGCGCGCGGTGCTGACCGCCAGCCTGAGCTGCAGGTTCAAATACTGCAGCAGGTCCTGGTAGCAGCTGTTGTGCGTGGCGGCGGCGATGGCGCGGTGAAAGGCGATGTCGTGTTCCACGCCCTGCTCCGGGTCGTCCAGATGCGATTCCAGGTCGGCCAGGGCGCTCGCCATGGCAGCCAGGTCCGCATCGTCGCGCCGCAGCGCGGCAAGCGCGGCCGCGCCGCCTTCCAGCTCCATGCGCAGTTCGTAGACCCCGGCCAGCTGCTTGCGGTCCACGGCGATGCCGGCGGATAGCTGGAAGCCCTGTGCGCCGGTGCGCGACAGCACGGTGCTGCCGGACCCCTGCCGGCTCTGGATCAGGCCCTGGGCGCGCAGCCGTTCAGTGGCTTCGCGGATGACTGCGGCGCTGACGCCGTATTGCTCAGCCAGCACGCGGCCCGCCGGCAGCTTGGCGCCAATGGGATAGGCGCCCCCGGCGATGTCGGCGGCGATCTGGCGGGCGACCTGTTCGGTCAAGGTGAGGCTCTTGGTCAGCATCCGGGCATTATAGGCACACTTCTCAGGTTATCTGATAACTTTCAAGAAAGAAGCCGCTTCCAGATCGGCTTCAAGCTTGATGGGCTGCCGCGGGCGCGGTGGATCAGGCGACGGCGGGTTCGCCGTCCGGCACGGTATTCTCGGCTTCGTCCGCTCCCGCCACGGCGCAGCAGCGGCCGCCCTGCGCCTTGGCGCGGTAAAGGGCGGCGTCGGCGGAATGCATGGCAGCTTCCGGGCTGCGGTTGGCGCCGGACACGATGGAAATGCCTATCGACAGGCCGACGCTGACCCGCGTGCCATCCGCCAGGGTGATCGGCTGGGAGGCGTCGTGCAGCAGGTGCTCGCCCAGCCGCAGGGCGGCCGTGGCGTCGATGCCGGTCACCAGCACGATGAACTCGTCGCCGCCGATCCGCGCCGCCACGTCGTCCACCCGCAGCATGGAGCGCATGCGCTGGGCGATGGTCATCAACACCTGGTCGCCGGCGGCATGGCCGTAGGTGTCGTTAATGAGCTTGAAGTCGTCCATGTCCATGTACAGCAGCGCCGCGGAGCTGTCCTGGCCGCGCGCGCTGGTGCAGACGCGTTCCAGCGCGGCCTGCAGGCCGGCGCGATTGGCCAGGCCGGTCAGCGCGTCTTCGCTGGCGCGGCGTTCGCTGGCGCGCTCGGCCAGCATGGTGGATACCAGGATGCGATTGAGCCGGTGCGAGGCGACGCTCATGCTGACCAGATAGAACGGGATCTGGATGAAGACGATGGCCGTGACGTATTCGCCGGTAAAGGCCGCGCCCAGGCACATCGGCCCCAGGCTCAGGAAGATCATGGCGCCGACCAGCCGCGGCGCGCCGTAGTTCCGGAAGCAGATGCCGCCGGCCATGGCCCCGCAGGACACCCCGGCCAAGGTGGCAGCCAGCCAGTCGCCGTTGATGAAAGTGACGAAGACGCCATAGCCCACGCTGAACGCCCACAACAGGGCCAGCAGGATGTAGATGTCGGTATGGGTATTGCCGCCCTTGGCCGCGGCACGCAAGGCGGACCGCAGGATCAGCACGCGGACCAGCGCCAGCGCCACCTCCAGCGCCAGCCAGGACAGATACAACGGCTCTGGGCGGCGCCAGGCGACCACGCCGGAGATCATCAGGGTGTTGATGACGCCGCCGGCGAAAATGGGCAGCGTGCCGAACAGGCTGGCGATCAGGGCCGAACGGATGTCCGCAGGGGTATCGTGCCCGGAATGCGTCAGCCAACGCGTCAGGCGCCATTTGGGCAAACTGAACTTCAGTGCTGTATCCACGCGATAACCCCAGGCCATCTACCCGCTTTCGGGTAGGCTGGCTGGCGTTATAGCAGGTATTACAAGCGTTTTATATTGTCCGCGGGGCCAATCCCGGGCAGGAAATCAGTGCCCGCGATGGCCGCAGACGGCACATTCCGGGTCGCGCTGGACGTTGACGCTGCGCCATTGCATGGTGCGCACGTCCAGCCACAACAGCCGGCCCGACAGGCTTTCGCCCACCCCGGACAGCAGTTTCAGGGCCTCTGCGGCCTGCATGCTGCCGATGATGCCCACGACCGGGGCGAACACGCCCATCGTGGCGCAATTGGCTTGCTCGACGTCGTCCGCTTCCGGGAACAGGCAGTGGTAACAGGGCGCGTTGTCGTCGCGCAGGTCATAGACGCTGACCTGGCCGTCGAAGCGGATCGCGGCGCCCGACACCAGCGGCTTGCGATGCTGCACGCAGGCGCGGTTGATGGCGTGGCGGGTGGCGAAGTTGTCGGTGCAGTCCAGCACCAGGTCTGCCTGGGCGACGGCGTCGGACAGGGCCTGGCCTTCCAGCCGCTCGACGCGGGCATGAACACGGGTCTGCGGATTGAAGGCCGCCAGCATGTCGCGCCCCGACTCGGCCTTGTGACGGCCGACGCTCGCGGTGGTATGCAGGATCTGGCGTTGCAGGTTGCTCAGCTCGACGACGTCGTCGTCGGCCAGGGTGATGTCGCCCACGCCGGCAGTGGCCAGGTAGAGCGCGGCGGGGGAACCCAGTCCGCCCGCCCCCACGATGAGCACACGCGCCGCCAGCAGTTTTTCCTGCCCTTCGATTCCCAGCTCGTCGAGCAGGATATGGCGGGCGTAGCGCAGCAGTTGCTCGTCGTTCATTTGTCCTTGCTGGGCTCGACTCCGGTCGGCGTGATCTTCATGCGCTGGGGCGTGCCGCCGCCGGCCTTGGCGTCAGCCTTGGCCTGGGCGCGGGCCGAACCCTTCTGCACGGGCTTGCCGGCCAGTACGTTCAAGGCCTGCTGCAGCTGGAAGTCGTCCTTGCCGCCGAATTCGAACACCTTGGCCGGCAGGTCGGCGTTATCTTCGCCGGCGCTGGACTTCACTTCGTTGGCGGTCTGCTGGTTGGACAGGTGGCGCTGCAGGTCGGCTTCGCGCGGCAGGCGGAACAGGTCGCCTTCGGCCGTGTCGGCGACGACGTAGTCAGGTTCGATGCCGGTGGCCTGGATGGAGCGGCCGCTGGGCGTGAAGTAGCGCGAGGTGGTCAGCTTGACCGCGGTGGTTTCGGACAGCGGCAGGATCACCTGCACCGAGCCCTTGCCGAAGGTGCGGTTGCCCAGGACCTTGGCGCGCTTGTGGTCCTGCAGTGCGCCGGCCACGATCTCGGAGGCCGAGGCGGAACCCACGTTCACCAGCACCACCATCGGCACGGTCTTGGTCCAGGCCGGCAGGCCGGCCAGGTAGTTGCTTTCGCCGCGGGCGTACTCCGAAGGCGTGGCCAGGTACTTATGGCGGGCGTCGGGAGTGCGGCCGTCGGTGGTCACCACCACCGAGTCGGGCGGCAGGAACGCGCCGGACACGCCGATGGCGCTGGTCAGCAGGCCGCCCGGATCGTTGCGCAGGTCCAGCACCAGGCCCTTGGGAGCTTCCTTGGCGCCGAGGTCCTTCAATTGCTTGGCCAGGTCGGAGCCGGTCTTTTCCTGGAACTGGGCGACGCGGACGTAGCCGATGCCGTTGTCCAGCATCTTGCTGCGCACGCTGCGCACCTTGATGATGTCGCGCACGATCTTCAGCACGATGGGCTGCGGACGGTCGGCGCGCATGATGGTCAGCGTGATCGGCGACTTGGGCGCGCCGCGCATCAGCTTGACGGCGTCGTTGAGCGTCATGCCCTTGGTGGGCGTGTCGTCGATCTTGATGATGAGGTCGCCGGCCATCACGCCAGCGCGGGCCGCGGGCGTATCTTCGATGGGGGAGATGACCTTCACGAAGCCGTCTTCGGCGCCGACCTCGATGCCCAGGCCGCCGAACTCGCCTTGCGTGGCCGTCTGCATTTCGCGGAAGGCGTCGGCGTCCAGGTAGGCCGAGTGCGGATCCAGGTTCGACACCATGCCGGAGATGGCATTGTCGATCAGGGTCTTGTCGTCGACGGCCTCGACGTAGTTGTTCTTGATGGCGGCGAACACATTGCTCAGCTGCCTGAGTTCGTCCAGTGGCAGAGGGCTGCCGCGCTGGGCGACCGCAGTCACGCCTACGCTGAGCAACACACCAGCCACCGCACCGATGGCAATCAGACCGAAACCGCGAAACTTACGAGTGCCCATGCACACTTCCCGAATTTTGTTTTCGCCGATGGGGTTTGGTAATTACCAACGACATCAATCTACTGCGCCAGCCATTGTGCCGGATCCACAGGAGCGCCACGATGGCGAATTTCAAAGTATAGGCCGGATTCCACTTGGCCGCCGGTCGCCCCGACCGTGGCGATGGTATCGCCACCCGTCACCGAATCTCCCACCCGTTTGAGCAGACTTTGGTTGTAAGCATAGACGGTCAGGTATTGCTGCCCATGATCCACAATGATGAGGTTGCCAAAACCCCGCAGCCAATCGGCGTAGACCACCGTGCCGGGGGCCACCACCTTGACCGGCGTGCCTTCAGCCGCGCGCAGCACCACGCCGCGCCATACGCCGCCGTCCGGGCGGTCGACCCCGAAACGTCCCTGCACCTGGCCGCGCACCGGCATGGACAGCCCGTGGCGCAAGCCGTTGCCGCCGCCCACCGGTGCGGCGCGCGCGGTCTGGGTCTGCTGAGCGGGCTCACTACGGGTTGGAGCGGGTTTTTCCTCTATAGGTTCCGCCTTTTTGGGCGGTTCCGCGGGTTTGGCCTGAGGCGGCGGTTCGGGCGTGGTCAGCCGCGACTGCTTCTGCTCGGCCGGGCGCAGTCCGGCGGCATCCGGGTCGGCCACCGCCACGGGACCGCGGTTCTGGCGCGAGGCGGCTTCGACCTGTTCGCGCGCCTGGGCGGCATCGCGGGCATCGCGGGCGTCACGCTCGCGCTTGGCATTGTCGGCGGCCTGCTTGGCGTTGTCGGCGGCGAGCTTGCGGTCAGCCTCGGCCTTCTTGCGAGCGTCTTCGGCGGCGCGGCGCTCGGCGTCGGCGCGCTTCTTGGCTTCTTCAGCGGCGCGGCGCGCTTCTTCCGCGCGGCGCACTTCCTCGGCCCGCTTGCGCGCTTCCTCGGCGCGGCGGGCGTCCTCGATCTGCTTGGCGATGGCCGCGTCCAGATCGGTGATGAGCCGCGACAGGCGCTGGTCGTCGCGTCCCAGTTTGTTGGCTTCGGCGCGCTGGGCGGCGATCTGCCCTTCCAGCTGAGCCAGCAGCGTGGCGCGCTCCTTCTGCTGACCGACCAGCGCGGTCTTCTGCTCGGAGGTCTCGGCCACGACTTTTTCGATTTCGGCGCGGCGGGCGTCGGCGCGCCCCTGAAGGGCGGCCAGGCGCTCGATGTCCTCGCGCAGGGCCTGCACGGCCTTGGCGCGAGCCTGCGACACGTAATCCAGATAGCCCAGGTTGCGCCCCAGCACCTGGGGATCGTCGCCGGACAACAGGGCGGTCCAGGGTGACAGGCCGCTGGTGTACTGGGTGCGCAGCTGTTCGGCCAGTTCGGTGCGGCGCTTGGCCAGCACCACCTGCTGGGCGCCGATCTGTTTTTCCAGGCCGGTCAGGTCGGCCTGCGCCTGACGGTTGGCCTCGGCCAGCTCCCGCAGGCGCAGGTTGATCTTGGAAATCGCCGACTCGGACTGCTTGAGCGCGTCGGCGGCTTCCTTGCGGGCAGCCTCGCGGTCATCGATATCCTTTTGCAGGTTCTCGATGCGGTCGCGCAAGGCGGCCTGCTGCTTTTCCGCGTCGGACTGGCGGCCGGCGAGGTCATTGGGCGCGGCGCGAGCCGACAGCGCTCCACCGGTCAACATGACCGCCAACAACAACCCTGCCGCGCGACGCATAGGAATATCAGTCCTTCTTAGCCTTGCCCTGGGCTGCCACCGCAGCCATGGCCGCCTCGATCTCGGCGGCATCGCCCAGATAATAGTGGCGGATCGGGCGCAGGTCATCATCCAATTCGTACACCAGCGGCTGGCCGGTGGGAATATTCAGGTTGACGATGTCTTCGTCCGACACGTTGTCCAGGTGCTTGATCAGGGCGCGCAGGCTGTTGCCGTGGGCGGCGATCAGGACATTGCGGCCGGCGCGGATGGCCGGGGCGATGGATTCGTTCCAGAACGGCAGCACGCGAGCCACGGTGTCCTTCAGGCATTCGGTGGCGGGCAGCTGGTCGGCCGGCACCTTGGCGTAGCGCTTGTCGAAACGCGGATGGCGCTCGTCGTCCAGGGCCAGCGGCTCCGGGGCGATGGCGTAGGCGCGGCGCCAGACCAGCACTTGCTCGTCGCCGTACTTGGCGGCGGTTTCAGCCTTGTTCAGGCCTTGCAGCGCACCGTAGTGGCGTTCGTTCAGGCGCCAGGTCACGCCGACCGGGGTGTACATGGCGTCCATGGCGTCCAGGGCGATCCAAAGGGTGCGGATGGCGCGCTTGAGCAACGACGAGTAGGCCAGGTCGAAGGTGTAGCCTTCTTTCTTGAGCAGTTCGCCGGCCTTGCGGGCCTGTTCGCGGCCGGTCTCGGTGAGGTCGACGTCGGTCCAACCGGTGAAGCGGTTTTCCAGATTCCACTGGCTTTCGCCGTGGCGCATCAGAACGAGTTTGTGCATGATTTGGGACGCTTGTAACGCGGGTTAAAGTGAAGGAATGCGCTCATTTTATAATTGAGCGATTTTGCCCTTGATTTTGCCCCGGCGCACCCGCCCATTTCCGCGGCGCGGCGCATCAGGGTTTGCCTATACCAGGCTAGTCGCCGCACTTCAGGATGCCCCGTGGACCTTTTGCAATTCTTGATCGATAAAAACAACGTCTTCATCGTCGCCGTTGCCGTGATCTCCGGCATCATGCTGGCCATCCCCGCCCTGCGCAAAGGCCGCACCGGTTCGGCCGTGAGCACGACCGAGGCCATCCAGATGGTCAACCAGCGCCAGGCCGTATGGGTCGACGTCCGTCCCGCCGAACAGTTCCAGGCCGGCCACATCGCCCAGGCCCGCAACGTGCCGGCGGCCGATCTGGAGCAGAAAGCCGCCTCGCTGCCCAAGAACAAGCCGCTGGTCGTGGTTTGCGACAATGGCCGCGATTCGGCCCGCGCCGCCGCCAAGCTGCGCGCCCAGGGTTTCGCCGACGTCGTGCCGCTGGAAGGCGGCATGCGCGCCTGGTCGGCGGCCAGCCTGCCCGTGACCCAGAAGGGTTGAAGCCTGGGGCCTCGCCCCCATCTACCTATTCTTGTACTCACAGGAGCGCCCATGAATAAAGTCGTCATGTACAGCAAGGACTATTGTCCCTATTGCGCCCGCGCCAAGGCCTTGCTCGAGCAGCGCGGCGTGACCGACCTGGAAATCATCCAGATCGACCGGGACCCGTCCCAACGCGACGTCATGATCGAACGCACCGGCCGGCGCACCGTCCCGCAGATCTTCATCGGCGATACCCATGTCGGCGGTTGCGACGACCTGATGGCCCTGGACCGCTCGGGTGGCCTTGCCCCCATGCTGGCCAGCTAATCGCCCCTTTTTGCCCCTCCCACCAACGGAAACACTCATGGCTGATCAAGACCAAAACTCCCAGCAAGAAGGCGGCAACGCGCCCTCGTTCAATCTGCAGCGCGTCTACCTGAAAGACCTTTCGCTGGAAATGCCGAACGCGCCCCACGTCTTCCTGGAGCAGGAAGCGCCCCAGGTCGAGGTGAGCATCACCGTGGGCGGCCAACGCCTGGCTGAAACCGTGTTCGAAACCACGGTCACCGTCACCGTCACCACCCGCATCAACGAGAAGGTCGTGTACCTGGTCGAAGGCACGCAAGCCGGTATCTTCGAGGCCGCCAACATCCCCGAAGAACAGCTCGACCCGCTGCTGGGCATCGTCTGCCCGACCATGCTGTACCCCTACCTGCGCGCCAACATCGCCGATGCGATCACCCGCACCTCGATGCCGCCGCTGCACCTGACCGAAGTGAACTTCCAGGCCCTGTACGAGCAACGCCTGGCCGAGCTGCAACAGCAGCAAAGCGCCGCCAACGGCAATGGCAGCGACTCGGGCATCATCCTGCCCCCTGGCGCGACCCGCCAGTAAAGCAGCCGCGGCGCCCCATGAAAAGAGCCCCCACGCCGCGCCTTCGGCTTGCTGCCCCCCGTGGGGGCGCTTTTCATCTTGAGGCGGCTCGGCGATGAAAAATCCCATCCAGCCACGCCTGCGCGTCGCCGTCCTGGGTGCGGGAAGTTGGGGCACCGCGCTGGCGGCGGCCGCCAGCCGCCGCCACGCCGCCGTACTCTGGGCGCGCGATGCCGCGCAGGCCGCCGACATGGCGGCCTCGCACGAAAACGCGCGCTACCTGCCAGGCATCGCCCTGCCGCAGGCACTGAATATCTCCTCCGATCTCGACGCCACGCTGCGCAGCCTGCAAGAAGACGGCGCGCGCCGCCTGATCGTGCTGGGCGTGCCCGTGGCCGGCCTGACCGCCATCTGCGGCGAGCTGTCCCGCCGGCTGCCCACGCTGGGATTACAGGACACGCCCATCGTCTGGACGTGCAAGGGCTTTGAAGCCGACACGGCCAGGCTGCCCCATGAAATCATGCGCGAGGCCTTGCCCGGCGCCACTGGCGGCGCGTTGTCGGGCCCCTCGTTCGCGCGCGAAGTCGCGCAGGGCCTGCCGGTCGCGCTGACCGTGGCCAGCGACAGCCCCGCCTTGCGCGACGCCACCACCGCCGCCTTCCATGGCGCGGCGCTGCGCGTGTATGCCAGCACCGACCTGGTCGGCGTGGAAGTGGGCGGCGCGCTGAAGAACGTGATCGCGGTCGCCTGCGGCATCGGCGACGGCCTGGCCCTGGGCACCAATGCCCGCGCCGCGCTGATCACCCGCGGCCTGGCCGAGATGACCCGCTTCGGCGTGGCGCTGGGCGCGCAGGCCGAGACCTTCGCCGGGCTGACCGGCCTGGGCGACCTGGTCCTGACCGCGACCGGCGAGCTGTCGCGCAACCGCCGCGTGGGCCTGGAGATCGGCGCCGGCCGCAAGCTGGCCGACATCCTGGCCAGCGGCATCACGGCCGAAGGCGTGCGCTGCGCGCGCGCCGCGCTGGACCGCGCCCGCGCCATCGGCGTCGAACTGCCCATCACCGAAGCCGTCTGCGCCGTGCTGTTCGACGGCGTGGCCCCCATGACGGCCGTGTCCGCCCTGCTGGCGCGCGACGCCCGCTACGAAAGCGGGGTAGCCAGCCAGCCGGAAGCGGCGCCGGACGACCGGCCCCACTGAGTCGCCCCAAAAACAAATACCCCGCACAACCCGAGGAGACATCCTTCATGACGCAAGCCCGCAAGTTCCGGGTCGGCCCGCTGCTACGCGGCCTGTGCCTGAGCCTGGCCGCGATTCTGCCAGCCGCCGCCCACGCCGACTGGCCCGACCGTCCGATCCACATGGTCGTGCCCTTCCCGCCCGGCTCGTCGCCCGACATCCTGGCGCGCACCATCTCGGAACCGCTGTCGCAGGCGCTGGGCCAGCCCATCGTGATCGACAACAAGCCGGGCGCGGGCGGCAACATCGGCACCCGCATCGTGTCGCAGGCCAAGCCGGACGGCTACACGCTGCTCTACACGATCAACGGCCCGCTGGTCACCGCCCCCACGCTGTACAAGAAGACGCTGGGCTACGACCCGCTGCGCGATCTGCAGCCGGTATCGCTGGTGGGCACCAGCCCCAACGTGCTGGTCGTGCCCAGCAGCCTGAAGGTCGATAACGTCAAGGACTTCGTCGCGCTGGTGAAGGGCCGCGGCAATTCGCTGAACTACGGTTCCGTCGGCCCGGGCAGCTCGGCCCACCTGGCGATGGAGATGTTCAAGGAAAGCGCGGGCGTGGACCTGGCGCACATCCCCTATTCCGGCTTCCCGCAGGTCATCTCGGCCATCATCGGCGGCGACGTCCAGGCCGGCTTCATGGTGCCGGCCATCGCCGTGCCCCAGGCGCGCGACGGCAAGGTGAAGCTGCTGGCCGTGACCAGCCTGCAGCCCAGCGAGGCACTGCCGGGCGTGCCGACGATGGCGTCCCAGGGCTATCCGGACTTTGAAGCCATTTCCTGGAACGCCGTGCTGGTTCCGGCCGGCACGCCCACGCCCATCGTCGAACGGCTCAACAGCGAGCTGGCGCGCATCATCGGCAGCGACGCGGTGCGCAAGCAGCTGGCGCTGCAGTACTTCACGCCCGCGCCATCCACGCCCGAAGCCCTGACCGCCCGCATCAAGAATGAAAAGGCGCGCTGGGATCAGGTGATCGAGAAGTTGAATCTGTCGCTGGACTGATTGCAGCCCAGCCGTGACGGGCCGAGCGCGCCGGATTCAGCGCGCCCCGTCACACTCCCCCTTCATACCCCTGCTGGCGCCAGGCCTCGAACACCGTCACCGCGACGGCATTGGACAGGTTCAGGCTGCGTTGGCCGGCGCGCATCGGCAGGCGCAGGCGCTGCTGGGGCGGGAACATCGCCTGATGTTCCTCCGACAGGCCCGCGGTTTCGCGGCCGAACACGAACACGTCGCCCGGCTTGAACCCGATGTCCGCCACGCTGCGCTGCGCGTGCGTGGTCAGCGCGTAGATGCTGGACGGCGCGGCGCCGGTATCGGCCAGGGCCTCTTGCAGCGTGTCATGCACGCGGACCGGCTGCCATTCGTGGTAATCCAAGCCGGCGCGGCGCATGCGGGCGTCGTCGAGCTCGAAGCCCAAGGGACGCACCAAGTGCAATTGCGCGCCCGTATTGGCGCACAGGCGGATGGCGTTGCCGGTATTGGGCGGGATTTCGGGACAAACGAGGATGACGTGGAACATGGTGCTCGGGACTCGGGACGGCTTGCGGCGGAAACGTCGCCGCACATCGGGAATTGTCGCCGATTTGCCTGCGGGCCGGCTCAGGGCGTGCGCGCGGCCACCAGCACCCTGACGTCCGCCGCGCCCGCCGCCAGCAGCGCGGCGGCGGCCGCGTTGGCGGTGCTGCCGGTGGTCATGACGTCATCCACCAATAGCAGCTGCCGGCCGCGCACGTCGCCCACGCAATAGAACAGGTTTTGCGCCCCGAGCCGGCGGGCCTGGCGGCCCTGTGCGGTCTGCCGGGGCGTCTCGCGCCGGCGCCGCAGCAGCCCGCGCGCCAGCGGCAGCCCCAGCTCCGCCGCCAGGCTGCGCGCAATTTCACCGGCCGGATTCATGCCGCGCTGGCGCAGCGATGCGCGGCTGGCGGGAACGGCCGCCAGCAAGGCGCCGTCCGGTACCGGACCGTCGCGGGCGACGGCAGCCGCGATCAACCGGGCCAACACCGGCGCCATGCTGAGCCGCAGGCGGGTCTTCAGCATCAGGATCAGCGTGTCGGCGGGCGGCGCGTAGTCGAAGGCGGCAATCGTGCGCGAAAACGCCCGGGGCGCGCCCAGGCAGGCGGCGCAGTGCGGCGCGTCCGGACGCAACCGCAGGGCGCAAAAAGGGCAGCGGCGCGGAGCATGGCCGCGCGCGACGGCCGCGGCACCGGCCCCGGCCCGGTGGAGAGCATCCCCGCAGATATCCGCCTCGCAGCCCGCGCAAAGCCGCGCACCCGCCACCCGGGCGCCGCACAAGGGGCAATCGCAACCGACCCGCGACAGCAGCCACCGCCCCATGGCCCGTAGGGGCAATCGGAAGCCGCGGCCGGGATGCGCAATAATGGATGCCATCCCTCATGAAACCATGATCCGCCCGCGTTGCAGACGCGGGCGCGACCGAAATGTCCCTGCCAGAATCCGCAACGCTCCCCTCCCTGCCCATCGTCAGCGCTGACGTACCCCGGCAATTCGCCCGCCGCGGCGACCTGGCCGAGGCCCAGTTCCTGTACGGGGAAGTCGCCCGCCGCATGCTGGGCCGCCTGCAATACATTCGGGTCCAGCCGCAAGCCATGCTGGACGCGGGCTGCGGCGCAGGCGACAACCTGCCGCTGCTGCGCGAACGCTATCCCGACTCCGCCTATACCGGCCTGGACAACTGCGAACCGCTGCTGGAACAGGCGCGCAAGCGCTACGCCCCCGCCGGCCTGTCGGCCTGGATCGGCAAGCTGGCGCGCCGCGGCCCGGCCGCCCCTGCCTTCGTCAACGCCGACTTGGCGGCGACGGGCCTGGCGCCCGAATCACTCGAACTGGTGTGGTCCAACCTGGCCATGCACTGGCACCGCGCCCCGCACGCCGTGCTGGCGGAATGGCGGCGCGTCCTGAAAGTCGGCGGGCTGGCGATGTTCTCCTGTCTGGGGCCGGCCACGCTGCGCGAGCTGCGCCAGGCCCTGGACGACGCCGGACTGCGCACGGCCACGCCGTCCTTTGTGGACATGCATGATTTCGGCGACCTGTTGGTGGAAAACGGCTTCGCGGATCCGGTCATGGACCAGGAGATCCTGACCCTGACGTACCGCAGCCCGGAAAAGCTGCTGCAGGACGTGCGCGCGCTGGGCGGCAACCCGGCCGAAGGCCGGCGCGGCGGGCTGGTGGGCCGCGACTGGCGCGACCGCCTCTGCGCCGCGCTGGAAGCGCAGCGCCGGCCCGACGGCCTGATTGTCCTGAGCATTGAAGTCGCCTACGGCCACGCTTGGCGCGCCGCCGCGCATCGCACCGTGGCCGGAGAAACCCGGCTGTCGGTCAGCGCGATTGGCGGCCGGCACCGCACGCCCTGATCGGGGCGGCAGAGGCTGACCGGCGGAGCCGGCGCCTTGCGAGCGCCGGCCTTCCCGCCTAGTGCAGCCGTTCCGGCATCGGCACGCTGACCCCGGGCTCGGAAGCCGGCAGCGCCGACATAGGCTCTGAGGTTGCGCGAATACGGCGCCTCAAGACTGCCGTCGGTTCCGCGGGCCCTACGCCTGGCGAGGCCGCGCCGCGCCAGGCGTTCGACATGGCCTCCACCACCAGCGGCAGGTCGCGCAAGCGGTGGAACTGGCTGCGCAGCCAGCGGGAATCGTTGCCGCTGCGCATGGATTCGTCGCGCAGGGCAGCGATCATGTCGCCCGTGCCCAGCTCTTCCGCCACCGGCATCAGGCGCTGGAACAGGTTGCGCAGGTGGTCCATCAGCCGCAGACGCTGGCCGTCCGGCGTCACGTAGCTGCCCTGCAGACCGAAGCGGCAGGCCTGGAAGTGGTTGCTGCGGTAGGACAGCCAGGCGCCGTCGCCCGGGTCGCCCTCGCGCATCAGCAGCACCGCCAGGGCCTGGGCGAAGGCTGCCAGCTGGCAAGCCCGCTCGACCGTCAGCGGCGTGTCGCATACGCGGATTTCGACGGTGCCGAATTCCGGCTTGGGACGAATGTCCCAGTACAGGTCCTTGATGCTTTCCGCCAGGCCATAGGCGCGCAGCTGCGCCAGATGGGCCTCGAACTGGTACCAGTCCTTCACTTCGGGCGGCATGTGACCGGCCAGCGGGAAGCTGTTGACCGCGTTCAGGCGCGAGCACGAAAACAAGGTGTCCACCCCCTCGCAATAGGGCGACGAGGCCGACAAGGCGATAAAGTGCGGCACATAGGGCGACAGGCGGCGCAACAGTTTGATGGAATCGTCGCCGCTCTTGACGCCCAGGTGGATGTGCTGGCCGAAGACCGTAAATTGACGCGCCAGGTAACCGTACATTTCGGCCAGGTACTGGAAGCGCGGGGTGTCCGAAATGGACCGTTCCTGCCAACGCATGAAGGGGTGGGCGCCGCCGCCGGCGACCGACACGCCCACGGCGTCCGCCGCTTCGATCAGCGCGTCGCGCATTTCGCGCATCTCGGCCAGGAGGCCCATGGGGTGCTCGTGCACCGAGGAATTCAGTTCAATCATGGACCGCGTGATTTCCGGTTTAACGCGGTCGGCGATGGGGTGGTTGGCCATTTGAGCCAGCAGCTCGTCCGAGGCTGCGGTCAGGTCAAAACTGCGCGGGTCTATCAGTTGCAGCTCGAGCTCGATGCCCAGGGTGTTGGGGGCCGACGAAATGAACGGGATCTGTTCCATCTCGGACTCCTTTCTGAATGTTTGATGAGGGTGTGCGCCGTTCGACCTTGAAGCCCGGAAACAGCCCGGGGGGCACTAGACGGCAGCTTGTGCACGCATGATAGCCGCTGTTTTGTGGCAAGAAGATGGAAAATCGTGACATTTATGTGCAACATCACGAAGCAATCGGTTTTTCCCTGTGAAGGAAAGTGAGCGAGCGCTCACGGCATAGAAACGGCGCGGCCTCCCGGCCTGCGGCAGCCGGACAGCAAGCGCTCAAGGGGCTTCCGAGAGGGGGTGGGACAACCCTTATAAGGGTTATCCCTGAACTATTTCCGCCAGAAAATAGGGGTGAACAGCACCAGCACCGTCAGCAGTTCCAGGCGCCCGATCAGCATCGCGAAGGTGCAGACCCAGATCTGGAAATCGGACAGGACGGCGAAGTTGCCCATGGGGCCGACCGGGCCCAGGCCGGGGCCGGTGTTGTTGACGCTGGCGAAAACGGCCGAGAAGGCGGTGATCGGATCCAGGCCGGACAGGAGCAGCAGGCTGGTGAAAACGGCGATGGAAAGGCCGTAGAACAGCATGAAGGCCAGCACCGACGACATGGTGCGGGTCTCGACCGCGCGGCCATTGATACGCACCGGACTGACCGCGTGCGGGTGCAACATTGTTACCAGCTCGTTGCGCGCCTGCTTGACCAGCAGGATCGCCCGGATCATCTTGATGCCGCCCCCGGTCGACCCGGCCGACGTGGCAAAGCCCGACAGCAGCAGCATGGTCAGCGGCGCGAACAGCGGCCACTGCGCGAAGTCGGTATTGGCGTAGCCCGTGGTGGTCGCCATGGAAATCGTGTTGAACATGCCGTAGCGCAGCGCCTGCAGCGGGTCTTCATAGACCCCTTTCAGGAACAGGAACACCGAGATGACCAGCCCCACTCCCAAGACCACCACCAGGTAGGGAATCGCCTCCGGACAGCGCACGTAGGCGCGCGCGCTGCGCTGGCGGAAGGCGTTGAAGTGGGTAGCGAAGTTGATGCCCGCGATCAGCATGAACACCATCGCCACCATTTCCACCGCCACCGAATCGAAACGGGCGAAGCCATCGTCCCAGGTCGAAAAGCCGCCCAGGCCCATGGTGGTGGCCATATGGCACCAGGCCTCGAACCACGACAGCCCGACCGCCCGATAGGCCAGGAAGCACAGGATGGAGAACACGAAATAGACCGCGTACAGCGCCTTGGCGGTGCTGGCGATGCGGGGCGTGAGCCGTTCGTCCTTCATCGGCCCGGGCGTTTCCGCCCGCACCACCTGGTGTCCGCCCACCCCGAGCAGGGGCAGAATGGCCACGGCCAGCACCAGGATGCCCATGCCGCCGATCCAGATCAGCGTGGCCCGCCACAGGTTGATCGACGGGGGCAAGGTGTCCAGATTGGTCAGGACGGTGGCGCCGGTGGTGGTCAGGCCCGACATGGCCTCGAAATAGGCGCCGGTAAACGACAGCGGCAAGCCGGCGCCGTGGAAGTAGAGCAGCAGCGGAATGGCCGCCAGCAGGGGCAGGCCCGCCCACACGGCCGACACCAGCACGAAGCCATCGCGCGCCCGCAGCTCGCAGCGGGCGCGGCGCGTTATCGCGGCCAGGCCCCCGCCTATGCCCACCGAGATCAGGAACCCGTCCAGGAAGGCCTCGCGCGCGCCGTCGCCGCCCACGTAGGCGACGGTCAGCGGGATCAGCATGGTGAGCGCGAACATCACCATCGTCAGGCCCAGGATGTAGAGGGTGCCCAGAACGCGCTTCATGGAGCTATCCGGCCGCGCGCGGCCCGCGCAGTAGGAAGGAGGCGGCGCGCATCAGAAGAACGACGCCGAGACTTGGAACAGCTTTTCCACGCGCGGCATCTGCCGGCGCGAGGGCACGAAAACGATGACGTGGTCGTCGGATTCGATCACGGTGTCGGCGTCCGGCAGGATGATTTCGTCTTCCCGCACCAGGGCGCCGATGCTAGCGCCCTTGGGCAGGCTGATCTGCCCGACCGCGCGCCCCACCACCTTGGAGGTGGAGCGGTCGCCGTGGGCGATGGCCTCCAGCGCTTCCGCCACGCCTTGGCGCAGCCGGTGCACGGCGGCCACGTCGCCGCGGCGCACGTGCCGCAGGAGTTCGCTCATGGTGGCCTGGGACGGCGACACCGCGATGTCGATATGGCTGCCCTGCATCAGTTCGCCGTAGGCCTGGCGGTTGATCAGCGCAATCACCTTGCGCGCGCCCAGGCGCTTGGCCAGCAGCGAGGACATGATGTTGTCCTCGTCGTCGCTGGTCAGCGCCAGCCAGGTGTCCATGTCCTCGATGTTCTCGCGTTCCAGCAGCGCTTCGTCGGTGCCGCTGCCGTGCAGCACCAGCACGCTGTCGGGCAGCTGGGTCGCCAGGTATTCGCAGCGCTTCTGGTCGCGCTCGATGATGCGGACGCTGTATTTTTCCTCGGCCAGCTGGCGCGCCAGGCGCAGGCCGATATTGCCGCCGCCCGCGATCATCACGCGGCGCACGGCGCGCTCGGCCTCGCGCAGCTGCCGCACGGCGCGGCGCGCATCGCGCGAGTCGACCACCAGCACCACCTCGTCGCCCGGGGCGATGACGGTGCCGCTGCCGGCCCGCAGCGGCCGGCCGCCGCGCAGCACGTCGATCACGCGCGCTTTCACGTCGGGCCAGACGTCGCGCAGCTTGTCGACCGGCGAATGGGCCATCGGGCTGCCCGCCCCGACCCGCACGGTCACGACGCTGACCCGGCCTTCGGCGAACTCCACCACCTGCAAAGCCTCGGGGAACTCGATCAGGCTGTGCAGATAGGTGGTGACGCTGCGCTCGGGGCTGATCAGGGCGTCGATGCAGAAGCCCTCTTCGCTCATGAGTTCCGGGTGCTCGGCGAACTCGACCGAGCGGATGCGGGCGATGCGGCGGGGAATGTTGAACAGCTGGCGCGCGATCTTGCAGGCCACCATATTGGCCGAATCCGAGGCCGCACAGGCGATCAGCAGGTCGGTGTCGGCGGCGCCGGCGGCCTCCAGCACCGATACCTGCGAGCCGTCGCCATGGACGACACGCAGGTCGAAGTGTTCTTGCAGGTATTGGAGCTGGACAGGATCCGAGTCGATCACCGTGATGTCGTTCTCTTCGGACACCAGGTTCTCGGCCACGCTGGTGCCTACGCGACCAGCGCCCATGATCAGGATCTTCATGAGCTCCGCTTGCGGGCGGACTCGATGCCCAATTGCTTGAGCTTGCGGTACAGGTGGGTGCGTTCCAGCCCCGTGCGTTCCGACACGCGGGTCATGCTGTGGCTTTCGCGGACCAGGTGGTATTCAAAATAGATGCGCTCGAATTCGTCGCGCGCCTCGCGCAGCGGCTGGTCCAACGAAATGCTGCCGAGTTGGCCGTTGGACGTGACCGGAACTTCGTTGGCCGGCGCGGCGGCGGCGACCGGGGGATCGAGCTCGTCTTCCAGCGCCACCGCGGCGCTGGCGACGGCCGGATGCGCGGCGGCAGGCGCCGGATGCGGCGCGCGCCCGCGCGCCAGGCCGGCGGCGACGGTCTTCAGCAGACGCTGCAGCGTGATCGGTTTTTCAAGGAAGTCCATGGCGCCGATGCGCGTGGCCTCGACTGCCGTGTCGATGGTGGCATGGCCGCTCATCATGATCACGGGCATGTCCAACAGACCTTGCGAGCCCCATTCCTTGAGCAGGCTGACGCCGTCCGTGTCCGGCATCCAGATGTCCAGCAACACCAGGTCAGGACGCATGCGCAAGCGTGCGGCGCGCGCTTGCGCCGCGTTTTCAGCCAGCTCGACCGTGTGTCCTTCGTCGTATAGGATTTCCGACAAAAGCTCGCGTATACCGACTTCGTCGTCAACCACCAGAATTCTGGCCATAAAGCATCCACCTATTGCGTAGCCGCATTATCCTTTTCTTGCGCGGTCGCGTCCATAGTATCGGCCTCGGAAGCCAGCCGGGTCAACAATATGGAGATCCGCGCGCCCCCTTCCTTGCGGTTCGCAAGGTCGATACGCCCGCCGTGTTCTTCCACGATCTTGCGTACGATTGCCAATCCTAACCCAGTCCCGTGGGACTTGGTGGTGACGTAGGGCTCGAACGCGCGCTGCATGACCTGGGGAGGAAAGCCCGGGCCCGTATCGGCGACCGTGAATCTGAGCGCCTGATGGGCCGCCCGGTCGGGCTGCTCGCTACGCATGAGCTGCGTGGTCACGCTGACCCGCCCTTGCCCGCCCTGCTCGGCGATCGCGTCGCGGGCATTGGACATCAGGTTGTGGATCACCTGGCGCAACTGGGTGGGATCGCCCTCGATGAGCGGCAGGTCCGGCGCCAGCGTCACGTCCAGATTCAAGGCCTTTTCGGCCAGGCGCGACGCACCGCCTTCGGGCTCCCAGCCGTACAGCGACAGCACGTCCGCCACCAGGGCGTTGAAGTCGATGCGCTGCATCACGGCCGGCGGCGTGCGGGCATATTCGCGGAAATCGTCCACCATCTGCTTGAGCGATGCCACCTGGTTGACGATGGTATTGGTGGACCTTTCCACGATCTGGGCCTCGGCGGGCGGCAGCTTGCCCTCCAGCTTCATCGCCAGGCGCTCGGCCGACAGCTGGATCGGCGTCAGCGGGTTCTTGATCTCGTGCGCCAGCCGGCGGGCGACCTCGCCCCAGGCCACGGTCCGGTTGGCGGAGATCACTTCGGTGATGTCGTCAAACACCACCAGATAGCCGTTGCCGCGCCCATCCACGCGCAGATGCGTACCGCGCGCCAGCAGGGTCAGGGGCTGCGCCCCGGCGGGCGCGTCATCCTGGCCCGGAGCGATCTCGAATTGCTGCTGCCAGTGCTGGCGCTCGGAACCCACCGCGGCGTGGGCGGAAAAAGCCTGCCGCACGATGTTGGCGAACTCCAGCATGCCGGCCACCGTCTCCAGCGGCCGGCCGATCACCGAGCGCAGATCCGCGCCCAGGATGGTCTGGGCGCCCTGGTTGACGGTGGTGACGCGGAACGATTCGTCGAACACCAGCACCCCGGAGGACAGGTTCGACAGCACGCTTTCCAGATAGACATTGGAGCGTTCCAGCTGCTGCCGGTTGCTCTCGACCATGCGGCGGGCCTCGTCGAGCTGCCGCGTCATGGCATTGAACGAGCGCGTGAGCTGGCCGACTTCGTCGCGCTCGGGCGGTTCGGGCAAGGGCCGGTAGTCGCCAACGCCCACGGCCTGCGTGCCGCCCGCCAGGCTGAGCAGCGGACGCACCAGCCGTTTGGACAGCGAGAGCGCCACCGCGATGGCGCCGAAGGCCGCCAGCAGCAAGGCCAGGGTCAGGGTGATGCCGTACAGCTTGCGCAGGCCCAGCCGCGACAACGCCAGCTCCTGGTAGTCGCGAAACCCCTGCTGCACCAGATTGGCGTTATGGGCGATCTGCTCGGGCACCGGCTGCAGCAGCTGCAGCCAGCGCGGTTCGGACGCCGCCCCCAGCAGGTTGTCGTAGCGGTCGGGACCCGTCAGCGGAATCACCACCCGCAGATGCAGCCCGCCTTCAGCGCCGGGGGTCACGGGGTCGTCGGCCTCGGCGGCGGAATAGCCGCGCGCCAGCCGCAACTGGTTCATGACGGTGGACGGTGGCGTTGCCGGCAGCAGTTGTCCGTACTGGCTGGTGGAGAACGCGATCATGCGCCCGCTGCCGGTGAAGACCATGGCTTCCTGCACGCCGTTGGCCTCGCGCAGCCGCGTCAAGGCGAGCGTCACGCCGCTGTCGGAGCTGCGGTTCAGCTCCATGGCCATGGAGCGCGCGCGCGCGTCCAGGTCGGCCAGCAGCGAGTCCAGCGCGGCGCGGCCCAGGTTCAGGCCTGCCTCCAGTGCCGTGTCCACCCGCACGTTGAACCAGGATTCGATCGAGCGCGACATGAACTGCACCGACACGGTGTAGATCAGCGCGCCGGGCACCACGCCGATCAGCGCGAACGCCAGGGAAAAGCGGGCCGTCAGCCGCGCGCCGAACTGGCGCCGGCGGATCTGCCGCGCCAGCCTCACGGTCAGCGCCACCACCCAGATGAAGAGCGCCAGCGCAAAAATGCCGTTCAGCACCAGCAGCGTGTCGTAGTAGCGCGCAAAGCGCGAGGCATTGCCGGTGGACCACGCCAGCAGCCCCAGCAATGCCAGGCCGCTTGCGGCGCCAACCATCAGGGCCAGCCGAAGCACAAGCCTCATGACGGGTCTTTCTCCTTGTCGCTGAGCACGAACGTGAAGTCCATCCACGGCGTCGACTGTACCCAGGAGCTGCTATTCAGGGCGTTGACCTGGAAGGGCCGCGGCAAAAGCGACGTATCCAGGCGCAGGCGCAACTGGCCGCCGTACAGCACGCCCGCGTCAAAGTCGCCAGCGTCCGCCACCGGCCAGTTGCGGATGTGCCGGATGACCCCCATGGCGTCATCCAGCGAGGCGACCGGGAAGGTCAGTTCGCCCACGCCGACCCGCCATTGCCGGGTCAGGGCGTTGTAGATGATGCGCCAGGTGCGGGATGTATCGACCAGGGACTTGTCGAACCACCACCAGCGTTCGCGGTTGATGTTGAGATCAGCAGTTAGGTAGAGCGGAACACCGCGCTGGGCCGCGTCCCGCAGTTGCTGGTTCAGTTCGAACTCGATGTCCGCGTCGATTTCCAATTTGCCGTCGCGCACCGCCGGGCGAACTTCGGTGACTTTGGGTTCGGCCCCATGCGCCTGCCCGCCCGGCACAAGAGAAAGCAAGGCAGATGCGAGCAACAACCCGAGAATTAAGCGCGGAATAATGGACATACGGCACCGGAACTACGTCATGCCCCCTATTCTTGGCGATTCAGGACTGCTTGGCAAACAAGGCGTAGAAAAACCCGTCGCGCTGCGCCGCAGGTGTTGCATCGACCGCAACTGGCAGCAATTGGCCGGGCGCGTCCAGCCGCTGCGCCTCCGGATGGCGCTGCATGAACTCCAGCGCCTGGCGCGTGCCCTCGATCGGGAAGATCGAGCAGGTCACGTAGAGCAGCCGCCCGCCGGGCGCCACCGTGCGCCAGAGCGCGTCCAGGATGCTGGCCTGCAGGGTGGCCGTGCGGCGCACGTCGTTCTCGCGCCGCAGCCAGCGGATATCAGGATGGCGGCGCACGATGCCCGAGGCCGTGCAGGGCACGTCGGCCAGCACCGCGTCGAACGGCTTGCCGTCCCACCAGGCGTCCAGGTCCGCCGCATCCGCCGCTTTCAATTGGACACGGTCGCTTGCCAGGCCCAGCCGGTCCAGGTTCTGCCCGACGCGGGCCAACCGGTCGGCATCGGCATCCAGCGCCAGCAGGTCGATATCGGCCAGCTCCAGCAGGTGGGCGGTCTTGCCGCCGGGTGCCGAGCAGGCGTCCAGCACCCGCATGCCATCGGCGGGCGCCAGCAGCTCGGCCGCCAGCTGCGCGCCGGCGTCCTGCACCGACCACCAGCCCTCGGCAAAACCGGGCAATTGCGCCACCGGCTTGGGCGCGGCCAGCACCAGGCCGGACTGGCCCACGGGCTCGGCCGCCAGGCCCACGGCCTGGAAGGCGGCCAACACCTGTTCGCGGCTGGCGCGGCGGCGGTTGACGCGCAGCGTCAGCGGCGCTGGCAGGTTGGCCGCGGCCAGGATCTCGCGCCACTCGCGCGGGTAAGCCACGCTCAGCTGCTTGACCCACCAGCCGGGGTGGTTCCATTGGGCCTCGGGGCTATCCGCCACGGCAGCCTCGAGCGCCGCGCGCTCGCGCAGGAAACGGCGCAGGCAGGCGTTGAGCATGCCCTTATAGGAAGCCAGGGCGCGGCTGCGGGAGGCCGCCGTCACGGCCTGATCCACCACCGTGTGCGCCGCGTAGACCGGCATGCCCGGCAGGGCAGCCGCGGCGTCGCCCTCTTCCTTCAGCAGGGTCAGCGACACCAGCAGCAGCGATTCGAACAGCACGCTGGGATAGCGCTGCACCATCTCGCGGCCCACGGCGTCGGCCCAGCCCAGATAGCGCATCGCATGGAACGACACGGCCTGCGTGGCGGGCCGCAAGGACGATTCCACGCCGGCCAGCGCGTCCGTCAGGGAGCGGCCGTCCAGCACGCCCTCGACCACCTCCGCGCTGGAAAGCAGGACGGAGGACAGCGGAGGGGCCAGATTGGGGGAGTCGGAACGCGTGGACATGATGCAAATTCAGGAGATAAGACCGCTATGGTAGCCGGACCTGGACGAATGGCGGCCGTCACGGCACACTGGCCCCAGCCACGGAGCCCCTCATGACCCTCGCCACCCTGCTGCTCTTCATCCTGGCCTCGGCCGTCACCATCATCACGCCAGGCCCCACCGTCCTGCTCGCCATGAGCAACGGTTCGCGCCACGGCGTGCGCGCGGCCTGCTGGGGCATGGCCGGCGCGGTACTGGCCGACCTGGTCCTGATCGGCGCGGTGGCGTCGGGCCTGGGTGTGGTGCTGGCGGCGTCCGAAATCGCCTTCCAGCTCATCAAATGGGTGGGCGCGGCCTATCTGGCCTATCTGGGCTGGAAGATGCTGCGCTCGGACGCGGCGCTGGTCATGCCTGCCGCCCAGGCGGACGCCCGGCGTCCGGCCGGCCTGGCGCTAGGCCTGCGCAGCTTCGCGGTGGCGCTGACCAACCCCAAGGCGCTGCTGTTCATGTCCGCCTTCCTGCCCCAGTTCATCAATCCGGCCGCCCCTCTGCTGGCGCAATACGCCGTGCTGGCCGGGGTCATGGCGCTGATGAACATCGCCGTGATGCTGGCCTACGCCGCGCTGGGCGCGCAGATGGTGCGCGCCTTCCAGGGCGCCGGCCTGCGCTGGCTGAACCGCGTCTGCGGGGGGCTGCTGATTGGGCTGGCGGGGACCCTGGCCTTGTACCGGCGCAGCGCGCCTTGATAGGACCTCGATTTCAAATCACTTGCGGATCCGTTTGCCGCCTCCTTGACCTTCTCACAGTGTGAAGGTGTCCACTGCCGGGCAAGGAGGCACCCCATGGCCCATCACCCCCCCGGCAGTTCCCATGCCGCCTTGAAGACGGCGCTCGACAACCCGGACGCATCGGTCCGCCTGGCGGCCGCGCTGCGCGCCGGGACGCTCCCCGATCCTGTCAGCGTCCCGCTATTGGTGGCGTGCTGCGGCACGGACGCGGATTTTTTCGTGCGCGATATGCTCACCTGGGCGCTGACGCGGCACCCGCAGGCCGACACCCTGCCCTTGCTGTTGGCAGAACTGAACTCGCCCCGGGCCCAAGCGCGCAGCCAGGCGCTGCACACGCTGTCGAAGATCGGCGATCCTGGCACTTGGTCCGCCATCACGCGCGCGCACTTACATGACGCGGATCCGGAGGTCGCGCGAACCGCATGGCGCACCGCCGCCGGGCTGGCGCCGGTCTCGCAACGCGACGGTCTGGCGCGGGAGCTGGTGCTAGAACTCGGGCGCGGCGATACGGATCTCAAACGCAGTCTCAGCCGCGCCTTGGCGATGCTCGGAGACGCCGCAATCGCCTTCCTCCAAGCCGCCGCCGCAAAGCACAAGCGCCCGTCGGTGCGCGTCCACGCACGCGCCACCCTCAGGCTGATCGCGGATCCGGAAGGCCCCTTCGTGCTGGACCCCGCGGACGCCCGGACTATGGCGCCGTCATTGCCGCGCGCCACCGATTCCGCGCGCCCTTCCGGGCAGCGATAATTGTCTGAGCAACGGCCGCAAAACCGTCCCCCAGGCGCGGATACGCAGGTTGGGGCGCAGACCACACAGGAGAGAGCATTCATGCGCATCAGCGAACTGGCCAGGCGTTCGGGGATCAGCGCGCGCATGTTGCGGCACTACGACTCGCTCGGACTCCTCAAACCTTCAGGCCGCACCATGGCGGGCTATCGCGAGTATTCGGAAGCCGATGTCTGGCGTCTTTTCCAGGTGGAGAGCCTGCGCACGCTGGGCCTGGCGCTTTCGGAGGTTGGCCAAGCGCTAAACCGCCAAGGCCCCCTGCCCGATGCCCTCATCGACGAACTCATCACGCGCAGCCAACAGCGTCTGACCGCGGAGCAGGAGCTGCTGGCGCGGCTGAGCGCGGTGCGCGCGGCGGCCCCTGCCGATTGGCCGAAGGTGCTGGACATCGTCCAATTGCTGAACCAGCTGGACTCGGCGGATGCGCCGCTGCGACAGCGCGCAGCGCTGGATGCGGCGATCTGCGGCGCGCCGCTGAGCGAACGGGTGGCCCAGGCTTTGCTGCAGGAGCCCGACCAGAACGTTGCGGGCGCCCTGCGCTGGGCCCTGGCCAGAACCGAAGGCGACGGCATTGGCGTGCTTGCGGCCGCCCTACGCCTGCCCGATGCCGAGGTGCGCGAACGCGCGGTAGTGGCGCTTGCCTATGTGGGCAGCGACGAGGCGTTCAACCTGTTGCGAACGGCGCTGGCGGACTCCAGTGCCGATATCCGGTACCGGGCCGCCCGGACGCTTGGCGCACAGGGCGTGCATGATGCCATCCCCCTGCTGATCGAACAGATCTTGGTCGGCGATCACGATGTCGAAGCAGCCGACGCCCTGGCCGGACTCGCGGAGGATCCCGCAGTCGCCCTGCAAATCGTGTCGCGGTTTGAAGCTGCAACGGCCGACGACGACACCCCGGTCCAGGCCCGTGTCCGCATCTCGCAGGCGCTAGCTGAGATTCCAGGCGCGATGGCGACAGCGCTGCTTGCGCGGCTGGCGGCGGATCCGGCGCCGGAAGTTGCGCGCGGCGCTGCATATGTCATTGATGTACGTAGCAGCATGACCGACGGATCACTGCGCTAGTCGCGGGATGGAAGACTGGGACGCCCAACCGGGCTGCTCCCGCCAATTGGGCGGGAAACCCAACCCCAGCTCGACTGGAATGTCGGGAAAGCGCTCCATCAGCGATTGCAGATCGCCCTCCCAGCTCCGGCCATACCCCAGACGCGCTCCGATGTAGCTAATGACGGATGCCGTCACAAAGAAGGTGCGACGCCTATTGAAGCTGAGTCCGCGCTTCCGATAGTCACCCGGCGTCACACTGGTCTGTGCACCCAATAGACGGCCATGATGCGCGACCGTGTTGCGCAGCACTGCAAAAGCATAGAGCCATGTGTCAAAAACAGCGCAGGCCTCTACGCCGAACCTTCGACTGATCTCCTTGCGATACTCACCGTTCGCCAGGCCCTTGTATGCGTGCGTCCAGGATCCGAAGGACAGGCATTCACTCACGACCCAGCTTGGCGGAAACTCGGGAGAATCGTACGTTGCGCGATAGTGCGCGATGAATGGCTTTTTACGAACGCGGTCGATTTCGTCCCGGACTTTCTCGAGAAAAGTCTGATGCCGCCAACCCTGCGGCCAAGTGAAAAGATCCTCTTTCATGAACCAATGCGGCCCCTCCCGCCGGCTGAGCACATTCGACATCACGGTGCGCACTGCCAACTCTATTCGTTCGAGTGCGTCACTGGTAATTCTGCGTAGCTCGCGATCAAACTCGTAGCGCCTGATCACCTGGTCGAAATGGACGTGGCCGCGAAACCTCCTGGTTTCCGCGTCCTGCCATTGATACCAATAGCCTTTCAACCGGTAGCCGCCGATTTGCCGCAAATAGGGCAACGCCGTCTTCGCATCGATAACCATGCCCTGGCCCCGCAACTTGACGATCAACGCCTCCGGCTCAAGATGTGGTTTGTCGAACGCCTTCCTGGGACCGCGGTCTGTTCGCGTCGGCGCGGAATACGCGGCCTGCGCTTCATTCGTCATTGTTGTTGCACAGACCATGGACGTGAAAAACCCGCCTTTTGCACGGCCTCTGAGCGAGGCACGTTATCCGTGGATAACACGTGTGGCGGGTTGCGTTGGAAGAATTATGCATGGGTGCAAAGAAATCGGTCAAGGATCGATGCGACCCTGTCCCAAGTATCAAGGACCTGGCCTGCGAGCCGCAATCTCCCCTATGAAATATCGGACACAGTCTCGGCCCCGCTGCACATGGCCTACGGCAATGCCGTATAATCAAAAATTCGCCTTCGCCCCCATCATGGTGCGACGGCATGACCCCCTGGGACGCCGCACAGGCGCCACCCGACTTTTGAAGAGCCATGAAGAATGCTGCCCCGACGGCGCGCAGCGCACCGTGGCAGGCGTCGCATATCAGCGAAGCACGCAACCGCGTGGGCCTGCCGCAAACGGATTTCGCTGAGCTGCTGGGCGTGAGCGTGCGCACGCTGCAAGATTGGGAGCAAGGACGACGCACCCCCTCGGGTGCGGCAAAGACCCTGCTACAGGTAGCAATGCTGCACCCCGAGACCCTGCGAGAGCTGCCCCCGTGGCCCGCCAACGAACACGCTGAATCTTGAGGCCAGCCGCCCCGGCCTCGCCCGACATGAAAAACACATCCGCCGCGCGACACGCTTGCCGCGCGTTTTTTTGGTGAACGACATTGGAAATCCTCGAAACCTCCCGGCCTGGCAAGGGCCCCGGCAAGGCCAACAGCGCTGACGCGAACGCGTCCGCCACCTCCGCCCTGGCCGACACTATCGCCGCGGCCAACGCCGACGGCCGAACCCCGCGCGTGGGCTTCGTATCCCTGGGCTGTCCCAAAGCCCTGGTCGACTCCGAACGCATCCTGACCCAGCTGCGGACCGAAGGGTACGTCGTCACGCCCGAGTACAACGATGCCGACGTGGTCGTGGTCAATACCTGCGGCTTCATCGATAGCGCCAAGGCGGAATCGCTGGAGGCCATCGGCGAAGCCCTGGCCGAGAACGGCAAGGTCATCGTGACCGGCTGCATGGGCGTCGAGGAATCGGTGATCCGCGACGTGCACCCCAGCGTGCTGGCCGTGACCGGCCCGCAGCAATACGAAGAGGTGGTGCGCGCGGTGCACCAGGCCGCGCCGCCGAAGAAGGACCACAACCCCTATCTGGACCTGGTGCCGCCGCAAGGCATCAAGCTCACGCCGCGCCACTACGCCTATCTGAAGATCTCGGAAGGCTGTAATCACCGCTGCAGCTTCTGCATCATCCCGTCGATGCGCGGCGACCTGGTCAGCCGGCCGGTGGGTGACGTGCTGAGCGAAGCCGAGCGCCTGGTCAAGGCGGGCGTGAAGGAATTGCTGGTGATCTCGCAAGACACCAGCGCCTATGGCGTGGACATGAAGTACCGCAGCGGTTTCTGGAACGGCCGTCCGGTAAAGACCCGCATGACCGAACTCTGTATGGCCTTGTCCGAGATGGGCGTGTGGACGCGCCTGCACTACGTGTATCCGTACCCGCACGTGGACGAAGTCATTCCGCTGATGGCCGAGGGCAAGATCCTGCCCTACCTGGACATTCCGTTCCAGCACGCCAGCCCGCGCATCCTGAAGGCCATGAAGCGCCCGGCCTTCGAGGACAAGACCCTGGCCCGCATCAAGCGCTGGCGCGAAATCTGCCCGGATCTGACGATACGCTCGACCTTCATTGTCGGCTTCCCCGGGGAAACCGAGGAAGACTTCCAGTACCTGCTGGACTGGATGCAGGAAGCGCAGCTGGACCGCGTGGGCTGTTTCCAGTATTCGCCGGTGGAAGGCGCACCCGCGAACGTGCTGGACAATCCGGTGCCGGACGAGGTCAAGCAGGAACGTTGGGAACGCTTCATGGAGCTGCAGCAATCGATCTCCAGCGCTCGCCTGGCCAGGAAGGTGGGCCGCGAGATCGACGTGCTGATCGACGAAGTGGACGAAGACGGCGCCGTGGGTCGCAGCAGCGCCGACGCGCCGGAGATCGACGGCTGCGTCTACGTCAGCTCGGACAAGCCCCTGAAGGCGGGCGACCTGGTGCGCGTGCGCGTCACCGATTCCGACGAATACGACCTCTGGGCCGACGCGATCTGAGCCCGGTCCCGCGCGCGGCGCCCGCCGCGTGCTGGGCTCAAGCTTCCAGCAGCTTGAGCCCAGCCACCCCGCCCACGATCATCGCAATGCACAGCAGGCGGGCGGCGGACGGCGAATCCCCGAAGAGCATGATCCCCAGCACGGTGATGCCCACGGACCCGATGCCGGTCCAGATGGCATAGGCAGTGCCTGCGGGCAGCTGCTTCATGGCCAAGGTCAGCAAGAACACGCTGCCCAGCGCGGCCGCGATACCGATCACGCTGGGCCACAAACGCGTCCAGCCGTCGGCATACTTCAAGGCCAGGGCCATCACGATTTCCACCGCGCTCGCGGCGACCAGAATCAACCAGGCCATTGCGGCCTCCTGCCAGGACTAGGGAACGGCTAGCTTAGAGACTATAGTTACCGTACGACAAGTACGCACCTTTTGGTAACTATGAAAAAGCCATCCGCCTCCACGCCCGCGGGCGACGTGTTCGACGCCGCCTGTCCGTCGCGCCGCGCCCTGGAACTGATCGCCGGCAAATGGGTGCCGCTGATCCTGCCTGCGCTGGAGCATGGCCCCATGCGCAACAACGAGCTGCTGCGCAGGCTGGACGGGATTTCGCAAAAGGTCATGACGCAGACGCTCAAGGAACTGGAGCGCCACGGCCTGGTGCTGCGCGAGGACCTGGGCACCGTGCCGCCTCACGTGAACTACCGGCTGAGCGAACTGGGCCAGTCCCTGAACGTGGCCCTGATCGCGCTGGACCGGTGGGCCGAGACCCATCATGCGGCGCTGGACGCGGCCGCGCGCCGCCACGATGCCCGGGCGGCGCGCCGCGCCCGCTAGCGCTTGGCCAGGAAGTCCGACATGTCGTCGGCGTGCTCTTCCTCCACCGCCAGGATTTCCTCCAGCAGGCGGCGCGTGGTGGTGTCCTGTTCGCCGATGTACTCGATCATCTGGCGGTAGCTGTCGATGGCGATGCGCTCGGCGATCAGGTTCTCCTTGATCATGTCCTCCAGCGAGGTGCCTTCGACGTACTCAGAATGGCTGCGCTCCAACAGACCCTTGGGCGACAGGTCGGGCTCGCCGCCCAGCTGCACGATGCGTTCCGAGAGCCGGTCGGCATGGTCCTGTTCCTGCGTGGCGTGCTCGGCGAATTCCGCGGCCACGGGCTCGGCGTTCAGTCCGCGGGCCATGAAGTAATGGCGCTTGTAGCGCAGCACACAGACGATCTCGGTAGCCAACGCTTCATTCAGCAGCTTCAACACGGTCTGGCGGTCGGCGCGATAAGTGTCGGTCACGGCGCCGGACTCGATGTCCTTGCGCGCCTTGGCGCGTATGGCCTTCACGTCCATGTCGAACGGGCGGCTCGCCTGCGCGTGGGTACGGGTTGCTTGTTCCATATCGTGGCTCCTCTTGGTTAAGTGAAAGCACTGCGACACTGGGCTTCCAGTCTCTCCGTACAACCCAGTCTACCGATCGTGGCCGAACATGCTGTGTCCAAACATTGCCTGCGCCCCCCAAAATTGCCCGGCGAAACCGGTTTTCGAACCTTGCGTAAACTATGGGCTTCCCGAAAACCCGTGACGCAATCTGTAACGGGATAGGCATCACCCGAAGATCTATGACTCTGAAGAACATTTGCGTGTATTGCGGCTCGAACCCGGGCGCCCGGCCGGATTACATCGAGCAGGCCCGCGTGCTGGCCCGCGAACTGGTGCGGCGCGATCTGGGACTGGTGTACGGCGGCTCGGTCGTGGGCATCATGGGCGTGGTGGCCAATGAGGTGTTGGCCGCCGGCGGCCGCGTGATCGGCGTGATCCCGGAACTGCTGATGAAGAAGGAACAGGCGCACCGCGGCCTGACCGAACTGCACCTGGTGCAGAGCATGCACGAGCGCAAGGCCATGATGATGGAAAAGGCCGACGGCTTCATCGCGCTGCCAGGCGGCGCGGGCACGCTGGAAGAGTTCTTCGAAGTCTGGACCTGGGCCCAGCTGAACATGCACCAGAAGCCCTGCGGCCTGTTGAACATTGCCGGCTACTACGACGCGCTGGTCCAGTTCGTGGACCATGCGGTCGAGGAAGAATTCATCCGCCCCCAGCATCGCGACATGCTGGTGGTGGAAGAGGACCCTGCTTTGCTGCTGGACCGCTACGCCATGTACGAACCGCCCAATGTCTCGAAGTGGTTCGAACAGATCAAGGCCTGAGGCCATCCATTCACCAGACCACAACGGAAGCCCCGCAATGCCCACCCATGCGTTGACTCCCGCCAGTACCGAATCCGTCCTGCGCGACTACTTTCACGCCAAGGACGAGAACCGCCCGCACTACATGGCGCGCGCGTTCGCGCCGGACGCCGTGCTGAAGATGGCCTTGCGCACGCAGGCCATCGCGTTTCCGCCCGAGTCGCACGGCCTGGCCGCCATCACCGATACGCTGGTGCGCAAGTTCGGCCAGACCTACGACAACGTCTACACGTTCTACCTGGCGCGGCCCGAGGCCGGCGCGCGCCTGCCCGACTACCAGTGCGACTGGATCGTGGGCATGACGGAAAAGGCCACGGGCAACGTCCGCGTGGGCTGTGGCCGCTATGACTGGGAATTCCAGCCCGAGCCCTATCGCGCCAGCAACCTCGTCATCACCATCGAAACCATGGTGACGCTGCCCGCGCACGATACCGAAGCGGTGTTCGGATGGCTGCTGGGCCTGGACTATCCCTGGGCCAGCGCCGCCCGCGTCGTGGCCGGCGCGCCGCCGCTCGAAGGCCTGGCTCCCGTCGTGCACTATCTGCTGCATCCGAACGGCGCCTAGGGTCGGTACACGGCCATTTCAGCATCAACAGGCTCTAGAGATCCGCGACTTGAAATACGACATCGCTGCTTTTGATTTTGATGGAACCCTGGCGGACACCATGCCATGGTTCAACTCCATCCTGAATACGGTGGCCGACAAATATGGCTTCCGCAAGATCGACGCCTCCGAACGCGACCAGCTGCGCCATCGCGATGCCGCCGAGATCCTCAAGTTTCTCGGCATCCCGCTGTGGAAGCTGCCCGCCATCATGGCCCATGTGCGCACGCTGATGCAGGAAATCGACCCCAGCGTGCACCTGTTCGACGGCATTCCCGACGCGCTGGCGCGCCTGAAGGCGGGCGGGCTGCGGCTGGCGGTGGTCAGCTCGAACTCCATCGAGAACGTGCAGCGCGTGCTGGGCGCGGAAACCGCCGCCCTGTTCGACAACTACGAATGCGGCACCGACCTGTTCGGCAAGTCCGCCAAGATCGACCGCCTGCTCAAGCAGCACGGCACCGCCCCCGAGCGCTTTCTGCTGGTGGGCGACGAAATGCGCGACATCGACGCCGCCCGCAAGGCGGGTGTGCGCGTGGGCTCCGTCGCCTGGGGCTATAACCATGTCGAGGCGCTGCGCGAACGCGGCCCCGACGAGCTGTTCTTGACTGTTGCCGACCTGCCAGCCGCGCTGGCCTGAACCTGGGACCTCACTGCCATGCATATCGACCCCGCCCACCTGGTTGCTGACGCGGACGCCCTGCAAGCGCTGTACGGCTCGCCTGGCGAAGCCTCGATCAAAAAGGAAGTGGACCATGTGCATCCGCACTACCGCGCCTTCATCGAAGCCGCGCCGTTCGCGATGCTGGCGACCGCGGGTCCCGATGGCCTGGACGCCTCGCCGCGCGGCGACCCCGCTGGCTTTGTAGTGGTGGAGGACGAAAAGACGCTGCTGCTGCCGGACCGCCGCGGCAACAATCGCATCGACAGCTTGCGCAACATCCTGGCCGACCCGCGGGTCGCGTTGCTGTTCCTCGTGCCTGGCGTGGGCGAAACCCTGCGCGTCAACGGCGCGGCGCGCATCAGCGTGGACCCCGCCCTGCTCGCCCGCTTCGAGATGGACGGCAAGCTGCCGCGCTCGGTGCTCGTCGTCGACGTGCACACCGTGTATTTCCAGTGTTCGCGCGCCCTGCTGCGCTCCAAGCTGTGGGATCCCGCTACCCAGGTGCCGCGCAGCGCCTTGCCCAGCGCCGGCCGCATCCTGTCGGACCTGACGGCAGGCACCTTCGACGGCGTCACCTACGACCGCGATCTACCCGCCCGCGTGGCCAGCACCTTGTATTGAAAGCGAGTTCAGGGGCGGCTCGGCCCCGGTGTTGTCAGGCCGGCTGCCAGCCGCGCGCGAACACGTCCACGGGCTGGCGCTTGCCGCCCGCCTTCTGCAATTCCAGCAGGCGCAGCACGCCGTTGCCGGTGGCGATGTCGATGCCTGAGACATCGGCCCGCAGCACGCTGCCGGGCGCAGCCGTCGTGGCCTGATCCAGCGCCTGCGCACGCCACACCTTCACCGGGTCTGCCAGGCCGGGCAGGCGGATGCTGGCGCCCGGCACGGGATTGAAGGCGCGCACGCGGCGCGCCAGCAGTTCCGCCGGCTGCGTGCAATCCAGCGCGCCCTCGGCCTTGTCGAGCTTGGCGGCGTAGGTCACGCCGGCCTCGGGCTGCTTGCGCGGCGTCAGTCCACCTTGAGCCAGCGCATCCAGCGCCGCGACGATCGCCTCGCCGCCCGCCAGCGCCAACGCATCGTGCAGTTCGGCCGCCGTGGTGTCGCCGCCAATGGGCACGACGCGTTCAAGCAGCATGTCACCCGTATCCAGGCCCTGATCCATTTGCATGATGGTCACGCCAGTCTGCGCGTCGCCGGCCTCGATGGCGCGCTGGATGGGCGCGGCGCCGCGCCAGCGCGGCAGCAGGCTGGCATGGATGTTCAGGCAGCCCAGGCGCGGCAGGTCCAGCACCCATTGCGGCAGGATCAGGCCATAGGCGGCCACCACCATCACATCGGGGGCCACACGCTCAAGCAGCGCCCGGGCCTCGCCGGCCTCTTCGGGATAGCGGCCGTCCAGGCGCAGGCTGCGCGGCTGGGCGACCTCGATGCCGGCGTCCAGCGCCGCCTGCTTGACGGGGCTGGGCGTCAGCTTCAGCCCGCGCCCGGCCGGGCGGTCGGGCTGGGTCATGACCAGCGGGATCTCATGGCCTGCGGCGCGCAGGGCGTCAAAAGCGATACGGGCGAATTCCGGCGTGCCGGCAAAGACTAGGCGCATGGGACGTAAAAAGAAGAATGGAACGGACGTTCAAAGAATCGCGTTGCCCGCAGCCAGGAGGCCTGGCCGATCCGGGGCGCCGCGGATCCGGCTTTGCCGGTCCGCCTGCGCCGCCCCCTGGAGAGGGGCCCGCCTAGGGGGCCCGCGCGGCGGGTAGGGGGTGGGCCCCTCTACGCTCGCAACGCTTCGCGCTCGGCCTTTTTCAGCCTGGTCTTGATGCGGTTCTGCTTCAGGCTGGACAGATATTCCACGAACACCTTGCCTTCCAGATGATCGAGCTCGTGCTGCACGCACACGGCCAGCAGACCGTCGGCCTCGAACTCGAAGGGCTTGCCATCCACGTCCAGCGCCTTGCAGCGGATGCGGGAGGCGCGCTCGACGTCGTCATAGACGCCGGGCACAGACAGGCACCCCTCTTCGTAGATCTTGTAGTCGTCGCTGCGCCACGTGATCTCGGGATTGATCAGGACCAGCAGCTGGTTGCTTTCCTCGGACACATCGATCACGACGACGCGCTCATGCACGTCGACCTGGGTCGCGGCCAAGCCTACGCCCGGCGCGTCGTACATGGTTTCGGCCATGTCGCGCACCAGTTGGCGGATACGGTCGTCGACCTCGGCGACCGGCTTGGCCTTTTTGTGCAGGCGCGGGTCCGGGTAGCGAAGAATAGGAAGTAAAGCCATTGCGGGGGAAATGCCAGTAGTCAGGTTTACATAAGAGTTTAATTCATTAGACTCTTGATTTCTAATAGTTTTCGGCTAATCCCGGGATTGGCAGGATTGCCATGTGCCCGGGAGTTTCCTGGCCGCGCCACGCCGCAAATCAATCCGCCCCGGCCCGCGGCCCAACGCCCCGCATGCGACACTCTCGCACCACCGACGCCCTTACGCGCCCCGCACGATGCCGCTTACGCAATCCCCTTCCGAACTGGCCGCCTGGCTGCGCCTGTCCCTGGAACCGAACATCGGCTCCGCCACCGCCTGCACCCTGCTCGGCGCGCTCGGCCTGCCGGAACAGATCTACGCCCAGCGCGCCGCGGCTCTGTCGCGTCATCTGCCCGAAGCGCTGGCGCGGCAGCTGGCCGCCCCGATGCCGCCAGAGATGGCGGCGCAGGTCGAAAGCGCGCTGGAATGGGTGGCCGCGCCCGGCCGGCACATCCTGACGCTGGCCGATCCCACCTATCCGCAAAGCCTGCTGTCCATCGCCGACCCGCCCATCCTGCTCTATGTGGCGGGCGACCCCGCTTTCCTGCAGGGGCCGTCGCTGGCCGTGGTGGGCGCGCGCAACGCCACGCCCGGCGGCCAGGAAAACGCCCGCGCCTTTGCGCGGCATCTGGCCGGGCATGGCTGGCGCGTCGTCAGCGGGCTGGCGCTAGGTATCGACGGCGCCGCCCATGAAGGCGCGCTGGACGCCGGCCCCGATGGCGCCGGCACGGTGGCCGTCATGGGCACCGGCATAGACCGCATCTACCCCGCCAAGCATCGCGACCTGGCGCACCGCATCGCGGCGCACGGCGCGCTGGTATCGGAACTGCCGCTGGGCACGGGCGCGCTGCCGCAGCACTTCCCCAAGCGCAACCGCATCGTGGCCGGGTTGGCGCGCGGCGTGCTGGTGGTGGAAGCCGCCCGCCAGAGCGGATCGCTGATCACGGCCAGGCTTGCCGCAGAAGGCGGGCGCGAGGTCTTCGCCATTCCCGGATCCATCCATTCGCCGCTTTCGCGCGGCTGCCATGCGCTGATCCGCCAGGGCGCCAAGCTCGTGGAAACCGCCCGCGACATCACCGACGAATTGGGCGGCGACCCCACGCCGGCCGCGCGCGCCCAGCCCGCCGCCGCGGAGGCCTTGCCTGACCACCCGGTGCTGGACGCGCTGGGCTACGATCCGCTGCACCTGGATGCGATCCAGGCCCGCAGTGGAATGGACACCGCCGACCTGCAGACGCAGTTGGTCGAACTGGAGCTGCAAGGCCGCATCGTCCGGCTCGACGATGGCCGTTACCAGCGCATGAAATAGGGTTGTTCCCCCCGGACCTCCCTGCAAAACAGGGTCGGCGCTATGGCGCTAATATTGGGCAGATAGCGCCGCCCTGCCGCGCCGCTTACCCCATCCCGAGACAGGAACAAACATGGCTTTGCCCTCCCGCGTGAAGATCGTCGAGGTGTCGCCCCGCGATGGCCTGCAGAACGAAAAGGAATTCGTCCCCACCGACATCAAGGTGGAATTGGTCAACCGCTTATCCGCCGCCGGTTTCCCCAATGTGGAAGCCGCCTCGTTCGTGTCGCCCAAATGGGTGCCGCAAATGGCCGACGGCGCCGAAGTGATGGCCCGCATCGAGCGCCGTCCCGGCACCATCTATTCCGTGCTGACGCCCAACATGAAGGGCTTCGAGGGTGCGCTGGCCGCCGGCGCCGATGAAATCGTGATCTTCGGCGCGGCCAGCGAAGCCTTCTCGCAAAAGAACATCAACTGTTCCATCGCCGAATCGATCGCGCGCTTCGAACCCGTGGTGCAGGCCGCACGCGCCGCCGGTATCCGCGTGCGCGGCAGCATCAGCTGCGCGCTGGGCTGTCCCTACCAGGGCGAAGTGCCGGTGGAAGCGGTCGTGGATGTGGCGCAGCGCTATCTGGCGATGCAGGTCGACGAGATCGACGTGGCAGACACCATCGGCGTGGGCACGCCCAAGCGTGTGCGCGAAGTGATGAGCGCAGTGACGCGCGTGGCCGACCCGGCCCGCATCTCCGGCCACTTCCATGACACCTACGGGCAGGCCTTGGCCAACATCCTGGCGGCGCTGGAAACCGGTATCTCGATTTTCCACACTTCAGTGGCCGGCCTGGGCGGCTGCCCCTACGCCAAGGGCGCCACCGGCAACGTCGCCACCGAAGACGTGCTGTACATGCTGCGCGGCCTGGACATCGACACCGGCGTGGACTTCGACGCCGTGGTCGACATCGGCCAATGGATGTCGGCCCACCTGAACCGCAAGGGCGCAAGCCGCGCGGGCAACGCCATTGCCGCCAAACGGGCGGCATGACGGACCGCATGAACGCTTCGGCCAGCACGCCCTCCGCCGAGGAACACGCGGCGCTGCTGCGTACCATCGGTCCCCTGCCCTTGTCCGGCCAAGCCTGGCCCGACTGGGTCCGCATCCTGACCTGGGTCATCCTGGCGGTGCTGGGCGTGCAGGTGGTCACCACCGCCATCCGCGCGCCCTCGCAGCCCTTCGACACCTTGCTGGCCGTCGTGGTGGGGCTGTGCTTTCTGGGGCTGCTGTTCGTTTCCTGGCACATGCAGACGTCCATCACCACCATCGACGAACGCGGCCTGCGCCAGACCTGGTTCACGCGCCGCGAAGTCGCCTGGGAAGACGTGCGCTACGCGCGCTTCGTGCCGATGCTGTTTTCCAAGCGGCTGGTGGTGTTCACGCACCGCGGCCGGCCGATGATCTTCCAGGGCGGCACGCGGGAACTGCGGGCGGCGTTCGTGAAGATCGCGGAGTTGTACCGGCGCGGATAAAGCCATTGGGCTCCGCGCACGAGGCAATCGATTGCCCAACGCGCGAAACCCGTCGTCGTCACCGTATCGGCAACGCGTACATCAAGCCGCCCTGCGTCCACTGCGCATTCAGCCCGCGCTTGATCTTCAGGGGGCTGCCCTGGCCCACGTTGCGCTCGAAGCTCTCGCCGTAGTTGCCCACCTGCTTGACGATGTTGTAGGCCCATTTCTCGTCCAGCCCCAGGTTGGCGCCGCTGCCGGGCGTGACGCCCAGGATGCGCTTGATGTTGGGGTTGGCGCTCTTGGCCTGCTCGTCCACGTTCGCGGACGACACGCCGTACTCCTCGGCTTCGATCATGGCCGACAGCGACCAGCGCACGATGTTCAGCCAGGCATCATCGCCCTGGCGCACGAAGGGCCCCAGCGGTTCCTTGGAGATGATCTCGGGCAGCACCACGTAGTCGTCGGGGTTCTGCAGCTTGGAAATGCGGATCGAGGCCAGGCCCGAGGCATCGGTGCTGAAGACGTCGCAGCGGCCGGCGGCGAACGCGTTGACCACTTCGTTGAAGGTCTCGATCACGACCGGCTTGTAGCTCACGTTGTTGGCGCGCGCCCAGTCGGCCAGCGTGTTTTCGTTGGACGTGCCGGTCTGCAGGCAAATGGTGGCGCCGTTGATTTCCTTGGCGCTCTTCACGCCCAAGGACTTCGGCACCAGGAAGCCCTGGCCGTCATAGAAGTTGATGCCGGCGTGGATGATGCCCAGTGCGGTGTCGCGCTGCTGCGTCACGGTGGTATTGCGCGTCAGCACGTCCACCTCGCCAGATTGCAGGGCGGTGAAGCGCTGCTGCGAATTCAACGGCACCACCTTGATCTTGTTGGCGTCGCCGAAGACCGCCGCGGCAATTGCGCGGCACAGGTCCACGTCCAGGCCTTGCCACTTGCCTTGCGCGTCGGGCGCGGAGAAGCCCGCGAAGCCCGTGGTCGTGCCGCAAGCCACGGCGCCGCGCTGGCGCACCACGTCCAGCGTGGCCGCTTGCGCGCCCTGTGCCGCTGCCGCCAGCAACGCCGCGCCGATCAACCCTTTTGCAATGTTCATGACCTCGTTTCCTGTTCTGCTTTGCGGGCGCGGGAACGCGCCGAGGCAAGAAGCTTATAGACATGAAGCGCCCAAACCAAATAACGAGCGCTTATTTAGGTATGCGCACCCCGCACGCAAGCGCCGGGGCGGACAGTCTGAAGAGCTTAGCAACAGGCCAGCCAGAGGCGCATGCGCGCCGTCAAGCCGGCATCAGAGCATCAGGCGGCCAGCGAGATCGACACCGGTTGGTTGGCCTCGCACGCGTCCAGCGCGCGGCCCAGCCGCACCATACCCTGGGCGATCTGGCTTTCATTCATGGTGGCGAAGGACATGCGCATGGCGTGCAGGTCGGCCTGCGCCGCGTCCGCGTAGAACGCCTTGCCCGGCACGTAGACGACCTCGTGCTCGATGGCGTAGGGCAACAGCCGCGTGGCGTCGATATCACCGGTCAGCCGGGCCCAGAAGAACATGCCGCCCTCGGGCTTGCTGAAGGTGACGCGGCCGTTGAGTTCGCGGGCCAGGGATTCCGCCATCGCGTCGCAGCGCTGGCCGTAGGCCGCGCGGATGCGCGGCACGTGCTCGCCGTAGCGGCCGTTGGCCAGGTACTGGGCCACGACTTCCTGGATCCAGGCGGACGAGGCCATATCGTCGGCCGCCTTGGCGCTGACGCAGCGGCGGCGGACTTCCGGCGGCGCCACCAGCCAACCGATGCGCAGCGCCGGCGCCATGGTCTTGGACATGCTGGCCAGGTACACGGCCCAATGGCGCGCTTCGCCCTCGGCCAGCGCGGCGATGGGCGGCACCGCCTCGCCGGCAAAGCGCAGTTCGCTGTAAGGATCGTCCTCGACGATCAGGAAGCGGTGCTTGACCGCCAGTTCCAGCAGCCGCAGGCGGCGCTCGCGCGTCAGGGTCGCGCCGCAAGGGTTGGAGAAGGAGGCGACCACGCAGACCATCTTGGGCTTGATGCGGCCGGCCAGTTCGTCCAGCGCGTCCACGTCGATGCCTTCGGGACCCGACTGCACCGTATGCACCGTTGCGCCGGTGTAGCGCAGCGCCTGTACGGAATTGGGAAACGCGGGCGATTCGATGATGGCGTGGTCGCCGGGCTGCAGCATGACGCGGGTCAGCAGCGCCAGTGCCTGTTGCGAGCCGCCGGTCACGACCAGCTCGGTATCGGCGTTGCAATGGAGGCCGCGTTCGGCCGACAGGCGCGCCAATTCGTGGCGCAGGCTGGCCTGGCCGTCGATGTTGGAATACTGCAGGCAGGCGCCCAGGCGGGCCAGGACCTGGGTCGAGGCGATCGACAGGCCTTCCACGTCGAACAGTTCCTGCGCGGGATAGCCGCCCGCCAGCGAAATGGTGCCCGGCCGCATGGCATACGGCATGAGCGATCGGATGGGGGAAGCGGGAGGATTCAGGAAAGGCGTGGCGAAAGCGTATTCAGGCGCTGCGGTGGACATGGCGGGAGACTGTGTAGGTTGGATACCGTGTCGCCCGCTGGGGCGGCGCCGGATGGCATAGAACATTGAAATATAAACAAATATCTTCAAATTCTAAGCCTGCCAATCAGACAGGGTCAACGACGCCGGCGGGCGTTGTGGCGAAACGATCCGGCGCAGTCCTACACTATGGGACATCCCGTTCCTACCAGAGAGCTGAATGACCGCCGTAGACACCATGGCCGGGCGCCTTGCCCAGATCCAGCAACGCATCGCCGACGCCTGCACGCGCGCCGGCCGTAGCCCGGACAGCGTGACGCTGCTGCCCGTCAGCAAGACCTTCGGCGTGGACGCCATCCGCGAGGGCATGGCGCTGGGGCTGACCCGCTACGGCGAAAACAAGACGCAGGAAATCCGCCAGAAAGCCGCGGCCCTGGACGGCCTGGGCCTGCAATGGGTGCTGATCGGCCACCTGCAGACCAACAAGGCCCGCGACGCCGCGCGCGACGCGGCCGAAGTCCAGTCGCTGGACCGGGTGGAGCTGGCCGAAGCCCTGCACCGCCGCCTGGCCAACGAAGGCCGGACCCTGGACGTGCTGGTGCAGGTCAAGACTTCGTCCGAGCCCACCAAGTACGGCATGGATCCCGCCGACGTGGCCGCCTTCCTGCGCCGCATCGCCGCTGACTTTCCGACGCTGCGCGTGCAAGGCCTGATGACGCTGGCCGTGAATTCGCCGGATCCCGCCGAAGTGCGCGCCTGCTTCCGTACCCTGCGCGAATTGCGCGACCGCCTGCGCCAGGAAAACCTGCCCGGCGTATCGCTGGACCGGCTCTCGATGGGCATGAGCGGAGACTTCGAGCTGGCGATCGAGGAAGGCTCGACCGAGGTGCGTATCGGCTCGGCGATCTTCGGCGCCCGCAGCTACCCCGATCCGCAATAAGCCGCTGAAAACAGGGCACAAAACATCTGCCGATTGCCGGGGACGCAAGGCATAATAACGGCGCATAACAGGCCCCCCGCGCACCCTGCGGCGGCGGCCCATACTTAATTCCGCACTTGGAGACACCCCATGCATAAGCACGCGAAGCGCCTGTTGGCGCTGGCCGCCCTGTCCCTGGCCGCCGCCGCGGCCTCCGCCCAATCCTGGCCCACCCAGCCGGTCCGCTGGATCGTGCCCTACCCGGCCGGCGGCGGCACCGACGTCGTGGCGCGCACGGTGGCAAGCGGCCTGGAAAAACCGTTGGGCCAGACCATCGTGGTCGAGAACCGCCCCGGCGCCGCCACCATCATCGGCGCTACCGCCATCGCCCAGGCCGAGGCCAACGGCTACATGGTCGGCACGGCCGACTCGGGCACGCTGGCGTTCAACCCGTCGCTGTACGCCAAGCTGTCCTACGATCCGTCCAAGTTCACCTACATCGGCGGCATCGCCAAGTTCCCGCTGCTGCTGGCCGTGAATGTCAATTCGCCGTTCAAGACCGTGGACGACGTGATCCAGGCCGCCAAGAAAGAGCCGGGCAAGCTGTCGGCGGCATCCGCCGGCGCGGGCTCGCCGCATCACCTGGCGCTGGAACTCTTCAAGCAGCGCACCAACGCCAACGTGCTGCACGTGCCCTACAAGGGCGCGGCGCCCGCCGTCCAGGATCTGCTGGGCGGACAGGTGGACCTGATGTTCATCGATCTGGCCTCGGGCCTGCCCAACGTCAAGGCCGGCAAGCTGCGCGTGTTGGCCGCGGCCACTCCGGAACGCGTCGCCGCGCTGCCGGACGTGCCCACCATGGCCGAGCAAGGCGTGCCCAACTTCACCGCCTATGCCTGGCAAGGCCTGGTCGGCCCGGCCGGCCTGCCGGAGCCCGTCGTCAAGAAGCTGGCCGCCGACCTGGAAGCCACGCTGAAGTCGCCCGCCGTATCGCAGAAGATCCTGGACATGGGCGTCATCCCGATGCCAATGTCCTCGCAAGACTTCAAGGCCTACGCCGAACAAGAACGCAGCGCCTGGGCGGACGTGATCAAGAAGGCCGGCATCAAGCTGGAGTAATCCTCACAGCTCGCTGCCACAGTTGAAAAGAAAACCGCGACCAGCAATGGTCGCGGTTTTTTCTTGTGCGCTTCTTGCGTGGACTGCCGGCCTAAACCAGCACCCGCTCGATGCCGCCCGCATTGGCGCGGCGCACGTACTCTTCCATCCAGCCTTCGCCCAGGATGTGACGCGCCATCTCGACCACGATGTAGTCCGCGTCCATGCCGGTGTCGCCTTCATAGCGCGACAGGCCCTGCAGGCACGACGGGCAGGAGGTCAGCACCTTCACGTCGCCGGTGAAGCCGTCGCTGCGCAAGGCGGCATCGCCCTTGAGCAGCTCTTCCTGCTTGCGGAAGCGCACCTGCGTGGAGATGTCGGGGCGGCTGACGGCCAGCGTGCCCGATTCGCCGCAGCAGCGGTCGCTCTTGACGGCGTCGTCGCCGACCAGGGCGCGCACGGTCTTCATGGGTTCCTGCAGCTTCATGGGCGTGTGGCAGGGGTCGTGGTACATGTAGCGCACGCCCTTGGCCCCTTCCAGCTTGATGCCCTTTTCCAGCAGGTATTCGTGGATGTCGATCAGGCGGCAGCCCGGGAAGATCTTGTCGAACTCGTAGCCCGCCAACTGGTCGTAGCAGGTGCCGCAGCTGACCACCACCGTCTTGATATCCAGGTAGTTCAGCGTGTTGGCGACGCGATGGAACAGCACCCGGTTGTCGGTGATGATCTGCTCGGCCTTGTCCGTCATGCCGTTGCCGCGCTGGGGATAGCCGCAACACAGGTAGCCCGGCGGCAGCACGGTCTGCACGCCCGCGTGCCACAGCATGGCTTGCGTGGCCAGGCCCACCTGGGAGAACAGGCGCTCCGAGCCGCAGCCCGGGAAATAGAACACCGCTTCCGTGTCGGCCGTGGTGGCCTTGGGATCGCGGATGATCGGCACGTAGTTCGCGTCTTCGATGTCCAGCAGCTTGCGCGCCGCCTGCTTGGGCAGCCCGCCAGGCATCTTCTTGTTCACGAAATGCACCACCTGCTCGCGCAGCGGCGGCTTGCCCACCGTCGCCGGAGGCGCGGCGGTCTGCTTCTTCACCAGGCCCGACAGCAGGTCGTGCGCGGCGCGCTGGACCTTGTAGCCCACGCCCACCATTGCCTTGCGGGTGGCGTTGATGGTGGCCGGATCCTTGGCGTTCAGGAAGAACATGGCGCTGGCCGTGCCCGGATTGAACGACTTGCGGCCCATGCGGCGCAGCACGGCGCGCATGTTCATGGACACGTCGCCGAAATCGATGTCGACCGGACAGGGGTTGTAGCACTTGTGGCAGACCGTGCAATGGTCGGCCACGTCCTCGAACTCTTCCCAGTGCTTGAGGCTGACGCCGCGGCGGGTCTGCTCTTCGTACAGGAAGGCTTCCACCAGCAGCGAGGTGGCCAGGATCTTGTTGCGCGGCGAATACAGCAGGTTGGCGCGCGGCACGTGGGTCGCGCACACCGGTTTGCACTTGCCGCAGCGCAGGCAGTCCTTGATGGATTCGGAGATGGCGCCGATGTCGCTTTGCTGCATGATCAGCGACTCATGACCCATCAGGTTGAAGCTGGGCGTCCAGGCGTGGCGCAGGTCCGCGCCCGGCATCAGCTTGCCGGCATTGAAGTGGCCGTTGGGATCGACGCGGCGCTTGTAGTCCTGGAACGGCGCCAGTTCGGCCTCGGTCAGGAATTCATACTTGGTCAGGCCGATGCCGTGCTCGCCGGAAATCACGCCGTCCAGGTCGCGGGCGATCTGCATGATGCGTTCGACGGCCTGGTGGGCCTCCTGCAGCATGCCGTAGTCGTCCGAGTTGACCGGGATGTTGGTATGCACGTTGCCGTCGCCGGCGTGCATGTGCAGCGCCACGAAGACGCGGCTCTTCAACACGCGGCCATGGATGGCGATCATCTCGTCGACGATCTTCTTGTAGGCCGCGCCCGAAAAAGTGCGCTGCAGGCCCGCCAGCACTTCCGTCTTCCAGGACAGGCGGATGGTGCGATCCTGCACCACGTCGAAGACGCGCGCGCCGGGCTGCGCCGCGAGGCGGTCCGACAGCACGGGCTGCAGCTCGCCCAGGCCCAGGCCATGCAGCTCGGGCAGCGCCTGCAGAAGCGGCAGGTCGAGGTTGTCCAGCAACCACTGCCAGCGCTGCCTGACGGCGGCCAGCAGTTCCAGCGCCTGTCGCGTGCGCTCGGCCAGCATTTCGGCGCGGGTGGTCTCGACGTCGGTGTCGTCGATCTTGCCGACCGGCAACGGCGTGCACAGATAGGCGTCCAGCTCGCCCAGCAGCTTGAGCTTGTTGCTGGTCGAGAGTTCGATGTTGATGCGCTCGATGTGATCCGTGTACTCGCCCATGCGGGGCAGCGGGATCACCACGTCTTCGTTGATCTTGAAGGCGTTGGTGTGGCGAGCGATGGCGGCGGTGCGCGAACGGTCCAGCCAGAACTTCTTGCGCGCCTCGGGGCTGACGGCCACGAAGCCTTCGCCATGGCGCGTGTTGGCCAGGCGCACGACTTCGCTGGAAGCCGCGGCCACGGCGTCTTCGTCGTCGCCGACGATGTCGCCGATCAGGACCATCTTGGGCAGCACGCCGCGCTTGCTCTTGGTGGCGTAGCCCACCGCGCGCAGATAGCGTTCGTCCAGATGCTCGAGACCGGCCAGGATGGCGCCGCGGGCGCGGCCTTCGCCGTCCAGGTAGCCCTTGACCTCGACGATCGACGGGATCGCGTCGCGCGCCTGGCCGAAGAACTCCATACAGACGGTGCGCGTGTAGCGCGGCATGCGGTGCAGCACCCAGCGCGCCGATGTGATCAGGCCGTCGCAGCCTTCCTTCTGGATGCCGGGCAGGCCGGCCAGGAACTTGTCGGTAACGTCCTTGCCCAGGCCTTCCTTGCGGAACACGCGGCCCTGGATTTCCAGGGTTTCGGTCTTCAGCAGGCGTTCGCCCGGCTTGCCGCGGCCGTCGAACCACTTGAGCTCGAAGCGCGCCACGTCCACGTCATGGATCTTGCCCATGTTGTGGTCCAGGCGGCTGACTTCCAGCCAGTTGCCGTTCGGGTCAACCATGCGCCACCAGGCCAGGTTGTCCAGCGCGGTGCCCCACAGCACGGCCTTCTTGCCGCCCGCGTTCATGGCGATGTTGCCGCCGACACAGGAGGCCTCGGCCGAGGTCGGGTCGACGGCGAACACGAAGCCGGCCGCCTCGGCAGCCTCGGAAACGCGCTTGGTCACGACGCCGGCGCCGGCATGGATGACCGCCACGGGCTCGGTCAGCCCGGGCAGCAGACAGGACTCGACCTTGCCGAGCTTGTCGAATTTCTCGGTGTTGATCACCGCCGACTTCCAGGTCAGCGGAATGGCGCCGCCGGTATAGCCGGTGCCGCCGCCTCGCGGGATGATGGTCAGCCCGAGTTCAATACAGGCGGTGACCAGGGCGGCGATCTCGTCTTCCGTGTCCGGCGTCAGCACCACGAAGGGGTATTCCACGCGCCAGTCGGTGGCGTCGGTCACGTGCGAGACGCGCGACAGGCCGTCGAACTTGATGTTGTCGCGCGCGGTGATGCGGCCCAGCACCTTCTGCGCCTGCTTGCGCATCATGGCGGTCTGATCGAACTCGCCCTCGAACGCGGCGATGGCGGAGCGCGCCCGCGCCAGCAGTCCGACGACCTTCTCGTCGCGGTGCGGATCGTGGCCGGCCTCGGCGGGCACGTCCGGTTCGCGGCGGCGGTCGATTTCGCCCAGGCGGTGATGCAGGGCTTCGATGAGCTGCTTGCGGCGCTTGGGATTGTCGAGCAGGTCGTCCTGCAGATAGGGGTTGCGGCGCACCACCCAGATGTCGCCCAGGACCTCGTACAGCATGCGCGCGGAACGGCCGGTGCGGCGTTCGCCGCGCAGGTCGCTCAGCAGGCTCCAGGCGTCGTCGCCCAGCAAGCGGCCGACGATCTCGCGGTCGGAAAACGACGTGTAGTTGTACGGGATTTCGCGCAAGCGCGCGGGTGCTGCGGGCGGCATCGCCCCGTTCAAGATGTGGCTAGCGAGTGGGGCGTTCATGGCTGCAAGAAGGGGGCCCTTAAAAAATTATTTTATGCCATAGGCCGAGTCTGGCCCCTAATACCCCTAGGGAAGCGCTCGAAACTCGGAAATGATAGGGATGGTGTGTCCCCAATTAAGCGCAATCCTGGCGCTAGATCTGCCCGGGAAAAAACCACAGCAGTCCGGCCGTCATGACCAGATAGCGCAGGAATTTGCCGATGGCCATGTAGAGCACGCAGGGCCAGAACGACAGCCGCAGCCACCCCGCCACGGCGCATAGCGGATCGCCCACGGCGGGCAGCCAGGACAGCAGCAGCGCCGGCGGTCCCATGCGATGGATCCAGTCGTGGGCACGCTCGTTCCAGCGTCCGCGCATGCGTCCGCCTTCGGTCGCATCGGGATGCGGATGGGGGTGGTGTTCCTTCCAGCGCTGCACGGCGCGCTCGGCGCCCAGGCCCATGGCGTAGCTGATGGCGCCGCCCACCGTATTGCCCAGGGTCGCCACCAGGATGGCCGGCCAGAACATGTCCGGCGCCAGCTTGATGTAGCCGAATACAGCGGGTTCCGAACCCAAGGGCAGCAGGGTCGCGGACACCAGCGAAACCGTGAAGATGGCGGACAGGCCGACCGAGGGCAGCGACAGCACCCCCAGCATCCAATGCACAGCGGATAGCAGACTTTCTTCCATAGTGCGCCGAGTGTAGCCGCGCGCGGGTGCATAATCTGCCCCACCTCCCTACTTCTTGCCCCGCCTGCTGTCCATGTCCACTGATTATCTGAAACGCATCCTGACCTCCAAGGTTTACGACGTTGCGGTCGAATCGCCGCTGGAGACGGCACCGCTGCTGTCGCAGCGGATCTCGAACACGGTGCTGCTCAAGCGCGAAGATACCCAAGCGGTGTTCAGCTTCAAGCTGCGCGGGGCCTACAACAAGATGGCCAACCTGAGCCCGGCCGCGCGCAACCGCGGCGTCATCGCGGCCTCGGCAGGCAACCACGCCCAGGGCGTGGCGCTGGCGGCCAGCCGGCTGGGCTGCCGCGCCGTCATCGTCATGCCCACCACCAGCCCGCAGGTCAAGATCGACGCGGTGCGCCGCCTGGGCGGCGAAGTCGTGCTGGCGGGCGAGAGCTTTTCCGATGCCTACGCGCACGCGCAGATCCTGGAAAAGAAAGAGAAGCTGACCTTCGTCCACCCCTTCGACGATCCCGACGTGATCGCCGGCCAGGGCACCGTGGGCATGGAAATCCTGCGCCAGCACCCCGGCCCGATCGACGCCATCTTCGTGGCCATCGGCGGCGGCGGGCTGATCGCGGGCGTGGCCGCCTACATCAAGCAGCTGCGCCCGGAGATCAAGATCATCGGCGTGCAGACGGAAGACTCGGACGCCATGCTGCGCAGCGTGCGTGCGGGCCGCCGGGTGCAGTTGAACGACGTGGGGCTGTTCTCCGACGGCACGGCGGTCAAGATGGTCGGCGCGGAGACCTTCAAGCTCACGCGCCAGTATGTGGACGATTTCGTGGTGGTCAACACCGATGCGATCTGCGCAGCCATCAAGGACGTGTTCCAGGACACCCGCAGCGTGCTGGAGCCGGCCGGCGCGATGGCCGTCGCCGGCGCCAAGCAATACGCGGCCGAACACAACCTGAAGGGAAAGACGCTGGTGGCGATCGCCTGCGGCGCCAACATGAATTTCGACCGCCTGCGCTTCGTGTCCGAACGCGCCGAAGTCGGCGAAATGCGCGAAGCCGTGTTCGCCGTCACCATGCCGGAGCAGCGCGGCAGCTTCCGCCGCTTCTGTGAATTGGTGGGCGAGCGCAGCGTGACCGAGTTCAACTACCGCATCTCCGACGCGGACCGCGCCCACGTCTTCGTCGGCATCCAGGTGTCCTCGGCATCCGAGCCCGACAAGATCGCCGCGAACTTCCGCCGCCACGGCTTTGACACGCTGGACCTGACCCACGACGAAATGGCCAAGACCCACCTGCGCCACATGGTGGGCGGGCGCTCGGCGCTGGCGCGCAACGAACTGCTGTACCGCTTTGAATTCCCGGAACGTCCGGGCGCGCTGATGCGCTTTTTGAACGCCATGAATCCGGACTGGAACATCAGCCTGTTCCATTACCGCAACCAGGGCGCGGATTATGGCCGCATCCTGATCGGCATCCAGGTGCCGCCCGCCGACAAGAAGCAGTTCCGCAGCTTCGTCGCCGAACTGGGCTATCCCCACTGGAACGAGACCGACAATCCGGCCTACAAGCTATTCCTGTAGGGCCGCGACCTTCACACCGGCGCACAAAAACGAGAGGGCCTCCATACGGAGGCCCTTCCCTTCCCTGCTCTAGAAACGTCCGGCGGCAACCAGTAGGGGGGGTTCGCTGTCACTCGGCGGCCCACGGAGATGAGCCGCGCATTCAGCAAGGTCTTGCCGGACGTCCTAGCGCTTAGAAACGGTGACGCACGCCCACGGCGACTGCCGTGTCGGTCGCATCGCGCTGGAACGCGTAGTTGTCGCCGTAGGAGGCGTACGCGTACAGGTTGGTGCGCTTGGTGAAGTCGTAGGTGTAGCCCAGGCTGTAGACGTTGAACGTTGCATCGTCGCCCGTCAGCTTGTCGTTGCTGGCGGTGGCGCGCTGCCACGAACCGAAGACAGCGTGGCGGCCCAGCGGCACGGTGGCGCCGATCATGTACGAATTGGCGCGGAAGCCGTCAGCCAGCTTGAACGAGCCCAGGTTCTGCATGCCGTCGGGCGTGGTGCCCATGTTCTGGCCGACGAACCAGCCGTCGCGGGTCTGGCCGAACGCAGCCGCGACCTTCACGACTTCGAAGTCATACGAACCGCCCAGGATGTATTCCTGGATGCGCGCTTCGGACTTGCCGCCGGTCTGGCCGTTGGACGGGTTGAAGCGGTCGTACGCCGCAGCCAGGTTCAGCGGGCCGTTGACGTACTGCACGCCCGCCGTCAGCACGCGGTTGTTGTTGCCGGTTGCGAAACCGGTCTGCGAGGTGTCGCTGACCGTGTCATCGGCGCTGAACGAGTAACCCACGCCCAGCTTGAAGCCGCCCATGCTGGGGGTCTGGTACAGGACCATGTTGTCCAGGCGCATCGTGTTGGCGCTGCCGAACGTGGTACCCATGTTGGCGGTGTTGTAGCTGATCGAGAACGGGTCGATCGAGCCGAAGTACTTGGAGGCCAGGTTGGTCTGGCGGCCGAATTCGAGGCGGCCCCAGGAATCGCTGTCCAGGCCCACGGTGGCCTGACGGCCGAACAGGCGGCCGTTCTGCAGCGACTTGCCGTTCATGGGGCCGAAGCCGCCTTCCAGGGTAAACACGGCGCGCAAGCCGTCGCCCAGATCTTCGGTGCCGCGCAGGCCGAAGCGCGAGCCGCTGCTCACGCCCTGAACTCCGCCGAAACGGCTTTGCGAATTACCGCCGAACTTGACCTTCTCGTAGCCGACACCGGCATCGATCAAGCCGTACAGCGTCACGGAGTCTGCGGCTTGCGCAGCGCTGGCGAAACCAGCCAGCAGCGCGACAGCCAATAGCGTCTTCTTCATATAAGTCCCCAAAATGGCGAGATGAAAGGCAAACCGCAAACCCACCGCGCACAGAGCTGGGAGTCTGCGTGCCGCTGCGAACAAGTTAGCGGCGCATGCACTGGAGTCAGTGTCCAGCCTGCGCCCATTCGAAGTAACCCGGATTTCGAAGAACTACTTTCCATGGTTGGGATAATGACGGCCTTCTTACTAACCACCCTCTTTGGAAACCTGCGTTAACGCATTGATATCAAATGCGAATTAAGGCTCGCAAAACACCAGACGGGCCTCGGATATTCTCCTGCCGGGCCCGACAGACCAACAAGAGTTGTTGATTGGCCCGGACAATTCTGATGTGCAAACGCCACACTATCGGCGGATGGCGGACCATCCGCTGCACATAAAAAAAGCCCCTCGACACTTCGAAGGGGCTCTTTTCTTGCCAGCTGGACGGCTTACCGGCCTTGGGGCGGGTAGTCCAGTTCACCGAACGTGTACTCGCCGCGGGCCTTGGCTTCAGCCAACTCCTGACGCACTTGTTCGCGGCTCTTGCCGGCGGTTTGCGACACCGCGGCCTTGGGCGGGTAGTCCAGTTCAGCAGAGGTCACCTGGCCAGCAGCCTTGGCGCTTTGCAGTTCCTGCTGGACTTGCTCGCGCGACAGGCTGGTGCGCTCGACGGCGGCAGGCGGATAGTCCAGTTCACCAAACGTGACCTGGCCGGCGGCCTTGGCGGCTTGCAGTTCCTGCTGGACCTGTTCACGCGTCTTGCCATCGGCGTGAGCGGCGGACATACCCACCAACGTTGCGGTAACCATGAGTGCGGTAGCTAGGGCTTTCATTGAGACGACTCCATCCTAAACCTTGCACATCGTCTTCTGCCAGGCTGGCAGGTGCGATATGACAATTTGATTGCTGGGACGAAGTATCTGGCGATTGCGGCCTAGTAAAAACCCTTATTTTGGGGAACATATTTGCACAGATGGGACAATTACGGGAAGTGATCGCCAGAATCTGCGCATTTTCTGCACACTTCCGAGTGCCATCCAGCACCGGCAGGCCTTGCCGGCATTCAGCCGCAAGCAAGCTAGGTAAGGGAAGATGTGCAGCTGATCGGGTGGATACGCCGTTCAGCGTGGGGAAATAGACATTTCTACTGGCGGGACAATGATTCCATTTATCATACGAATCCACCAGCAATGGAATTGAATCTCGAGGGCCCCCATGGATATCCAGCTTAACGACATCGCTCTGTTTGTCGAAGTCGCCAAGCGCAAGAACTTCAGCCACGCAGCCGAAGCCTTGAATATTCCGACCTCCACGCTCTCGCGCCGCGTCAGTGAACTGGAACGCAGCATCGGCATGCGGCTGCTCAACCGCAGTACGCGCAAGATCGACCTGACCGAGGCCGGCGCCATCTATTTCGAACGCTGCCGCCATATCGTGGAAGAAGCGCGCATTGCTCACGATCAGTTGCTGGACATGGCGGTGCAGCCCAAGGGACGCCTGCGCATCTCGCTGCCTACCAGCCTGGCGCAACTGTTCCTGCCCGCCGTCATCAGCGAATTCCGTGAGCAGCATCCGGATATCGAATGCGACTTCGATCTGAGCATGCGTCCGATCGATCCCATCAGCAATCCGTTCGACCTGATCCTGCGCTTTGGCCAGCAGCCGGACTCCAGCCTGATCTCGCGCAAGATCGTGCTGATGGCCCATCAGCTATATGCCTCGCCCGAGTACCTGGCCCGCCACGGCGAGCCGCGGGTGCCCGCGGATCTCAGCCATCACGAATGCCTGCGCCCCACCATGCGCGAGGAGTCATCCTTCTGGATGCTGCATTCGGGCGACAAGGTGGAACGCGTGCAGGTGTCGGGCCGCCTGTCGGCCAACAACGTCGGCATGCTCGGACGGCTGGCGGGACAAGGCCTGGGCATCACGCCGCTGCTGGTCTTCGACGCGATGGAACGCGCCATCAAGCAAGCGGGCCTGGTGCGGGTGCTGCCGGAATGGAGCCTGACGCCTCTGCCGCTCTTCGCGCTGCTGCCTTCGCGCATGCTGCCGGCAAAGACCAAGGCCTTCCTGGACTTCATCCAACCGAGGTTGTCGGACGTTTGAGCGGCGACTGTTGATGGGTTACGCAGGCGTATCGGCGCTGTACTGACAGACGGTGTAGAGCGGCGTGCCGGTGGCGGCGACCTTGGCGGAGCCGCCCAGGTCGGGCAGGTCGATGATGGCGGCCGCCTCGACCACATTGGCGCCAAGGCGCTGCAGCAGCTTGATGGCGGCCAGCATGGTGCCGCCGGTGGCAATCAGGTCGTCCACCAGCAGGACGCGCTGGCCGGTGCGCACGGAGTCCGTGTGCATTTCGACCGACGCGTTGCCATACTCCAGCGAGTACTCCTCGGCCACGGTGCGGAACGGCAGCTTGCCCTTCTTGCGCACCGGCACGAAGCCCAGATTGAGTTCGTAGGCCAGCACGCTGCCCACGATGAAGCCGCGCGCATCCACGCCAGCCACCAGGTCCAGGCGCTGGCGCATGTAGCGATAGACGAAGAGATCAATAAGCACCCGGAACGCGCGCGGGTCCTGCAGCACGGGCGTGATGTCGCGAAAAATGACACCGGGTTGGGGCCAGTCTGGAACGCTGCGGATGGTGCGCCGGATGTACTCGGCGTTGTCGGTCTGCATGGAAGACGGCCCTGAAGAATTGAAGCAAGGCGAACTATAACCTCGCAACCGCGCTTAAGCCAGGGTTGCCGCCCCCGATGACAATTCACATTGCTGTAGCCGGCCGTCCTGCAGCGCGTAGCGGCGATCGACCGCCCCTGCGGGCAACGCCGCGTGGGTGGCCAGCACCACGGCGCGTCCCTGCACCGCGCCCGCCAGATCGCTGAAGAATGCCGCTTCGGCCTCGGCGTCCAGACCAGCCGTCGGCTCGTCCAGCACAATGACCGCGGCCGGCGACAACAGCGCACGCGCCAGGCACAAGCGACGCGCCTGCCCGGCCGACAGCTGCGAACCCGTCTCCCCCGCCCAGGTGTCCAGGCCATCCGGCAGGCCGCGCACGAAGTCGCCCAGCCTCGCGGCGTCCAGCGCGCGCCACAGGGCGGCGTCGTCCGCCTTGGGATCGCCGATCAGCAGGTTGGTGCGCAGGGTTCCCAGGAATACCGGAGCATCCTGCGACAGCAGCGCGATGCGCCGGTGCCAATCCGCCTGTGTACAGACGCGCGCATCGCAGCCGCCGAAACGCACCTGCCCCGCCTGCGGATCCTCCAGTCGCAGGAGCAGGTGCAGCAGGGTCGACTTGCCCGCGCCGCTGGGCCCCACGATGGCGATCCGCTCGCCGGGCGCCACACGCAGGCTGACGCCGTCGAGCACGGGCGGACTCGCGGACGTTCCTCGGGCGGAATAGGCAAAGCGCACGCCGTCCAGCTCCAGCACGCCGCTGTCGGGCAAGACGCTGGGCGCTGCCGGATCCTGCATGTCCGGCTCGCTTTGCGTGACTTCCCGGATGCGTCCCGCCGCCGAAATGGCCGAGCCCATGCGCGATGCGCCCCGCATGATCGGGCCAGCCACTTCGAAAATTCCGATGACCGCCAGCAACAACCCGGCCAGCGTGGGGCCTTCGATGCGCCCTCCCTCCAGCGTGTCCAGGCCGAACCAGAGCAAAGCCAGCACCGATGCGCCGGCGGCCGCCTGCAGGAAGAACTGTCCCCGCGCCGCCACCCGCGCCTGGCTGCGGCGGGCGAGCGCGGTGGCTTCGCATAGACGCTCGAAATGCGCGGCTGTCTGCGCCTGCGCGTGCAGGGCCACCATGTCGGCATGCCCTTCCACCGCGTCCAGCGTCGCCGCGCGCAGTCCCGCCGCGCTCTCCTGGGCCGCCGCGCCGGGCTTGCGCGCGGCGCGCAGCAGCCACAAGGGCACCAGCACGCATGCAACCAGCAAGGCCAGGGCCAGCGCCAGCGCGGCCGCGGGCACCCACGATCCCAACACCGCGGTCAACACCGCACCCGCCAGGATGGCGGTAACCAAGGGCGCCACCACAAACAGGAAAACCGTATCGAGCGCATCTACGTCGCCCGTCATGCGTGCAACCAGATCGCCGTCGCGATAGCGCGCCAATTGCCGCGGCGTTAGGCGGATCAACGCCGAGAACACTTTCGCGCGCAGGTCAGCCAGCAGGCGCAGCGTGGCGGAATGGCCCACCACGCGGTCGGCGTAACGCGCCACGATGCGCAGGAACGACAGGCCGCGCACCAGCGCCGATGGCGCAAACAGATTGAACGCGCCGCCCGCCCCCGCCAGCGCCGCGCCGGTCAGGAACCAGCCCGACACGCCCAGCAGGCCCACGCCGGCGGCCACGGTCGCCAGCGCGCAGAACAATGCGAGCAAAAGCCCGCTTTTACGGCGCGCATACAGCGGCAGGAGCAACAACAGGTTCTTCATGCGTCTTCCACTTTTCCGCCAACCACTCGCAACGTCCGACCCAGCCGGGCCGCCACCGCGGGCGCGTGCGTCGCCAGCAGCAAGGTGCGGCCGGCGGAGAAAGCCAGGATCTCGTCCAGCACGCGCGCCTGCGTGGCTTCGTCCAGATGCGCCGTGGGTTCGTCCAGCAGGATCAAGCCCGGATCGCGCAGGAACAGACGCGCCAGCGCGACGCGCTGCGCCTGGCCCCCGGACAGGCCGTGCCCGCGGCCGCCCAGTTGCGTCGCCAGCCCTTGCGGCAAGGCCTCGGCGAACTCCAGCACGCAGGCGCGGCGCGCGGCGGCCTGCACCTCGGCATCGGAAGCGTCGGGACGGCCCAGGCGGATGTTGTCGGCGATGGAGCCTGTCAGCAACTGCGGCTTTTGCCCGATCAACGCCACGCGCTGGCGCAGCGCCGCCTCGCCCCAATCGGGCAAGGGCACGCCGTCGACGCTGATGTCGCCCTGGAACGGACGCAGGCGTGCGACCGCCTCGATCAGGGAGGACTTGCCGATGCCGCTGGGGCCCATCAGCGCGGCATGCTCGCCCGGCGCCAGCGCCAGACTGGCATCCGTCAGCACCGCCTGGCTGCGGCCGGGCGCGTCCAGATTCAAGCCCGCAATGACAAGGGCCGCGCCCGCAGCACGGCGTTCGCGAACGTGTCCGGGATCTGCGGCGGCCTTGCCTGCGCCAGGCACGCCACTGGTTGCAGCATCGCCGGCCTGCGGCAAGCCATCGAACAGCAGGGAGATCTGCGAAACTGCCGCGAGCGCCGCCGCACGGTCGTGATAGTGCGCCGCGAACTGGCGCAACGGCGCATAGACCTCTGGCGCCATCAGCAAACAGAACAGCCCAGCCTGCAGGGTCAGCGGCGACCAGCGCAGGTCCAGGAATCCCAGGTAGGTCAATCCGATATAGACCGCCACCCCGGCCACGCCCAGCGCCGCAAAGAACTCCAGCACCGCCGATGAAAGAAAGGCGATGCGCAGCACCGACATCGTGCGTTGGCGCAACGCGTCGCTGGCCGCCACGACGGACTCGGCTTCGGCCTCCGCGCGGCCATAGAGTTTCAGGGTGGACAGACCGCGCAGCCGATCGGCAAAGAAGCCCGACAAGCGCGCAAAGGCGCGCAGGTGGCGGCGGCTTGCGCCTTGGGCGCCCCAGCCCACCAGGGCCATGAACAAGGGAATCAGCGGCGCCGTGATCAGCAGGACCAGCCCGGCAATCACGTCCATCGGCAGCAGCACCACCGAGAAGGCAACCGGCAGCATGGCGGCCGCCGCCATGGCGGGCAGGTACTTGGCGAAAAACCCGTCCAGGGCCTCGACCTGGTCCACCACCGCACTCGCCAGTTCTCCCGACGCCTGCCCTCGGCTCCAGTACGGCCCCTTCTGCACCAAACGCCGGAAAAGCGACAGTCGCACATGGCGCTTGATACGCTCGGCCGCGTCCGCGCCTGCGCGCTCGCCCGCCCAGGTGATGCAGGCGCGCACCAGCATGAGTCCCGCGATGGCCAGGATGTCGCCCAGCAGCTCCTGCCGGGGCGCCTGCCTGACGATGGCCGCATCGAGCACGCTGGCCAGCAGCCAGGCTTGCACCACCAGCAGGGCGCCGCTGACCAGGGGCGCGGCGCCCGCCAGCATCAGCGGCAGCCTGGCCGTCTTGGCGAGCGCCATCAACCACCGCGACTGTTCGCGCGGCGGTTTGTTCAGGGTTGCCGAGGGATCGTGCTCGAGGCTGCTAGCGCCGCCGCTCACTCGTCGTCGCGGCTGGCGCGCGGATCATGGGTATGACCCTCGCGCAGCTCGAACCACATTGCATTGAGGATGGCGAAGGCGCACGCCAGGCCCAGACCGAGTATCCACGAGAAATACCACATGGTGGAGGCTCCTTTATCAGTATGAGTTGGGCGTGTCGCCGACCGATTCATGGGTGACCTTGCCGCGCATGACGCGGTAGACCCAGGCGGTGTAGACGGTCACGATGGGCAGGAAGATGGCGACCGCGATCACCATGATCCACAGCGTCAAGTGGCTGGACGAACCGTCCCAAATGGTCAGGCCGGCCTGCGGCTTGGTCGACGAGGGCATGATGAACGGGAAGAGCGAAAAGCCCACCGTCAGAATCACGCCGGCGATCGACACCGACGAGGCCAGAAACGCCAGCACGTTGGCGCGCACGCTCAGCAGCAGCGCCACCAGGACGGCGCCGCCCACGCCCAGCGCAGGCGCGATCCACATCAGCGGCCATTTCGCGTAGTTGGCCATCCAGGCGCCGTTCTGCACCGCCACGGTCTTGAGCATCGGATCCGACGGGCCGGCCATGTCCACCGCGCTGGTGATCACATGGCCAGGCAAGCCGCCCGCCACCCAGAACCCGCCCGCCGCGAACAACGCCGCGGTCAGCAAGGCGCACAGCCTGCCCCAGTTGCGGGCACGCGACGAAATCGGATCTTCGGTGCGCCAGGCCAGCAGTACGGCGCCATGCATGGCCAACATCACCACGCTGAGCACGCCGGCCAACAGCGCGAACGGCATGAACAACTGGTAGAAGTGGCCTTCGTAGATCGGACGCAGGGTCACCGGATCGAACGTGAACGGCACGCCCAGGATGATGTTGCCCATGGCCACGCCGAACACCAGCGAGGCCACCACGCCCGAGAAACAGAGCACGCCGTCCCAGCGGTTGCGCCAGCTGGTGCCTTCCATCTTGCTGCGGTACTTGAAGCCGACCGGCCGCAGGATCAGCGCGATCAGCACCAGCATCATCGCCAGGTAGAACCCGGAGAACGACGCGGCGTACAGCAAGGGCCATGCCGCGAAAATGGCGCCGCCCGCGGTGATGAGCCAGACCTGGTTGCCTTCCCAGACCGGTCCCACCACGTTGATCACCACCCGGCGCTCGGCGTCGGTCTTGGCAACCACCGGCAGCAGCGCAGCCACGCCCAGGTCAAAGCCGTCCATGACGGCAAAGCCGATGAGCAATGCGCCCAGCAGCACCCACCAGACCACGCGCAGCGTGCCGTAGTCGAAAGGAATAAGAGTATCCATCGCTGTCTCTCCTTCAGGCCCGCACGGCAGCGTGCACAGGATCGGCGGCGGCAGCTCCGGGCGCCGGCCCATCGGATTTCGGTCCCTTCCTCACGGCGTGCAGCATCACCTTCACGCCGATGATCAGCAACACCGTGTACAGCACCAGGAATATCGTCAGGCTGATGGCCAGGTCGACGATGGTCAGGCCGGAAGCCGCGTAGTAGGTCGGCAGCACGCCTTCGATCACCCAGGGCTGGCGGCCGTATTCGGCCACGAACCAGCCGCTTTCGATGGCCACCCAGGGCAACGGCAAGCTCCACAACGCCACCTTGAGCAGGCCGCGCCGGCTGTCCAGCCGCCCGCGCGAGGCCAGCCAGAAGGCCACGCCGAAGAACAGGATCAGATACATGCCCACCGCGACCATGATGCGGAACGCCCAGAACAGCGGCGCCACGTTGGGCACGGTATCGACGGCGGCCTTCTTGATGTCGTCTTCGGTGACCTTGCTCATGTCGGGCTGATAGCGCTTGACCAGCAGCGCATAGCCCAGGTCGGGCCAGGTCTTGTCAAAGACCATGCGCGCATCCACATCCTTGGGATTGGCGCGGATCTTCTGCAAGGCTTCATACGCCACCATGCCGTCGCGAATGCGATTCTCGGCACGACGTATCAGGTCGTCGATGCCCAGCAGCGGCGTGGTGAGCGAACGCGTGCCGATGATGCCCATGACGTAGGGGATCTCGATGGCGAAGTCGTTCTTGCGCTCGGCCTGGTTGGGGATGGCGATCAGGTTGAAGGACGCAGGGGCCGGCTCGGTGTGCCACATGGACTCGATGGCCGCGATCTTCATCTTCTGATGTTCGGTGGTGAGATAGCCGCTTTCGTCCCCCAGCACCACGACCGACAACGCCGAGGCCAGGCCGAAGCTGGCGGCGACCGCCATCGAGCGCTTGGCCAGGTCGATGTGGCGGCCCTTCAGCAGGTACCAGGCGCTGATCGACATGACGAACATCGCGCCCGCGACGTAGCCTGCGCTGACCGTGTGCACGAACTTGGCCTGCGCCACCGGGTTGAAGATCACCGCAGCGAAGTCGGTCATCTCCATGCGCATGGTGTCGGGATTGAAGATCGAACCGACCGGATTCTGCATCCAGCCGTTGGCGATCAGGATCCACAGCGCCGAGAAGTTGGTGCCGAACGCCACCAGCCAGGTCACGATCAAGTGGCTGACCTTGGACATGCGGTTCCAGCCGAAGAAGAACAGGCCGACGAAGGTCGCTTCCAAGAAGAAGGCCATCAGCCCTTCGAGCGCCAGCGGCGCGCCGAAGATGTCGCCTACGTAATGGCTGTAATAGGACCAGTTCATGCCGAACTGGAACTCCATCACGACGCCTGTGGCAACGCCCAATGCGAAGTTGATGCCGAAGAGGGTGCCCCAGAACATCGTCATCCGCTTCCAGATGGCGCGGCCAGTCATGACGTACACGCTTTCCATGATGGCCAGAATGAACGACAGGCCTAACGTGAGCGGGACGAAGAGGAAGTGATAGAGCGCGGTCGCGGCGAACTGGAATCGCGACAGATTTACGACGTCGAGATCAATCATTGGGTCGCTCCCAAGCAGTTGAGGTGCCGCGGCAACCGGCATGGTTCCCAGGCCGTCTCTCGCGCCATGTTACGAGCGTTGCATACAACTTCATAGAGGTTTCCTGAAAAATCGGGGCGGATCAGGCTCAGCCCTTGCCCCGCAATTTGCCGGCGAAACCCAGCACCTTCTGCACTTTCGAACCGAGCTTCATCAGGTTCTGCAGGGTTTCTGGCGGCAGTCGTTGAACCTCATCGAACCATCCGGTAGACAGTTCGATGAGCTCCAGCATGTCGTTCATGCGCTGTTGCGCGTACGCCTCATCCGGACCCGACGGGGGTTCCAACAGGGTGTCCCGCAGCAGGGTCAGCGTGGGATCGATTTCGCGCTTGCGCTTTTCTTCCATCAGGATGCGGAAGATCTCCCAGACGTCCTTGGGAGTTTCGAAGTAGTCGCGGCGGTCGCCGACTTGATGCATGAGCTTGACCAGCCGCCAGGACTGCAGCTCCTTCAGCCCCAGGCTGACGTTGGAGCGCGAGAAGCCGAGGGTTTCGGCGATGTCATCGGCGTTCAGCGGCTTGGGCGACAGGAACAGGAGGGCGTAGATCTGGCCGACCGTGCGGTTCACGCCCCACCGGCTGCCCATTTCGCCGAAATGCAGGACGAATCGTTCGTTTTGAGGGGACAGGGCCATGGATCGCGCTACGCCGGCAAGACCAGGACGCGTCGTCCTGGCCGATAAAAACAGTTACACCGATTTCAGAAAATTCTGGAACTTCCGAAATTATCAAACAATCCATGCGAAAGCGCAAACCACACTGGCGGCAGGGGGATGATCTCAAGACATGATGTCGCGGCAGTGACAGACGGCCTTCTCCGGCCTTTGCCTAAAGCCGCCGACAAACGCAAGCGGCCACCAGCCGGTGAGCTGGTGGCCGCTAGGGAAAACGGAAAAAAGGCGTTAGCCGGCCTTGACGGACACCGCCGCCGACACCCGCTTGGCCTTGGCGCGAGCAGCCGCCACGTCCTCGGCCACGGCCAGGCCCACGCCCATGCGGCGCTTGACGAAGGATTCGGGCTTGCCGAAGAGGCGGATGTCGGTGCCGGGTTCGGCCAGCGCTTCGGCCACGTTGTGGAACGAGACTGCGGCGGCCTCGACGCCGCCGTAGATGACACTGCTGGCGCCGGGCTGGCGCAGACTGGTGTCCACCGGCAGCCCCAGCAGCGCCCGGGCGTGGAGTTCGAATTCGTTCTGGACCTGGGTGATCATGGTGACCATGCCGGTGTCGTGCGGACGAGGGCTGACTTCCGAGAACCAGACCTGGTCGCCGGCCACGAACAGCTCCACGCCGAAGATGCCCAGGCCGCCCAGGTTGGAAGTGACCGCCAGCGCGATGTCGCGCGAACGCTGCAGCGCGGCGGGAGACATCGGGTGCGGCTGCCAGCTTTCCACGTAGTCGCCGTCGACCTGCTTGTGGCCGATGGGTTCGCAGTAGCGGGTTTCGACCTGGCCGTCGGCGCCGCGGGCGCGCACGGTCAGCAGGGTGATTTCGTAGTCGAAGCGGATGAAGCCCTCGACGATGGCGCGCCCGCCGCCCACCCGGCCGCCCTCCTGGGCATAGCGCCAGGCGGACTCGACGTCGTCGGCGCTCTTGATCACGGACTGGCCCTTGCCCGAGGAGGACATGACGGGCTTGATGACGCAGGGATAGCCGATGCCGCCGTCGATGGCCGCGCGCAATTCTTCTTCGGTGTCGACAAAACGGTAGGGCGAGGTCGGCAGTCCCAGGGTCTCGGCCGCAAGCCGGCGGATGCCCTCGCGGTTCATGGTCAACTGGGCCGCGCGGGCGGTCGGCGTCACCCGGGCCACGCCCGCCGCTTCCAGTTCCACCAGCAAATTGGTGGCAATGGCTTCGATTTCGGGGACAATAACGTGGGGCCGTTCCTGTTCGATGACCTTGCGCAGGGCCTGCGGGTCCGTCATCGAGACCACATGCGCCCGGTGCGCCACCTGGTGGCCCGGAGCGTCGGCGTACCGATCCACGGCAATGACTTCCACGCCCAGCCGCTGCAGGGCAATGATGACCTCTTTGCCCAATTCGCCGGACCCGAGCAGCATGACGCGGGTGGCCAAGGGGGACAGGGGCGTGCCAAGAACGGGGCTGGAAATGCTGGACATGGAGCGGGCCTGGAAAAAAGTTGGAAAGCCGTTGAAATGACCCGCCAGCATGCCATACGCCCTTTCCGGGGGCAAACCCGCATACTGATATTAAAATCCACGTATGACTGACCATCCCACAACATCGTCCGAGACCGCGCTGGCATCTGCGCGCAGAACGCTGCAGATCGAATGCCAGGGCCTGATGGACCTGTCGGCCCGGCTGGACGACAGCTTCGCGCAGACCGTCGCGATGCTGCTGGCCTGCCGCGGCCGGGTGGTCGTCAGCGGCATCGGCAAGACCGGCCACGTGGCCCGCAAGATCGCGGCGACCCTGGCCTCCACCGGCACGCCGGCCTTTTTCGTGCACGCCGCCGAGGCCGTCCACGGCGATCTGGGCATGATCACCCAGGACGACGTCCTCATCGCGATTTCCTATTCCGGCTCCGGCCAGGAACTGCTGACGATCCTGCCCGTCGCCCGCCGCATGGGCGCCAAGCTGATCGCCATTACCGGCAACCCGCAGTCCGAACTGGCCCGGCTGGCCGACGTCCACCTGGACGCCAGCGTGGCCCAGGAAGCCTGCCCGCTGAATCTGGCGCCCACCGCCAGCACCACCGCCGCGCTGGCCCTGGGCGATGCCCTGGCCGTCGCCTGCCTGGAGGCCCGCGGCTTCGGCCCGCAGGATTTCGCGCGCTCGCACCCGGGCGGCGCGCTCGGCCGCCGCCTGCTGACCCACGTGCGCGACGTCATGCGCCAGGGCGACGCCCTGCCCATCGTCATGGCCGGCACCCCGGTATCGCAGGCGCTCGAGGTCATGTCCGCCAAAGGCATGGGCATGACCGTCGTGACCGACGCGCAGCGCCGCCCCCTAGGCATCTTCACCGACGGCGACCTGCGCCGACTGATTGCCCGCCAGGGCGACATCCGCAGCCTGACCGTCGAATCCGGCATGACGCGCTCGCCGCGCAGCATCACTCCCGACGCGCTGGCCGTCGAGGCGGCCCAGCAAATGGACAAACAACGGCTCAACCACATGCTCGTGCTGGACAGCGACGGCGTTCTGCTCGGCGCCCTGCACATGCATGACCTGATGGCCGCCAAAGTGGTATGACTATGACTCTTTCTGTACCCGTGACGCATCCGGCCGAAGCGCTGGTCCTGGCCCGCATCCCCGCCGGCGTGCGCGAACGCGCCGCCGCGGTGCGCCTGATGGTGTTCGACGTGGACGGCGTGCTGACCGACGGCAGCCTCTATTACGGCGACAACGGCGAACTGCAAAAGCGCTTCAACGTGCTGGACGGCCACGGACTGCGCCTGCTGATGGAAGGCGGCCTGAAGGTTGCGCTGATGACCGGACGCTCCGGCCCCATCGTGGCGCGCCGCGCGGCCGAGCTGGGTATCGCCGAGGTCATCCAGGGCGTGCGGGACAAGGGCGGCGCCCTGGCCGAACTTGCGCAGCGCTCCGGTGTCCAACTGAACCAGACCGGCTACATGGGCGATGATGTCATCGACCTGCCGGCCCTGCAGCGCGCCGGCTTCGCCGCCAGCGTGCCGAACGCGCCGGGCTACGTCAGCCAGGCCGCCCACTGGGTCTCCACGCACGCCGGCGGCAACGGCGCCGTGCGCGAATGCTGCGACCTGCTGCTGGCGGCCCAGGGACGCCTTGGCGCCTTCCTGGCGGCGCCAGGCCTGCTCGGCCCGGGCGCCATCCAATGATCGCCAGGACAACCCATACGCCCTTGCGGCAGACCCGATGAAAGAACGTTTTCCATCCCTGATCGCGCTGTTCCTGCTGCTGGTGCTGGTCGCCAGCTCGTGGTGGGCGGCGGATTACGCGCAGCGGGCCATCCAGACGGATCCGCCGCGCCGCGTCACCCACGAAATGGACGCCTGGTCGCGCGACTTCATCATGCTGCGCACCGACCCGAACGGCAAGCCCATCAACCGGCTGGAAGGCGACTACGCTGAACATTTTCCGGATGACGATTCCTATCACGTGACCTCGCCGCGCGCCGTGGGCCAGCGCGAGGACAACCCCATCACCGTGGCTGTCTCCAAGACCGCGGTGATGGAGCAAGGCGGCAAGCGCATCGTCATGAACGGCGACGCCCACGTGCGCCGCCAGCCGGACGCCAATAACGACCTGCTGGACGTGCGCAGCCAGCAGCTGATCATCTTGCCCGACGACGACGTGGTCTACACCGACCTGCCGGCGGAAGTCATCAAGGGCCGTTCGCGCATGAACGGCACGGGCATGCACTACAACAACAAAACGCGCCAACTGCAGGTTTCGGCATCGACCGATGTGGAAATTGCCGGTTCCGAAGGCAGGCAGCAACGCCGGACCGAAATTCCCGCCAACAACACTGACCAGAAAAAACCATGACCGACCTCCGGATTCTCCTTGCCCCGACGACCCGCTTGCTCGGCGCCATCCTGCTGACGGCCTCGGCGCTGGCCCCGGCCCATGCCGCGGATCCGGCGCCCAAGGCAGCGACGCCGGCTGAAGAGCCCAGCACGCTGATCCTGTCGGACACCCTGCACTACGACGACGTGAAGAAGAAGAGCGTCTTCACGGGCAACGTCAACATGACGCGCGGCCTCATGACCCTGACGTCCGACGTGCTGGAAATGAACGAAGACGCGCAAGGCAACCAGTTCGGCACGGCCACCGCCAACAAGGGCAAGATCGTGACCATCCGCCAGGAACGCCCGGAAACCTTCGAACTCATCGAAGGCACGGGCCTGCGCGCCGAATACGACGGCTCCAAGAGCACCTTCGACCTGATCGGCCAGGCGGTCGTGATCCGCTACGTCTGTGGGAAACCGTTCGATACCATTCGCGGCGAGCGGGTACGCTACAACGAGAAGACCGGCACCTACGAAGCCCATGGCGGCCCCAACTCCGCCGCGGCCGGCGGCCGGGTCCGTTCGGTGGCTGAACCGCGCGCCAAGTCGGATGCGGCCATCGCCGAATGCCGCAAGCAGCAGGCAGCCAAGAAGGGGCGTTGAACGCCTCCCATGCAACACCACTCGCAGCCACGATGAACCAACCTTCAGTGCCGACTCCGGTAACCTCCGCGCCTTCGGGCGTCAAGCAGGGCAGCCTGCGCGCAACCGGCTTGCGCAAGACCTATAACGGCCGGACCGTGGTGCAGGACGTGTCCCTGTCCGTGGTCAGCGGCGAAGTGGTCGGCCTGCTCGGCCCCAACGGCGCCGGCAAGACCACCAGCTTCTACATGATCGTGGGCCTGGTGCCCGCGGATGCGGGCCGCATCGAGATCGACGGCTCCGTCATCACCTCGATGCCGATCCACAAGCGCGCGCACATGGGCCTGTCGTACCTGCCCCAGGACGCCTCCGTGTTCCGCCGCCTGACGGTGGAACAGAACATCCGCGCCGTGCTGGAACTTCAATTGGGGCCGGATGGACGTCCGCTGTCCACGCCCAAGATCAACGAGCAGATGGAATCGCTGCTGGAAGAACTGCAGATCGGCCACATCCGCAGCAACGCCGCCATCTCCCTGTCGGGCGGCGAACGCCGCCGCGTGGAAATCGCGCGCGCGCTGGCGACCAGCCCGCGCTTCATCCTGCTGGACGAACCCTTCGCCGGCGTGGATCCCATCGCGGTGATCGAGATCCAGCGCATCGTGCGTTTCCTGAAGGGCCGCGGCATCGGCGTGCTGATCACCGACCACAACGTGCGCGAAACCCTGGGCATCTGCGACCGCGCCTACATCATCAGCGAAGGCAAGGTCCTGACCGACGGCCACCCCGACGAAATCGTGGGCGATCCCGCCGTGCGCCGGGTGTATCTGGGAGAGCATTTCCGCATGTAATGCGGCCCTGGGGAAGACCCCTAGGCGCCGCCTGCGCAAAGGCGCATGCACCCTGGGGCCTCAGCCATAAAAATGCCATGAACTTGCGCTAGGTCAGCTTGTTTTATCGGCCCGAGTCTATACACTAGTACTAAACGAACCCGCTCAATCAAGGAGAACGCCTAACGAATCAGCCGCGCTTTTTGCGCACCCTTTTTTCCTCTTTTAGAAGGAGAGCACACTATGAACCTGAGCATCTGCGGTCGTCACCTCGACGTCACCCCGGCCATCCGGGAATATGTCATGAACAAACTGGCGCGAGTGCTGCGGCATTTCGATCACGTCATCGATACCCAGGTCATGCTCTCGGTAGAGCCCCTGCGGCATAGAGCCGAAATCACCATGCGTCTAAGCGGTAAGGACATTCATTGTGAAGCAACCGATGAAAATCTCTATGCAGCCATAGACCTTCTTGCTGACAAAGTCGACCGTCAGGTCATCAAGCACAAGGACAAGGTACGAAGTCACACGGCGGAGTCCGTGAAGCGGCAAGCGGCGAATCTAACGCCACCCCAGCAGTAACGCGCTTCATGAGCACTCGCACTGCGAGACTAGCTAAACAGCGATTCTAGTAATCCTGCCTGAGTCCCGGTGTCCCGCTAGACGCAACGTCCGGCTGGGGCATCGGCAAACTTCCCTCCTTGTAGTGCCCCCCGCAGTACCCCCCTTCCTTGTCCCCCAATTCCCGGCCCCGCCGGCGATTCCGTTTTTCCACGTTTCCGACGCTTTCCCCAGGGCCACCCTCGCCGCCGGGCGCAAGAATGCCCACAATCCGCCGCTATCGGTCTATGCTGTCGCTCTTGCCGCCCCATGATGCGACCGAGCCGAGTACGCATCTCAGAGGCCGATTATTGCAGTGCGTCATATAACCATATAATGATCCGATGAATCATTTGTCGCGCATCCTACCCGCCGGCAACGTCGTGCTCGATATGCTCGCAACGAGCAAGAAACGTGCGTTCGAACAGGCCGGCCTTCTCTTTGAAAACAACCATGGCCTGGCGCGCGCGCTCGTCTTCGACAGCCTGTTCGCCCGGGAGCGCCTGGGCTCCACCGCGCTCGGACAGGGCGTGGCGGTGCCGCATGGCCGTGTGAAGGGCCTGGAACAGGCCCTGGCAGCCTTCATCCGCCTGGCCCAGCCCATCACTTTCGATGCGCCCGACGGGCAGCCCGTGTCGATGCTGCTTTGCCTGCTGGTGCCGGAAACGGCCACGCAGCAGCACTTGGACATCCTGGCCGAACTGGCGCAGCTCATGTCGAACAAGGCCTTGCGCGAGGCCCTGGCCACAGAGCCCGATCCCGCTGTCGTCCATAAGATGCTCACGACCGGCCAACTCTGAACTCCACGCGGAAGCGCAGCCATGCTCACGGTGCAGGAACTCGTCGACGACAACGCCGACAAAATCCCCTTTAACTGGATTTCCGGCCAGGGTGCCGCGGACCGCGCGATTCCCGACGACGGCATGTCGGCCGCGGACCTCGTCGGCCACTTGAACCTGATCCACCCGTCCCGCATCCAGGTGTTCGGACAGGAAGAGCTGGCGTACTACACCCGCTTCGACCTGCGCCGCCGCATGCACCACATGGACGAGCTGCTGATCGGCGGCGTACCCGCGATCCTGCTGGCCGACGGCCTGACCCCGCCGCAAGACCTCATCGACCAGTGCGACCAGCATCAGGTGCCGCTCTTGTCCACGCCGGTGGCGGCGGCGCAACTGATCGACCTGCTGCGCATCTACCTGGGCAAGAAACTGGCGCCCACCACCACCGTGCATGGCGTGTTCCTGGACGTGCTGGGACTGGGCGTGCTGATCACCGGTGAATCCGGCCTGGGCAAGAGCGAACTGGCGCTGGAACTGATTTCGCGCGGACACGGCCTGGTGGCCGACGACGCCGTGGAGTTCTCGCGCACCGCCCCCAACATGATCGAAGGCCACTGTCCGCAGCTGCTGCAGAACCTGCTGGAAGTGCGCGGCCTGGGCCTGCTCGATATCCGCACCATCTTCGGCGAGACCTCCGTACGCCGCAAGATGCGCCTCAAGCTCATCGTGCACCTGGTGCGCGCCACCGCACAAGACAAGTTCGAGCGCCTGCCGCTGCAAGACATCACGCAGGACATGCTGGGCCTGCCGGTGCGCAAGGTCATGCTGCAAGTGGCTGCGGGCCGCAATCTGGCGGTGCTGGTCGAGGCCGCCGTGCGCAATACCATCCTGAAGCTGCGCGGCATCGATACGCTGGGCGAATTCATGGAACGCCAGGCCATGGCGATCCTGCAAAGCAGCAAGTAGGCGCGCGTCGTCCGGCGGCAGCTTGAACCTGTATGAAAACCTGGCCGCCGAGATCGCCAAGTCGATCCGCGACGGCGTGCTGCGCGCGGGCGACAAGCTGCCCTCCGTGCGGGACGCGTGCGCGGCGCGCGGCCTCAGCCCGTCGACGGTGTTCCAGGCCTACTACCTGCTGGAAGCGCAAGGCCTGATCCGGGCGCAGCCGCGCTCCGGTTACTACGTCAACGCCCCTGCCGCATCCCTGCCACCGGAACCCGGCGCGTCCACTCCGGATGGCGACTCAACGGAGCTCGCGATCAGCGAGCGCATCTTCGACATTCTCGGCTCAGTGCGCAACCGCGAGGTGACGCCGCTGGGCTCCGCCTTCCCTTCCCCGTTGCTGTTCCCGCTGCCGCGGCTGGCCCAGGCCATGGCTGCGCACCTCAAGCGCCAGGATCCGCTGGACACGGTGGAAGACCTGGCGCCTGGCAATCCGGGCCTGCGCCGCCAGATCGCGCTGCGTTACCTGATCGGCGGCATCAACGTGCCAGCCGGCGACATCGTCGTCACCAACGGCGCGCTGGAAGCGCTGAACCTCTGCCTGCAAGCAGTCACGCAGCCTGGCGACACGGTCATGGTCGAGGCTCCCACGTTCTATGGCGCCTTGCAGGCGCTCGAGCGCCACGGGCTGAAGGCGCTGGAAATACCGACGCATCCGCGCACCGGCATCGACCTGGACGCAATGCAGGGCGCCATCGAGCGCCACGCGCCCCGCGCCTGCTGGCTGATGACGCAGTTCCAGAACCCGCTGGGCAGCCTGATGCCCGATGAAAAAAAGCGCCAGCTGGTCCAGCTGCTTGCGCGCCACGATATTCCGCTGATCGAAGACGATGTGTACGGCGAGCTGTATTTCGGATCGGTGCGGCCGGTACCCGCCAAGGCCTATGACACCCAGGGGCTGGTGCTGCATTGCTCGTCTTTTTCCAAGTGCCTGGCGCCGGGTTACCGCATCGGCTGGACCTCGGCCGGACGCTACGCGCAACGCGTACAGCGCCTGAAACTGTCGTCGACGCTATCGGCTTCCGGCCCCGCCCAGGGCGCCATCGCCGAATATCTGGAGCAAGGCGGCTACGACCGCCACCTGCGCCGCCTGCGCGAAACGCTGCAGACACAGCAGCAGCGCATGGCCGAGGCAATCGCCCAGGAATTCCCGGCCGGCACGCGCGTGACGCGTCCGCAAGGCGGGTTCTTCCTGTGGCTGGAACTGCCGGCCGCCGTGGATGCGCTGACGCTGCATCGCCAGGCGCTCGCGCGCGGCATCAGCGTGGCGCCGGGGCCGATCTTTTCGGCCAGCGGCCAGTTCGGCAGCGCGCTGCGCCTGAATTACGGGCACCCTTGGGACGCGGCCTCGCAGGCTGCCATCCGCGTACTCGGCGAGTTGGCTCGCGCGGCCTGCGCGCAGGCCACGCGAGCGCGCTGATTCCGCGTCAGTTCAACGTCGATGCGGCGCGCGCGCGCTTGACTTCCAGCGGGGTCACGCCGCCCGCCTCGTTGCCCCAGCTATTGCGGATATACGTCACCAGCATCGCGATGTCGCCGTCGTTGAGCAGCTGCCCGAAGGGCGGCATGCCGTGAGGCCGCGGGTTCGCCGCCGTGGCCGGGGCATAGCCGCCGTCCAGCACCATGCGGATCGCGTTGACAGGCGACGGCGCCGTCACGGTCGGATTGCCCGCCAGCGCGGGCCATGCCGTGCCGCTGCCCTCGCCCGCTGACTGGTGGCACTGCACGCATTGCTGGCGGTAGATCTTGCCGCCCAGTTCCATGGCGGCTGGCGCGACAGCGGTCCGCGTGCGCTCAGTTGAAGCCGCCGTGGCGGGCAGGGATTTGATATAGACGCCGATGGCCAGTGCGTCCGCATCGGTCAGATGCTGCGTACTGCCCAGCACCACCTCGGCCATGGGCCCGCTGGCGCTGGAATGCTTCGAAATGCCAGTCTTGAGCAAGGCTGCAATGTCTTCGGCGGACCATCTGCCCATGCCGGTTTCCATATCGTTGGTGAGCGGCGGCGCGTACCAATCCAGCACCGGGATCACGCCGCCGGCCAATGGGTCGGCCGAACGCAGCCCCCCCAGGTTGTTGCGCGGCGTATGGCAGGCGGCGCAATGCCCCAGGCCTTCGACCAGATATCGGCCGCGATTCCACTGCACCGATTGCCCTGCGTCCGCCTCCTGCACGCCCGGTTTGAAGTACAGCGCGCGCCAGGCGGCCAGCAGCGCCCGCTGGTCGTAGGGGAATTCCATCTCGGGCGGCCGGTTGGGCTGGTCCACGGGCGCCACGGTGCGCAGATAGGCGTACAACGCGTCGGAATCGGCGCGGGTCACGCGCGTGTATTCCGTATAAGGGAAAGCGGGATACAGCAGCGTGCCGTCGCGCGACTTGCCGTTGTGCAGCGCCTGCCAGAAATCGTCCGCGGTCCAGGCGCCTATGCCGGTTCTGTCGTCGGGCGTGAGGTTCGGGCCGTACACCGTGCCGAACGGCGTAGGGATCGGCGTGCCGCCCGCCAGCGCCTTGCCGCCCCGGCTGGTGTGGCAGGCCATGCAATTGCCAGCGAGCGCAAGGTAGCGGCCGCGCTCCACCAGCGTCGCGGCATCCGCCGCGGCCGCGGCGGGACCAGTGCTGGCATCGTCGCGCGTACCGAACCAGTAGAGGCCGCCCACGGCTACGATCGCGAGCAGCAACAGGGCGGACAGGACTTTCTTCATGATCGACATCCCGCCTCTCCCTTACCGTTGCGCCTGGCTGCCGCATTCCGCGGGCAGGCGTATCGAACCCGCGGCTTCTGGCGCGTAGGGTTCCACGACGGGTTGCGAGGACAGCCACGCGGCCAGCGCGCCGATGTCCTGGGGAGTGAGTTTGTTGGAGATGTCGGCCATGCAGTCCGGCTCGGCAGCGCGGCGCAAGCCGTTCTTCCAGCTGCCGATCTGCGAACCGATGTAGTCGCGCGGCAGGCCAAGCAAGCCGGGAATGGCGGGCAACACGCCGCCCAGAGCGGCACCGTGACAGGCGGCACAGGCGGGCAGACCGCGCGCGGCGTCACCGTTCAGGGCCAGCTTGCGCCCGGCTTCCAGCGTGGCGGCGGAGACGTCGGCGCGCGTCGGCGGCGGATACGGTACATGCTGCGAGGAAAAATACGCGGCGATCTCGCGCAGGTAGTCGTCGGGCAGGCCGGTCAACAAATGCGTCATGGGCCGGTACTGACGCCGGTCGTCGCGGAAGTTGAGCAGCTGGTGGTACAGGTACTCCTGAGGCTTGCCCGCCAGGCGCGGATAGTAGCCGTCGTTGCCGGCCCGGCCCTGCGCACCATGACAGGCCGTACAGGCGGCGACGCGGGCGTCCATGGTGTCCGGGCGCAGGATTTCCTGGGGCGCGGGCTGGGCCGGCGCGGGCGCTGCCAGGAAGGCGGCAGCCACCCCAAATAGGGAAATTGCCCAAAAACGCGGCAGTGAAACACTACGAAAGGAAATGAAGGCTAACATCTAGGTCGAATTCCATTCCCCCGAAACGCATGACGGCGGGGCGCGTATGTGAATCTGTCGAGTATCCGGCCCCCAGCTTACGCCAGGGGGACCAAAGCGGTACAGGCGCAGATTGGCAGTTTACGGCCATATCAGATGTCATCCCGCCGGCATCGTCCTCGAAAAGCGTGCCACAATCATGTCCATGTTGAAAGTCGTCCTCGTCACCGGCATCTCAGGCTCAGGCAAGTCCGTCGCCCTGCGCATGCTTGAGGACGCAAGCTATACCTGCGTCGACAACCTGCCCGTGCGGTTCCTGACCGAGTTCATCGCCAACGCCCGCGATGACGGCATGGAGCGCGTCGCGGTCGCCATCGACGTCCGCTCCCCCGGCGAACTGGCCGAACTGCCCGACGTGGTCACCGCGCTGCGCGCCATGGGCACCAGCCTGCGCGTGGTCTTCCTGGACGCCAGCACGGAAACGCTGGTGCAGCGCTATTCCGAATCGCGCCGCCGCCACCCGCTGACCGACCGTCTGCAGCACGGTGGCAAGACCCCGACGCTGTCCGAGTGCATCGCTGTGGAGCGCGAACTGCTCGCGCCGCTGCGCGAACAGGAACACGTCATCGACACCTCGGACCTGACGCCGGGCCAACTGCGCGTCTGGATCCGCGACCTGATCAAGGCCGACCGCGCGCCGCTGGTGCTGACTTTCGAGTCCTTCGCCTACAAGCGCGGCGTGCCGCGCGACGCGGACCTGGTGTTCGACGTGCGCTGCCTGCCCAACCCCTACTACGACCGCGACCTGCGGCCGCTGACCGGCCGTGACGAACCCGTGGCCGCCTGGCTGGCGGGCTTCGACCTGGTGGGGCAGATGATCGACGACATCGCCGGTTTCCTGAACCGCTGGCTGCCGCAATACACGCAAGACACCCGCAATTACCTTACGGTCGCCATCGGCTGCACCGGCGGCCAGCACCGTTCGGTGTACGTGGTCGAACAGCTGGCGCTGCGTTTTGCCGACCACGACCCGCTGCTGGTGCGCCATCGCACCCAACTGCCTGACGAATCCGCATGACCCTGTCCCGCCCGACCCGCCTGTTCATGATGCTGCTGCTGGCCATTGCCGTGGCTGGCTGCTCTTCCACCGGCGGACGCAAGAAGGGCGGCGGGTATTACAAGGACGACGGGCCAGACGCGAATCCGCCCTCGAACCTGGACCAGGTGCCCGACGCGGTGCCCAGGATCGAACCCTATGCCAGCGGCGCGAACCGGCCGTATGTGGTGTTCGGCCAGCGCTATGTGCCGGACACCAGCGGCCAGCCCTATAAAAAGCGCGGCACCGCCTCGTGGTACGGCAAGAAGTTCCACGGCAATTCCACGTCCATCGGCGAGTCCTACGACATGTACGCCATGACGGCCGCCCACACCACGCTGCCACTGCCCAGCTACGCCCGCGTCACCAGCATGGTCAACGGCAAGACCATCATCGTGCGGGTGAACGACCGCGGCCCGTTCCACAGCGACCGCATCATGGACCTGTCCTATGTCGCCGCGTACAAGCTGGGCATCATCGGCCCCGGCAGCGGCCAGGTGATCGTGGAAGCCATCCCGCAGGACGAGATCCGGCGGCTGGCCTCGCAGGGCGCGCCTGCCACGGCCATACCCGAACCCGCATCGGCCACGGGTTCGTCGCCCGTGGCCGCGCCCATCGCCGCCGTGCCGGTGGCGCTGGCGGCCGAACCCCTGTCGGGGCCCGCTCCGGGTTCCGCGCCGGTGCGCCAGCCGGCAGCGGGCGGCATCGGCAGCGTCTATCTGCAGGTGGGCGCGTTCAGCCAGCCAGCCAACGCGCAATCGCTGGTCAGCCGCATCAACACGCAGCTGGGCGCCGAAGGCGCGCCGCCCGCATCGGTCGAACAGTCGAACAATCTGTATCGGGTCAAGATCGGCCCCTACCCCGACCGGCAGAGCGCCTTGGACGCCGTGCCGATGGTGTCGGACCGCATCGGCATCCTGCCCAGCATCGCCTCGCAGTAAACGCCCCGCTGCCCGCCTACCAGGGCAGTTCGGCCTGACCGTCGCACACCCGGCGCGCGCTTGCGCTACGGCTGCGGTAGCGATTGCCTTCGTGCGCCAGCAAGGCCTGCTTGCGCGGCAGCCCGCCGCCGAAGCCCGTCAGCGAGGTGTCGGCCCCGATCACGCGATGACAGGGAATGATGATGCTGATCGGATTGCGTCCGACGGCGCCGCCGACCGCCTGCGCACCCTTGGGCCGCCCCACGGTGCGCGCCAGGTCGCCGTAGCTGGCCAGCACGCCGAATTCCAGGTCGCACAGCGCATGCCAGACCTGGTGTTGGAAAGTGGTGCCGACGGGGTCCAGCACCACGTCGAAGACGCGGCGCTTGCCGGCGAACCATTCTTCCAGTTCGCGGCGCGCCTGCTCCAGGATGGGATCGGAGTCCGTGAGGATCCAGCCATCCGCCGCGGGCAGCAGTTCCTGATCGGTGAACCAGGCGCCGCGCAGGCCCTTGGCGCTGGCGACCAGACGCATGTCGCCCAGCGGCGTGGAAATGTCGCGGTAGACCAGGCGTTCGTCGGGATCCGCGGGCTTGTTGGACACGATAGTCGAATACACCATGTCTTACTCCGCCGATTTCTTGCGGGCCAGGGCCCGGTTGTACAGCACGTCGCGCGGCAGGCCGGAAACCTTGGCGGCCACGCGCGCGGCGTCGCGCAAGGACAGCGACTCCAGCAAGGCGTCCAGCAGCGCATCGGTGCGCGGATCGGCTTCTTCATCCGCTTCCTGTTCCGCGGGCGCGTGCGCGATCAGCACGAATTCGCCCTGTTCGCGGTGCGAGTCCGCAGCCAGCCAGGCCGCGCCTTCGCCCATCGGGAACGTTGCGATCTCCTCGAAACGCTTGGTCAGTTCGCGCGCCACGGTCAGAAGACGGTCGGGGCCGCACACTTCCAGCAGGTCGGCCAGCGTGGCCGCGAGCCGGTGCGGCGATTCGAACATGACGACCGGCGCGGGCAAGGCGCACCACGTGCGCAGCCAGCGCTGGCGCGCAGCCGCCTTGGGCGGAGGAAATCCGGCAAAGGCATAGCCCGGGTTTTCGTCGGTGGTAACGCCGCTACCCATCAGCGCGGCGATGACCGCGCTGGGACCGGGCACCGGCACCACGCCGAAGCCGGCTTCGCGCACGGCGCGCACGATGCGCGCGCCCGGATCGCTGACCGCGGGCGCGCCGGCGTCGGACACCAGCGCCACGCGCTGGCCCTGGGCCAGACGCTCGCAAATGGCCTGGGCCGCGGCAGCTTCATTGTGGCGGTGGGCGGCCATGAGCGGCGTACCCACGCCCCAGGCGTCCAGCAAGGCGCGGCTGGCGCGCGTGTCTTCCGCGGCGATTACATCGGCCCGAAGCAAAGCGTGCCAGGCGCGCAGCCCCAGGTCGCCCAGGTTGCCGATCGGCGTGGCCACGACATACAGCGTCGCAGCGGGCCAATGCTGCCCCGCCACGCGTTCAGAAACGCGAGACCAGGCATCTCCGGCAGGGGGAGGTGAGACATTTTGATTCATTGCAGCCTACAGACACGGGAAACCATGTCAGTGTAGCCGCCTATGCCCGCGACTTCCGGAGCGCCCATGACGGATGACACCTTGCGACTGGCCTGCGAACTGGCCCTGGCCGCCCGCGGCCGCGCCGCCAAACGCCGGCGCCGTGCCGCGCGCGCGGCGCCAGCGGATCGCCCGCCCCCGCGACGCTCGCCCGCCCAACGCAAGGGCGACCACCACGAGGACGCCGCCTTGCGCCTGCTGCAGTCGCGCGGCCTGGTCCTGCTGGCGCGCAATCTGCAGACCCGCGCCGGCGAGATCGACCTGGCCATGCGCGAAGGCGACACGCTGGTGTTCGTCGAGGTCCGATCGCGCGGCCCCAGCCGCTACGGCGGCGCCGCAGCCAGCATCGGCCCGGACAAGCAGGCACGGCTGGCCAGCGCCGCGGCCTGCTGGCTGCCGGAGCTGGCCCGGCGCCACTGGCGCGGCAGGCTGCCGGCGGCGCGCTTTGACGCGGTCGTCTTCGACGCCGGCGATCCCCAGTGGCTGCGCGGCGCGTTCTGGCAGGCCTGAAGTCCGCACGGCCCCGGTAACGACCTGCCTAACAGTCGTTACGCCTGGACAGAACCACGCCTCGGCCCCGTGAGATAATCGCGCCCATGGATATGACCTCTCGAATGACGTCGCACTTTCGCGACGCCATGGCTGCGTGCGAACAAAGCATGAACGTCCTGGCCGAGCCGCTGGCAGTGGCGGTGGACGTGCTGTTCGGCGCCCTGGCAAACAACGGCAAGATTCTGGCTTGCGGCAATGGCGGCTCGGCCGCCGATGCGCAGCATTTCATCGCCGAACTGGTGGGCCGCTTCGAACGCGAACGCCTGCCCCTGGCCGGCATCGCCCTCAACACCGACACCTCGATCCTCACCGCGGTGGGCAACGACTACGGTTTCGACGAAATCTTCGAACGCCAGGTCAACGCCTTCGGCCAGGCTGGCGACGTGCTGGTAGCCATATCCACCAGCGGCAACTCCCCCAACGTGGTGCGCGCCATGGAAGCCGCCAGCGCCCGCGAGATGCACGTGCTTGCCCTGACCGGCAAGGGCGGCGGCGTCATGGGGGAACTCATTACGCCGATGGACGTCCATCTATGTGTTCCCAGCGATCGCACGATGCGCATCCAGGAAGTCCATATTCTGCTGCTGCACGCGCTGTGCGACGGCATTGACGCTCTTCTGCTTGGAGACACCGAATGATTTCTGACGTCCGTACCGCAGTCCGCCCGTTGATGCTCGCCGCGGCGCTCTCCACCGCCGCGCTCTCGCTGTCGGCCTGCGCGCCCCTGATCGTGGGCGGCGCGGCCGCCACCACCGCGGTCGTCGTGACCGACCGCCGCACCTCCGGCATCCAGCTCGAAGACCAGAACATGGCGTTCAAGGCGCAGAGCCAGATCTCGCAGAAGCTGGGCGACACCGCCCGCGTGAATGCCATGGCCTACGGCGGCCATCTGCTGCTGACCGGCGACGTCCCCACCGAAGAGGCCAAGAACCAGGCCACCGCCATCGCCCAAGGCGTGGAAAACGTCAAACAGGTCATCAACCAGCTGAACGTCGGCCCCATCGCCTCATTCAGCACGCGCTCCAACGACACCTGGCTGACCTCCAAGGTCAAGACCGCCCTGCTCAACACCAAGTACGTGCCGTCCGGCACCATCGCGGTCACGACCGACCACAGCGTGGTCTACCTGATGGGCAAGGTGACGCAGGCCGAAGGCGAATATGCCGCCAACGCCACCGCCGACGTCGGCGGCGTGGCCAAGGTGGTTAAACTGTTCGAGACGATCAGCCGCGAGGAAGCCATCCGGCTGTCGAATACCGGTTCCAAGTCCAACACTTCCACGGAAACCAAAGCGCCCATCGAAAGCGGCGCCGGCGCAGCGAGCGACAACGCGGCCGGCACCAGCAGCGGCGTAGAGGCCATGCCCATCAAATGAAGAAAGCCATCATCGCGTTGGCCGTCCTGGTGGCGGTCGGCATCGGCGCCTGGTTCGTCATGCGCCCCGCCCAGACCGCGCCCGACGTCACCTTCACCACGCTGGAAGGCAAGACCTTCTCGATGCAGGATCTGCGCGGCAAGGTCGTGCTGGTCAAGTTCTGGGCCACCAGCTGCGTGACCTGCGTGAAGCAAATGCCGGAAACCATCTCGGCCTACAACGAGTACGCCGCCAAGGGCTACCAGGCGGTCGCGGTCGCCATGAACTACGACCCGCCCAACTTCGTGCTGAACTTCGCCGAAACGCGCAAGCTGCCGTTCCCGGTGGCCCTGGACACCAAGGGCGACATCGCCCGCGCCTTCGGCGACATCCGCCTGACGCCCACGGCCTTCCTGATCGACAAGCAAGGCCGCATCATCAAGCGCTACCTGGGCGAATACGACGTGGCGGAGTTCCACGCCACCGTGGAAAAGGCCCTGGCGGCAGGCTGAGCCCCGCAGCCCCCCAAAATGGCCGCCCCGACAGGGCGGTTTTTTTTCGTCCGGCGACCGGCCCCGCCGCGGCGGCGCCCAAAAGAAAAACCGCCCACGGCGGGCGGTTTCCAGATCAGGCCGCGACGGGCCGGAATCAGAACGCCGGAACCACGGCGCCCTTGTACTTGTCCTGGATGAACTTCTTCACCTCGGGCGTGTGCAGGGCCTGCACCAGCTTCTTGATGCCCGGCGCGTCCTTGTTGTCCTCGCGGGTCACCAGGATGTTGGCGTAGGGCGAATCCGAGCCTTCGATGAACAAGGCGTCCTTCGTCGGGACCAGGCCGGCTTCCAGCGCGTAGTTGGTGTTGATCAGCGCCAGGTCCACGTCATCCAGCGAGCGCGGCAGCATGGCGGCTTCCAGTTCGCGGAACTTCAGCTTCTTGGGGTTCTCGACCACGTCCGCGGCCGTCGCCAGAATGTTGGACGGATCCTTCAGCTTGATCACGCCCTGCTTCTGCAGCAGCACCAGCGCGCGGCCGCCGTTGGAGGGATCGTTCGGGATCGCGACGGTTGCGCCGTCCTTGAGTTCGGACAGGCTCTTGATCTTCTTGGAATAGCCGCCGAAGGGCTCGACGTGCACCAGGGCCACCGGCACCAGCGTGGCCTTGCGGTCCCTGTTGAAGGAATCCAGGTAGGGCTTGTGCTGGAAGAAGTTGGCGTCGAGCTGCTTGTCGGCCAGTTGCAGGTTGGGCTGCACGTAGTCGCTGAACACCTTGATGTCGAGTTCCACGCCTTCCTTGGCCAGCTGCGGCTTCACCACTTCCAGGATCTCGGCATGGGGAACCTGGGTCGCGCCCACCACGATTTTTTCGGCATGTGCGGCGTTCGCCGCCACCAGGAACACCGACGCCGCCAGAGCGGACCGGACAAAGTTCAAACGCATGTGTTGCCTCTTTTATGGGTAAAAATTAGGGGCTGATGCCCTGCCGGTGCGGCCTCGCCCCCTTTTGCGGGGGTCGCCGTTGCGAAAACGCCCCCAATTTACCTGAATGCCGGTTATTTGTCGGGCATATGAACATGGGTTTAAAGCATAAGAAACCTGTGGGTACTACAATCCGTCGTATGCTTGCGCTACCGCGTCCCGAACGCGTTTTTGTGCAGGCATTTTTTCTAACCACTCATACGTATATTTGCCGACTTAGCTGCCATGACCGACACCCCCGACCCTGCTGCCGTTTCGTCTCCTGCTGTCAAAGCCGCTGTGCTGTCTGAAGCACTGCCGTATATCCGACGATTTCACGGCAAGACCATCGTGGTCAAGTACGGCGGCAACGCCATGACGGAAGAGCGTCTGCAGCGCAGCTTCGCGCACGATGTCGTGCTGCTGAAGCTGGTGGGTCTGAATCCGGTGGTGGTGCACGGCGGCGGTCCGCAGATCGACGACGCGCTGCGCCGCATCGGCAAGCAAGGCACCTTCATCCAGGGCATGCGCGTCACCGACGCCGAGACCATGGAAGTGGTCGAATGGGTGCTGGGCGGCCAGGTCCAGCAGGACATCGTCATGATGATCAACGAGGTCGGCGGCAAGGCCGTGGGCTTGACCGGCAAGGACGGCGGACTGATCCAGGCCCAGAAGAAGCTGATGGCCAACAAGGACAATCCGTCCGAACCCATCGACATCGGTTTCGTCGGCGACATCACCATGGTCGAACCGGCCGTGGTCAAGGCGCTGCAGGACGACCAGTTCATCCCCGTCATCTCGCCCATCGGCTATGGCGAGGACGGCACGGCCTACAACATCAACGCCGACGTCGTCGCCGGCAAGATGGCGGAAGTGCTGGGCGCCGAAAAGCTGCTGATGCTGACCAACACCCCGGGCGTGCTGGACAAGGGCGGCAAGCTGTTGCGCAGCCTGTCGGCCCAAACCATCGACGAGCTGTTCGCCGACGGCACGATCTCCGGCGGCATGCTGCCCAAGATCTCGTCCGCGCTGGACGCCGCCAAGAACGGCGTGAACTCCGTGCACATCGTCGACGGCCGCGTGCCGCACTGCCTGCTGCTGGAAATCCTGACCGACCAGGGCGTGGGCACGATGATCAGCTCGCACTGATGCGGGCACAGCGTTACCTGCTGCGGCCGGCGGTGCGCATGCGCCGCTCGCGCCGCGCGGCCGCGGGCGACTCCGAGCGCCTGTGGCTGTTCGACCTGGACAACACGCTCCACGACACCTCGCACGCCATCTTCCCGAAGATCGACCACGGCATGACCATGGCCGTGGTCGAGGCGCTGAACGTCGACATCGACACCGCCAACCGCCTGCGCTCGCAGTACTGGAAACGCTACGGCGCCACCATGATAGGCATGGTCCGGCATCATGGCGTGGACCCCCATGAGTTCCTGCACCGCAGCCACGACTTCGATGTCGGTCCGCTGGTGCGCGCGGAAAAGGCGCTGGCCTACAAGCTGAGCCGGCTGCCGGGCCGCAAGGTGCTGCTGACCAACGCGCCGCTGCACTACGCCCGCGCCGTGCTAGCGCGCCTGGGGATCCTGCGGCAGTTCGACAGCCTCTGGGCCATCGAGCACATGCGCCTGCATGGCGAGTTCCGGCCCAAGCCTTCGCCCGCCTTGTTGCGCCATGTGCTGGCCCGCGAAGGCGTGCAGGCACGCAACGCGGTGCTGGTGGAAGACACCCTGGCCAATCTGCGCGGCGCGCGCCAGGCCGGCCTGCGCACCGTTCACGTGTATCACCCGGGCACGCCGTTCGCCCGCGGCCGCTCGCAGCGGCCGGCCTACGTCGACTTGCGGGTAAACTCCGTCAGTGATTTGCTGTTACGCCGACGCCCCCTGCGGGGATAGCGGCGCGCTCCTCCCCTCCCCTCCACCGTCAAGCCTGCGCGAGAGCAGACCCCTCCATGGCGAGCAAACCCGGCGAGCGCAAGACCCAGATTCTGCAAACCCTGGCCGAGATGCTGGAGCAGCCGCACGCCTCCCGCATCACCACGGCGGCCCTCGCCGCGCGCCTGGAAGTCTCTGAAGCCGCGTTGTACCGGCACTTCGCCAGCAAGGCGCAGATGTTCGAAGGGCTGATCGAATTCATCGAAACCAGCATCTTCACGCTGGTGAACCAGATCGCCATCGCCGAGCCCCATGGCCTGACCCAGGCCCACCAGACCGTTTCCATGCTGCTGACCTTCTCGGAACGCAACAAGGGCATGACGCGCGTGCTGACCGGCGATGCGCTGGTCACGGAAGACAACCGCCTGCAGGAACGCATCAATCACATCAACGACCGCATCGAGGCGTCGTTGAAGCAATCGCTGCGCATCGCCGTCACCGATGGCGGCCTGCCGCCGCAGGCCAATGTCGCGGCGCATGCCAGCCTGCTGACGCATCTGGTGCTGGGTCGGTGGCTGCGTTACGCGCAGAGTGGGTGGCGCATTGCGCCCACGCTGCATCTGGACGAACAGCTGCGCCTGGCGCTGGGCTGAGCGGCCCGCGCCGCCTGCCGGCTTCGGCGCCGATTAGCATCGTGGCACGATCTAATTAACTTCCTTTCCGTCTCTATTTCCGCCTATTTGCATTGTTCCATGCAACAATCTCCGCTTGCCGGCGGCGCGGGGCGACGAGCATAATGCCCGTCAAAGGTTTTCCACAAGCCCAAATCTCCACAGGCTTGATCAGTATCAATACGGGTTTTCCGCAATGCCGTCACGATCATGCTGTAGCGTCGACACACCGATTTGACCTATCCCGTTGCTCGCGGGGCGGTGTGTCGGCAGTTTGACCTCAACCGGAGATGGATATGACCGCGCAAGCCGCCGTCCCTGCCTCGCAAGCCCCAAAGAAAACCAAAATTCCAATCGGACTCGTCGCCGGCGTCCTAGTGATGATCGGCGTGCTGATGATGCCTTTGCCCGCCGACCTGCCCGTCGCGGGCCACCGGATGCTCGCCATCCTGGCATTCGCAGTGGTGGTCTGGATTACCGAAGCCGTGTCCTACGAAGCCAGCGCGATCATGATCACGACGCTGATGGCCTTCCTGCTGGGCACGGCTCCGACAATCAAAGACCCGCAAGTCATCTACGGCACCTCGGCCGCGATCAGCATGGCGCTGGCGGGCTTCTCGAACTCGGCGCTGGCGCTGGTCACCGGCGCCTTGTTCATTGCCGCGGCCATGACATTCACCGGGCTGGACCGGCGCATCGCGCTGGTGACCCTGTCCAAGGTAGGCACCAGCACGCGCCGCATCCTGATCGGATGTATCGCGGTGACCATCGTGCTGAGCCTGGTCGTGCCCAGCGCCACCGCGCGCAGCGCGGCCGTGGTGCCCATCATGATGGGCGTCATCGCGGCCTTCGGCGTGGACAAGCGCTCCAACATCGCCGCCGGCATCATGATCATCGTGGCGCAGGCCACCAGCATCTGGAACGTCGGCATCCAGACCGCCGCGGCGCAGAACCTGCTGACCGTGGGCTTCATGGAGAAGATGCTGGGCCAGCGCGTGGCGTGGTCGGACTGGCTGATCGCCGGCGCCCCCTGGTCGCTGATCATGTCGGCCGTGCTGATCATCATCGTGCTCAAGCTGCTGCCGCCGGAAAGCGACAGCATCGCGGGAGGCAAGGAAGCCGTCGAGAAGTCGCTGCTTGAACTGGGCCCCATGACCGGCGCGCAAAAGCGCCTGATGGCCGTGTCGCTCATGCTGCTGCTGTTCTGGTCGACCGAAGGCAAGCTGCACAAGTTCGACACCACTTCGACCACCTACTTCGGCCTGGTCCTGCTGCTGCTGCCGCGCTTTGGCGTGATGACCTGGAAAGACGTGCAATCGCGTATCCCATGGGGCACCGTGATCGTGTTCGGCGTCGGCATCAGCCTGGGCACCGCCCTGCTGACGACCCAGGCCGGCCAATGGCTGGGCAACCAGGTCGTGGCGCACACCGGACTGGACCACCTCGGACCGCTGGCGATCTTCGCGATCCTGGCCGCCTTCCTCATCGTCATCCACCTGGGTTTCGCCAGCGCCACCGCGCTGACCTCGGCCATGCTGCCGATCCTGATCTCGGTGCTGGCCACGCTGCCGGGCGAATTCAGCCGCCTGGGCATGACCATGCTGCTGGGCTTCGTCGTCAGCTACGGCTTCATCCTGCCCATCAACGCACCGCAGAACATGGTGTGCCTGGGTACCGAGACCTTCAACGCCAAGCAGTTCGCCAAGGTCGGCATCATCGTCACCATCGTCGGCTACCTGCTGATGCTGCTGATGGGCATGACCTACTGGCGCTGGCTGGGCTGGCTGTAAGGAGGTCGCATCATGAAGATTTCGATCGCCCAAGCCAATGAATACGGTCGCCGCGTGCTGATGGCGCAGGGCGTGCCCGAGGACATCGCCCGCGACGTGGCCGAGCACCTGGTCGAGTCCGACCGGGTCGGCTACACCAGTCACGGGCTGTCCATCCTGACCAACTACCGGCGCGTGCTGTCCGAGGGCCTGGCCCAGGCCGACGGCCGGCCCGAACTGGTCAACGACCGCGGCGCGATGCTGGCCTATGACGGCCACCACGGGCTGGGCCAATATGTCGGCAAGGTCGTCATCGAGAAGGCCATTGAGCGCACCCAAGAGCACGGCCAGTGCATCCTGACCCTGCGCCACAGCCATCACCTGGGTCGCATGGGCCACTACGGGGAAATGGTGGCGGCCAAGGGTCTGATCCTGTTGGCCTTCACCAACGTGATCAACCGCTCGCCCACCGTGGCGCCTTTCGGCGGCGCGCAGGCCTGCCTGACCACCAACCCGCTGTGTTTCGCCGGCCCGCTGCCCGGCGGCCGTCCGCCGTTCATCGTGGACATGGCCACCAGCTCCATCGCCGTCAACAAGGCGCGCGTGTTGGCCGCCAAGGGCGAGCAAGCGCCCCCGGGCTCGCTGATCGACGCCCAGGGCAATCCGACCACCGATCCCAACGCGCTGTTCACCGACCCGCCCGGCGCCCTGCTGCCGTTCGGCGGCCATAAGGGCTACGCGCTGGGCCTGGTAGCCGAACTGCTGGCCGGCGTGCTGTCCGGCGGCGGCACGATCCAGCCGCAGCATCCGCGCACCGGCGTGGCGACGAACAACATGTTCGCGCTGCTGCTGGATCCGCAGGTGGACTTCAACACGGACTGGCGGTCGATGGAGGTGGGCGCGTTCATCGACTACCTCCACGCCTGCAAGCCGCAACCCGGCGTCGAAGGCGTGCAGTATCCGGGCGAGTACGAAGCTCGCAACCGGGCGCTGAACGAGGATACGCTGACGTTCGATAGCCGAATTTGGGATGGGCTTACCAAGCTGGCCGTCGACCTTGGGGTGCCTGAGGCGTTGCCTGCTTGAGGTTGTAGGCGGCTCTTGCGGGGCTCGCCTCGGGCCGGCCGCGCGGGCGGCCTTCCGAGGCTTCCGCGGTGTCTTGCGGTTGAGGATGGCGCTGCGCGCACATGAAACACCTGTCAGCATTAACGCCTCGCAGGTGGCTGCTCATCACCGAACGTCACCAGGCCGTTGATCATCACCTGCCGCTAAGCCACGGTGCCGGATGGGTGGCGCGCGCGCGAGAGTCTTCAAGCGCATACCGCTGCCCGCCGCGCGCCACCCATCACCGCCCCCACCCCCAATGATGAGCGGCCACTAGCAAACCGCCCTCCGCAAACGCGCTAGCGACCATCGCCACGACGCCCACAACCATGTATGTTGCCTACGGCCGCCCGCGCGGCCGTAGGCAACGGGCGATGCAAGAGTCGCCACCGACCACAGATCCAGCAGCGCAGCGAACCAAGACGTACGTAGCCCGTCGGCGCGGGCGGCGTGGCGGCTCGCAACCTCGATGCGCCCGAGGGAATCGGAAGGCAGCCGCCGTAGGCGGCAACGACGATGACGAAGGGGAAGTCCGGAGCGAACGCTCCGGACCGCAATCGTGGGCGCGAGCCGCCACGCCGCACGCGACGACGGGCGACCTACGAAGAACGCGCAGCCGCCAAAAAGATCAAGTCTTAACCGACCGATGCCGACTAATACTCATCATGATCCCAAACGCAATCCCCATGGTGAACAAAGCCGTCCCCCCATAGCTCATGAACGGCAACGGCACCCCCACCACAGGCAGAATCCCCGTCACCATCCCCACGTTCACGAACACATAGATGAACAGCATCATCGTCAGCGCCCCAACCAGCAACCTGCCGAACTGCGACGATGCCCGTGACGCGATCGTCAGTCCTCGCGCCATCATCAGGCCATACAGCACCAGCATGGCGATGCCGCCGTAGAGTCCGAATTCTTCCGCGTACACCGCGAAGATGAAGTCGGTGGTGCGTTCAGGGATGAAGTCCAGGTGCGTCTGCGTGCCCTTCATGTAACCCTTGCCGTACACCCCGCCCGAGCCCACCGCGATCATCGACTGGATCGTATGGAAGCCCTTGCCCAGCGGATCGGAGCTGGGATTGAGCAGCGTGCACACCCGGTGCTTCTGGTAGTCGTGCAGCACCACCCAGTCCACATCGGGCTCGCATAACTGGTCTTCGTAGTAGATCAGCGTGCCTATGCCGATGATGCCCGCCAGCATGACCGGCACCAGCAGCTTGAACGACAGGCCCGCGAAATAGATCACGAAGAAGCCGGCGCCGAACACCAGCAGGGCCGTACCCAAGTCGGGCTGCAGCACGATCAGGCCAAAGGGCGCGGCCAGCATGGCGGCGGCCGCCAGGAAGTCGCGGATGCGCACCGCGCCTTCGTGACGCTGGAAGTACCAGGCCAGCATCATGGGCACGGCGATCTTCATCATCTCGGAGGGCTGGATGCGGGTCACGCCCAGGTTCAGCCAGCGGGTCGCGCCCTTGCTGGTCTCGCCGAAGAACTCCACGCCCAGCAGCAGCACCACACCCACCACGTAGAAAGGCAAGGCCAGCTTCATCAGCCACTTCGGCGGAATCAGGGCCATGGTCCACATGGCGAAAAAAGCGATGATGAAATTGCGCGACTGTTCGGCGAAGCGCCAGTCGGTGCCGCCCACCGCGGAATGCATGACCGTCATGCCCAGCGCGGCGAACATCAGCAGGATCGCCAGCAGCGGCCAATCGAAGGCCGTGAACACACGTAGCAGGATAAGGCCCAGGCGTTTCATTATCGGCGCACCACGTCGGAAGCGATTTCCTCGACCGAGGCCAGGGGGTCGGCGCGGTCGGGCCGCACGATCTTGTCCTTGCGGTCCTTGGCCAGCCAATAGTCGAACACCTTGCGCGCGACCGGGGCGGCGACGCTCGCGCCCCAGCCAGCGTTCTCGACGATCAGCGCCACCGCAATGCGCGGATGCTCAAGCGGCGCGAAGCCCATGAACAAGGCGTGGTCGCGCAGACGTTCGTCAATGGCGCTGGCGCGGTAATGGCCGCCGCGCAGGCTGAACACCTGCGCGGTGCCGGTCTTGCCGGCTGCCTGGTAGGGGGTGTTGGCGAACGCGCGCCGCGCCGTGCCGGCCCGCACCACGTCCGCCATGGCGTTCTTGATCACGTCCACGTTGGCCTGCTTGAGGGGAATGCGATAGTCGGGCGCGGACTCGGTGGGCTTGGCCTCGCCGGTGCGCGGATCGCGCACCGCGTGCACCAGGTGCGGGCGGCGGTACAGGCCGTTGTTGGCCAGCGTGGACGTGCCTTGCGCCAGTTGCAGCAGCGTAAAGGCGTTGTAACCCTGCCCCACCGCCACGGAAATCGTCTCGCCCGCGTACCAGCGCTGGCGGTCCTTGTCCTTGTAGGCCGAGCGCTTCCAGTCGGTCGAGGGCAGCACGCCGCGCTTTTCGCCTTCCAGGTCGATGCCGGTGATCTGGCCGAAACCGAATTGCTTGGTGAAATCGTGCAGTGCGTTCACGCCGATCTCGGGGCCCAGCGAATAGAAGTAGGTGTCGGACGACACGACGATGGCCTTGTGCATGTCCGTCATGCCATAGGCCGCGCCGCCGGCGTTGCGGAATTTCTGGCCGCCGAACTCGTAGTAACCGGGGTCGGAGATGCGGTCGGTGGCGCGGCGCTTGCCCAGTTCGAGCGCCGCCAGGGCCACGAAAGGCTTGTAGGTCGAACCGATGGGATAGGTGCCGTACAGCGGCCGGTTGATCAGCGGATGATCCGGCGACTCGTTCAGCATGCGCCAGTTGTCCACGTCGATGCCGTCCACGAACAGGTTCGGATCGAACGAAGGCTGAGAGACGAAGGCCAGCACCTCGCCGGTGTCGGGATCGATGGCGACCAGCGCGCCGCGCTGTCCCTCGAAAGCCGCTTCGGCCACCTTCTGCAGGCCCAGGTCGATCGAGAGCATGATGTCGGAGCCCGGCACCGGATCGATGCGGCGCAGCGTGCGCATCGGCCGTCCGCCCGCGGTCACTTCGACCTCTTCCAGGCCGGTGCGGCCGTGCAGCTGCTCTTCCCAGGTTTTCTCGATGCCCTTCTTGCCGATGACCTCGGTGCCGCGATAGTTGCCCAACTGGCCGGCGCGCTCCAGCTCTTCGTTGTCGCCTTCGGCGATGCGGCCGATATAGCCGACCACATGGCCCGCCGACGCGCCCTGCGGATACTCGCGCACCCAGCGCGCGCGCAGCTCCACCCCGGGGAACTGGAAGGAATGCGCCGCGAACCAGGCGGCTTCGGTCTCGTTGAGGTTGTTGCGCAGCTGCAGGCTGGCGTAGCGGCTGGACTCGGCGGCGCGGCGCTTGAAGCGGCGCTGGTCGGCCGGACTGATGTACACGACCTCGGTCAGGCGTTCGAACAGCTGGCTCAGATTGCCGGCATGGGCCGGCACGACCTCCAGCGTATAGGTGCGGTAGTTGCGCGCCAGCACCTCGCCGTTGCGGTCCAGGATCTCGCCGCGCCGCGGCGGGATGGGCACGACCGCGATGCGGTTGCGATCGGCGCGTTCCGACAGGCCTTCGTAGCGATCGACCTGCAGGTACCAGAACCGGCCGATCAGCACGCCGAAGCAGGCCAGCGCGAATAGCCCGCCCACCCAGGCGCGCAGGCGGAAACGCTGCTTCTGCTGCTGGCCAGTTTTCTTGAATTCGAACATGACGCGGCGCCGCCGTCAGGCGGAGGAGGATTCAGCGTCGTCGACACCGCGCTGCGGCAAGTGCAGAACCCAGCCCGCCAGCGGCCACAAGGCGGTGGTCAGGAGCACGCTGATGCCCCAGTCCCAGCCCGGCCATTTGCCGGCCAGCCATGCATGGATGATCTGGGTCACGAAGCGGGCGATGAAGAACACAGGCAGCATGTGCATGGCCTGGCTCCAGAGGTCGAAGCGCTGCAGCCGGCGGTGCAGCACCACTGCGCCGTAGGCGACCAGCGTGTACGAGAGCGCGTGTTCGCCCAGCAGGCCGGCGTCGTGCACGTCCATCAGCAGGCCGAAGAAGAAGGCGGTGAACAGGCCGACGCGGCGCGGCTCGTGCACGCACCAGAAGGCGATGATCAGCAGCAGGATGTCGGGCGCGCCCTGCCACAGGCGCCAGGGCAGCAGCGATACCAGCCACGCCACCAGCACCGTGGCCCAGACGAACACGCCGTGCGCCGGGCCGGAAAGCCGGTCGGGCTGCACGTTGCTGGGGGTGCCGAGGCGGCGCGCGGCCTGCCCCGAGGATTGATTAGTCCGATCCACCGGAATCGACCTCCTGACGGTTGGACTCGGCGCGCTCCACATCGACCTGCAGGACCAGGAAGTGGCGGTAGCGTTCGGGATGGGCCAGCGGTTCGCATACGGCGCGCGCGAAGCCGGAAGCGGTATCGCGTTCGACCGAGGTCACCTTGGCCACCGGCAGGCCGGCCGGGAACAGCCCGCCGACGCCGCTGGTGACGATGGTATCGCCTTCCTTGATGTCGGCGTTGGCGGCAAGGTAACGAACTTCCATCTTGCCCGGCGAGTTGCCGCCGAACGCAATTAGGCGCAGGCCGTTGCGCAGCAACTGCACGGGGATGGAGACCTGCTCGTCGGTGACCAGGGCCGCCTCGGCCGTCATGGGCGTGACGCGCACGATCTGCCCGACCACGCCGCCTTCGTCGATGACCGGCATGCCCGGGGCCAGGCCCGCCTTGCTGCCCTTGTTGAACACCAGGCGCTGCGTGAACGCGTTGGTGGGTTCGTACATGACCTCGACCACCACGGCGGATTGCGCCACGGTATCGGTCACGCCCAGCAGCCGGCGCAGCTGCGAGTTCTCGGCAGCCAGCTGGGCGCCATGCGTGGTCACCTGGGCCAGCTCGATGCGCTGGCGCTGCAAGGCTTCGTTTTCGCTACGGATGAGATTGGCCGCGTTGACCCATTCGTTCACTTGCTGGACGAGGTCGCGCGGCGCCATGACGGCGCGCTGGAAGGGGTACAGCGCCACGGACATCGCCCGGCGCGCCGGTTCCAGCATGCGCCATTGCGAATCCATGACAATCAGGGCCAACGCAAGGACGACCAGAACGACCAGCCGCACCTCCGCAGGTGGGCCGCGCCTGAATAGGGGAGGAGTCCCTTGTCGTTGCATGAATCTCAGCCCGGACGCCCGCGTCCGTCGCTCCGGCAGCGGCCGGAGCCGTGAAAAAGCGGGGCTCCGGGCTGGCGGGCAAAATTAGTCGTTGATGAAGATGGCGCCCAGTTTCTCAAGGTGTTCCAGCGCCTCGCCGCAACCGCGCACGACGCAGGTCAGCGGATCGTCCGCGACCACGACGGGCAGGCCGGTTTCTTCCTGCAGCAGGCGGTCCAGGTCGCGCAGCAACGCGCCGCCGCCGGTCAGGGCGATGCCCTTGTCGGTGATGTCGGCGCCCAGTTCGGGCGGGGTCTGTTCCAGCGCGATCTTCACGGCCGAAACGATCTGGTTCAGCGGGTCGGTCAGCGACTCGAGGATCTCGTTGGACGAGACCGTGAAGCTGCGCGGCACGCCTTCGGCCAGGTTGCGGCCCTTGACCTCGATCTCGCGGACTTCGGATCCCGGGAACGCCGAGCCGATTTCCTTCTTGATCAGTTCGGCGGTGGGCTCGCCGATCAGCATGCCGTAGTTGCGGCGGATATAGTTGACGATGGCTTCGTCGAACTTGTCGCCGCCGACGCGCACCGAACCCTTGTAGACCATGCCGCCCAGCGAGATGACCGCCACTTCCGTGGTGCCGCCGCCGATGTCGACCACCATGGAGCCGCTGGCGTCGGACACGGCCAGGCCGGCGCCGATGGCCGCGGCCATGGGTTCTTCGATCAGGAAGACGTGGGACGCGCCCGCGCCCAAGGCCGATTCACGGATGGCGCGGCGTTCGACCTGGGTGGAGCCGCAGGGTACGCAAACAATGATGCGCGGGCTCGGCGCCAGCATGTTGCGGGGGTGCACCATGCGGATGAACTGCTTGAGCATCTGCTCGGTGACCGTGAAGTCGGCGATCACGCCGTCCTTCATGGGCCGGATGGCCTCTATATTGCCGGGAACGCGGCCAAGCATCTGCTTGGCTTCATGGCCGACGGCTTGAATGATCTTCTTGCCGTGGGGACCGCCTTCATGACGGATTGCGACCACGGACGGTTCATCGAGCACGATGCCCTTGCCGCGGACGTAGATCAGCGTGTTGGCGGTACCGAGGTCGATCGCCATATCGCTGGAAAAATAACTGCGCAGGAATCCGAACATGGGAGCTCAGCTAAATTCTGGGGGGAATGAGGTACATGCCGCGGGGCGTAGGGCCCGTAAAACAACGGGTCCGCCTGTCATCACGGCGATTAAACCGTGAATCATAACTTATAATTTCCCCGGAAATAGCGCATAAATGCAGGCTATTCAAGCTTTGTAACGGGTTCGGCATATGCATACTGCCCTGTCCCGCCCCTCGGCCTTCGCTTATCGATTTGCAATCCCCCATGGCGCTCAATGACACAGATGTGGCCCGCATTGCCCGGCTGGCCAGAATCGAACTGACCCCCGACCAGCGCACCGTCGCGCAGGCCGAACTCAACGGCATCCTCCACCTGATCGAACGGCTCCAGTCCGTCGATACCCAGGGGGTCGAACCCCTGGCCCACCCGCTGTCCGCCCATGAAGATATCGTGCTGCGCCTGCGTGAAGATGTCGTGACCGAACCCAGCTCGGAGGCCCGCCGCGAGGAGCTGCTGGCCAACGCCCCCGACGCCCAGGAAGGCCTGTTCCTGGTTCCCAAGGTCCTGGATTAAGTCATGACGAAACCCGCTCTGCACACCCAATTCAAGGGGATCGCCGCCCTGCGCGCGGCCCTTGCGCAACGCCAGATCAGCGCCGTCGAGCTCGCCCAAAGCGGCCTGGCGGCCGCCGAAGCGGCCAGCGGCCTGAATTGCTTTTTACATATTGACGCCGAATTGACGCTGGCCCAGGCCCGCGCCGCCGACGCCGCGCTGGCGTCCGGTTCGGCCGGCCCCCTGGCCGGCATCCCGATCGCCCACAAGGACGCCTTCGTCACCCGCGGCTGGCGCACCACCGCCGGCAGCAAGATGCTCGACGGCTATGTCAGCCCGTTCGACGCCACCGTGGTCGAGCGCCTGGGCGAGGCCGGCGCCGTGTCGCTGGGCAAGCTGAACTGCGACGAATTCGCCATGGGTTCCGGCAACGAGAACTCCGCCTACGGCGCCGTGAAGAACCCCTGGGACCATGCCGCCGTGCCCGGCGGCTCCTCGGGCGGCTCAGCCGCTGCCGTGGCTGCCCGCCTGGTGGCCGCCGCCACCGGCACCGACACCGGCGGCTCGGTGCGCCAGCCCGCCGCCCTGTGCGGCGTCAGCGGCATCAAGCCCACCTACGGCACCGTGTCCCGCTACGGCATGGTGGCCTTCGGCTCCAGCCTGGACCAGGCCGGCCCGCTGGCCGAAAGCGCCCGCGACCTGCTCGAATTGCTGGACGTCATCAGCGGCTTCGACCCGCGCGACGCCACCAGCCTGGAAAAATGCGACGCCGCCGCCAACGCGCCCGGCCGCGTCCGGCGTGACTTCGAGGCGGCCCAGGGCCGTTTCGACACCGCCGGCAGCCAGCCCCTGAAGGGCCTGCGCATCGGCGTGCCCGCCGAGTACTTCGGCGCCGGCCTGGCCCCCGACGTGGCCGCCGCGGTCGAAGCCGCGCTGGTCCAGTTCGAGGCGCTGGGCGCCGTGCGCGTGCCGGTGTCGCTGCCGCGCACCGAACTCGCCATTCCCGCCTACTACGTCATCGCCCCCGCCGAAGCGTCCAGCAACCTGGCGCGCTACGACGGCGTGCGCTACGGCCACCGCGCCGCCCAGTACGGCGACCTGAACGAAATGATCAGCCGTTCGCGCGCCGAAGGCTTCGGCGACGAGGTCAAGCGCCGCATCCTGATCGGCACCTACGTGCTGTCCCACGGCTACTACGACGCCTACTACCTGCAGGCGCAGCGCCTGCGCCGCATGATCGCGCAAGACTTCCAGCGCGCCTATGCGGACCAGTGCGACGTGATCATGGGCCCGGTGACGCCCACGGTGGCCAAGAACATCGGCGACAACCGCGACGATCCCACGGCCGACTGGCTGGCCGACGTCTACACGCTGGGCGTGAGCCTGGCCGGCCTGCCTGCGATGTCGATCCCTTGCGGCTTCGGCGGCGCTGGCAACCAACGCCCCGTCGGTCTCCAGATCATCGGCAACTACTTCGACGAAGGCCGCCTGCTGGCCATCGCCGACCGCTACCAACAAGTGACGGACTGGCACACGCGTGCCCCGGTCCAGCAAGGCTGAGAACATGAACTGGGAAATCGTCATCGGCCTGGAAACGCACACCCAGCTTTCCACCGACTCCAAGATTTTTTCGGGTAGCAGCACCGAATTCGGCGCCGCGCCCAACACCCACGCCAACGTGGTCGACCTGGCGCTGCCGGGCAGCCTGCCGGTCATGAACCGCGGCGCCGCCGAACGCGCCATCCGCTTCGGCCTAGCCGTGGGCGCAACCATCGCGCCGCGTTCGGTGTTCGCGCGCAAGAACTACTTCTACCCCGACCTGCCCAAGGGCTACCAGATCAGCCAGTACGAGCTGCCGGTGGTCGTGGGCGGTTCGCTGTCGTTCTTCGTGGGCGAGGAAGAAAAAACCGTCAACCTGACGCGCGCTCACCTGGAAGAAGACGCGGGCAAGTCCCTGCACGACGACTTCAGCCTGGCCAACGGCGCCCCCGGCAGCGGCATCGACCTGAACCGCGCCGGCACGCCGCTCCTGGAAATCGTGACGGAACCCGAAATGCGCTCGGCCGCCGAGGCCGTGGCCTACGCCCGCGCCCTGCACAGCCTGGTCGTGTGGCTGGGCATCTGCGACGGCAACATGCAGGAAGGCTCGTTCCGCTGCGACGCCAACGTGTCGGTCCGCCCTGTGGGCCAGAAGGAATTCGGCACCCGCACCGAGATCAAGAACGTCAACTCGTTCCGCTTCCTGGAACGCGCCATCGTCTATGAGGCGCGGCGCCAGATCGAGCTGATCGAGGATGGCGGCACGGTGGTCCAGGAAACCCGCCTGTACGACGCCGACCGCGACGAAACGCGCAGCATGCGCAGCAAGGAAGACGCGCACGACTACCGCTACTTCCCCGACCCCGACCTGCCCACGCTGGTGATCTCCAGCGCCTGGGTCGACGAGGTCCGCGCCGCCATGCCCGAACTGCCGGCCGCCCAGCGCGCCCGCTTCGAATCCGAATACGGCCTGCCCGCCTACGATGCCGCCCAGCTGACCGTCAGCCGCGACCTCGCCGCCTACTTCCAGGCGGTGGCGAACGCGCTGCCGGCCGGCCAGGCCAAGCTGGCCGCCAACTGGGTCATGGGTGAAGTCTCTGCCGCCCTGAACAAGGACGAGAAGAGCATCGCCGAGTCCCCGGTCCAGGCGCCGGCGCTGGCCGCCCTGATCGGCCGCATCATCGACGGCACCATCTCCAACAAGATCGCCCGCGAAGTCTTCGGCGCCATGTGGGCCGGCGAAAACGGCGGTCAGCCGGACGCCATCATCGAGGCGCGCGGCCTCAAGCAGATCAGCGACACCGGCGCCATCGGCGCCATGATCGACGAGGTGCTGGCCGCCAACCCGGCCATCGTGGAAGAGTACCGGGCCGGCAAGCAGAAGGCGTTCAATTCGCTGGTCGGCCAGATCATGAAGGCCGCCCGCGGCAAGGCGAATCCGCAGCAGGTGAATGATCTGTTGAAGCAGAAGCTGGATAGCTGATCCTGGGCAGGGTGCGGCGCAATGGCCGCCCCCGAGCAGTATCAGACAAAACGAAGGGCCGCGGCGTATTGCCGCGGCCCTTCGTTTATCCAAGAATGATCTGGTCGATCTTGACCGGAGACTTGGACATGAACTACCTCGAAATCAGCAGCAGCGACCTGCTGCATCGGTTTTCGGACTACCTGCAAGCGGTCCGCGAAGGCCAGCATTTCATCATTTCACTGGACGGCGTGTTCTGCGCCAGGCTGACCCCCGCCCTGCCCACGACCTCGCTGGACGCGCATGATGCGCTCGAAGCGATGAAAGGCTTTACGCCCGCGCCGGCCGTCCCGCACGAAGTCATCCGCTCCTGGATCGAGGAAGGCCGGGAATGAATCCGACCCGCTTGATTCCCGACGCATCACTCGCGCTGGCCTGGCTGATCAGCCGCACCGATGCCCTCGAATCACGGCTTGCGCAGCATCTGCTGGAAGTCGCCCACGGATCCAAAAACACGGTACCGCCCATTTGGCGAGTCGAGGTCGCAAACGGCATATTGCGCGCTGAACGCAGTCAACGCGTGTCGGAGCACCAGTTGTTCTCATTCAACCGGCTGCTCGAACGCCTGCCGATATTTCCGGATCCGGCCGCCTCGTCTTCCAGCGTAACCCGCAGTTATCTGCTGGCGCGGACGCACGGTTTGACCGTCTATGACGCCAGTTATCTCGAATTGGCCCAAAGAACCAACGCATATCTGGCCACCTTTGACCGCAAGCTGGCGGATGCCGCCCGAGCGAGCGGCGTTGCCGTCTTTGGCCAACCCCACGGCGTCGCCGAACCTGCGGCGAGCTACGGATGAAAGGGCGGTACCTGACCGCTCCTCTACCTGCGCTCGCTGAGTCCGGGGTTTACTTCACCCCATACTTCGTCCGATAAGCCAACACCGCCTCGCGGTGTTCGGCGAACGACGCATCATCCTGCAGCAACGCCAGGATGTCCGACAGCGAGGCAATCGACACCACCGGAATGCCGTAGGTCTTGGCCACGTCCTGCACGGCGGAATGCGCCGACAGCGCGTCGTCGGGACCCGCGCGTTCCATGCGGTCCATGGCGATCAGCACGGCGGCCGGCTCGGCGCCGGCGGCGCGGATGATCTCGACCGACTCGCGCACCGAGGTGCCCGCGGTGATCACGTCGTCAATGATGACGACCTTGCCCTTGAGCGGCGCGCCGACCAGGGTGCCGCCCTCGCCGTGGTCCTTGGCTTCCTTGCGGTTGTAGGCGAAAGGCACGTCGCCGCCCTTCATGTCCGGGTGGCCGGCCAGCGCCACGGCGGTAGCCGTGGACAGGGGGATGCCCTTGTAGGCCGGACCGAACAGCATGTCGAATTCCACGCCCGAATCCAGCAGCGCCTGGGCGTAGAACTGCGCCAGCTTGCCGACCGAGCGTCCGCTGTTGAACAGGCCCGCATTGAAGAAATAGGGACTGATTCGACCCGATTTGACCTTGAAGCTGCCGAAGCGCAGCACGCCCTCGTTCAAGGCGAAGCGGACGAAATCCAGGGCGGTGGCGGAAGATTGGGCGGCGGGCATGCGTAAAGGTCCGGTAGATGGCAAACGCCAGCATTTTATCCGCTGTCGGGGCTATTCCCGGGCGGCGGCGCGGAGTCGGTTAAATTGCTGCCATTGCCCCGGCCCTGGCGGCCGCTCAACAGGAGTTTCGCTTTGCTGCGCATCACGTCGATCAATCTCAACGGTATCCGGTCCGCCTTCCGCAAGGGCCTGCAACCCTGGATGGAAAAGCACGCCGCCGACGTGCTGTGCCTTCAGGAAATCAAGATATCCGACGAAGACCTGACCGACGACCTGCGCCACCCGCCCGGCTATACCGGGCACTTCCACCATGCCGTGAAGAAGGGCTATAGCGGCGTGGGCATCTATTTGCGCGACGCGGCCGAGCGTGTGAACGCCGGCCTGGAATGCGAGGAATTCGATCCTGAAGGCCGCATCATCCGCGCCGACTGGAAGAACCTGTCGGTCATCAGCGCCTACCTGCCCTCGGGCTCCAGCGGCGACGAGCGCCAGCAGGCCAAGTACCGCTTCCTGGACCGCTTCGGCCCCTGGATCGACGCCCTGATGCACGAGCACAAGACCACCGGCCGCGAGTTCATCATCTGCGGCGACTGGAACATCGCGCACAAGGAAATCGACCTGAAGAACTGGAAGGGCAACATGAAGAACTCGGGCTTCCTGCCCGAAGAGCGCGCCTGGCTGACCGACGTGTTCGACAAGCGCGGCTTCGTCGACGTGTTTCGCACCATCGACGATCGCCCCGACCAATACACCTGGTGGAGCAATCGCGGCCAGGCCTGGGCCAAGAACGTGGGGTGGCGCATCGACTACCAGATCGCGACGCCGGGCATCGCCGCCCGCGCCCGCAACGTGGCCATCTACAAGGACGAGCGCTTCTCGGACCACGCGCCCCTCACGATCGACTACGACGCCACGCTCTGAGCAGCATCCACCGGATCGCCCGCCGCCTCCCTTAGCGTTGCGGCGGCTTCCCGGCGCAACCATTCCAGAAAGGCTGCCGCCCGCGGATCTTCTGAACAAGGCCGCGGCGACAGCAGCACGTAGGCCGAGCCGTCGCGGGCAAAGCCGCAAGGCGCCTGCAGCCGGCGGTCGCGCAAGGCGTCGCACGCCATCAAGGCGGAACCTATCGCCACCCCCAGGCCTGCGGCGGCGGCCTGCAAACTCAAATAGAAATGCTCGTAGGCCGGCCCGGCCCGGCGCGGGGGCTTCACGCCCGCCGCCCGCGCCCAGTGCCGCCAGGCTTGCGGACGCGTCGCGCTGCTGAGCGCAGACGCCCCGCCCCAATCCGCTGCGGCCGGGTCCGCGCCCGCGGCGCCGAGCAGTCCCGGCCGGCACACCGGTCCCGTCCATTCCTCGCAAACGCGCTCGGCATGCAGGGCCGCGTCCCAATCGAAGTCATTGCGGCGCAGCGCCACGTCCACGCCCTGGGCGGCGAAATCCACCGGTCCGCCCGCCGCGTACAGATGCACCTGCACGCCGGGATGGGCGCGCTGGAAGTCCGGCAGCCGCGGGATCAACCACATCATGGCGATGGTGGGTTCGCAGGACAGCACCAGGGGCGCATCTGCCGCCGGCTGGCGCAGCTTGGCCAGGCCCGTTGCCAGCTGCTCGAACAGGGCGCTAGTCACCTCGAACAGCTGCCTGCCGGCATCGGTCAGAAAAACAGCCCGGTTGCGGCGTTCGAACAACGCCACGCCCAACGCATCCTCGAGCAGCCGGATCTGCCGGCTGACGGCGCCATGCGTCACGTGCAGCGTTTCGGCGGCCTTGCCGAAGGCCTGATTGCGGGCGGCGGCATCGAACACCCGCAGCGTATTGAGCGGTGGCAGTTTCATGGTGAAAGGTGAGTTTTTTTCACGAATATCCGGCATTAGAAATCGTTTTTCAGGCGCGCGCCAGCATCCCAAAATGCCGGCTCCGTTTCGAAACCCGCCGTCCTGTCGCCATGACCGAACTGATCGCCGTCGCCCTCATCACCATTCTTGCCGTCATCAGTCCCGGACCGGACTTCGCCATGGTCACGCGCAACAGCTATCTGTTCGGCCGGCGCACCGGCCTGATCTGCGCGCTGGGCATCGCGCTGGGCGTGCAGGTGCACGTGTTCTATACGATGTTCGGCGTCAGTCTGCTGGCGCATTACGCGCAGCCGGTGCTGCAGGGCATCAAGCTCGCGGGCGCCTGCTATCTGGTCTACATGGGCTGGAAGACTTTCTTCAACCGCACCCAGGTCAGCCGCGACCTGTCGGCCCGCCCGCCGATCACCGGCTGGCAGGCCTTATACAACGGCTTTCTGACCAATGCGCTCAATCCCAAGACCACGCTATTCGTGGTCAGCACCTATACGCAGGTCGTGTCGCCCGGCACGCCGCTGTCGCGGCAGTTCGGGTATGGCCTGTTCATGTCGCTGGCGCATTGGGTCTGGTTCGGCGCGGTCGCGTGGTCGGTGTCCTCGCCATTCTTGCGGCGGATGCTGCTGGATCATCAGCTTGCGGCCGATCGGGTGGTGGGAGCGGTCCTGATGGCCTTGGGCGCGGCGCTGGCCGCCGTGCAGTTGTAATCCTGCCGCAGGGTCTGATTTCGCTCAAATAAATAATGGGGACATATAATGGCGGCAATGGCCTTCATACCTCCCTGAATATGCCTGAAATCGACCTTTCTTCCCTCGCCGGAAATCGGAAGAGCGCAACCCCTCTTGGGAGAAATAAATGGGGACACATATATTTCCCCAGGGAATTCAAGCATTTCCGCCCAAAACCCTTAGAGAAAGGGCTCATTCCCTTGATTCCAAGTATTAATACGTCCCTATTAAATTAAAAGAAAAAGTGCTTTGATATCAAGGTGATGGCACTATTTTTCGGCTTTGCGCAGGGCAACATTTTGCCCCTACAATCCCCGCACCATACCGGTGCAGCCGTGCACCAAAAAAGAAATTTCGCGCCCCAATCCGGCGCAGTCCGCACCTATTCGAAGCACCCCCAAGGAGATCATGTTGAAAGTGCAGAGTCTGGACGACTTCCTGCGTGGCGTCGCCGCGCGCGACCCGCAGCAGCCTGAGTTCATGCAAGCCGTCCAGGAGGTGATGCTGAGTCTCTGGCCTTTCATCGAAAAGCACCCCCACTACGCCGAGCATGCCGTGCTCGAGCGCCTGGTGGAGCCGGAACGCGTGATCCAGTTCCGCGTGTGCTGGACCGATGACCGCGGCCAGGCCCAGGTCAACCGCGCTTTCCGCATCCAGCACAGCTCGGCCATCGGCCCCTTCAAGGGCGGCATGCGCTTCCACCCCTCGGTGAACCTGTCCATCCTCAAGTTCCTGGCCTTCGAACAGACCCTGAAGAACTCGCTCACCACGCTGCCCATGGGCGGCGGCAAGGGCGGCTCCGACTTCGATCCCAAGGGCAAGTCCGACGCAGAAGTCATGCGTTTCTGCCAGGCCCTGATGATCGAGCTGTACCGCCACCTGGGTCCGGACACCGACGTGCCGGCCGGCGACATCGGCGTGGGCGCGCGCGAAGTCGGCTTCATGGCCGGCATGATGAAAAAGCTGTCCAACTCGACCGCCAGCGTGTTCACCGGCAAGGGCCTGACCTTCGGCGGCAGCCTGATCCGCCCCGAAGCCACCGGCTACGGCACCGTGTACTTCGCTGAAGAAATGCTCAAGCGCGTGGGCAAGTCCTTCGACGGCCTGCGCGTGTCCGTGTCGGGCTCGGGCAACGTCGCCCAGTACGCGATCGAAAAAGCCATGGCGCTGGGCGCCAAGGTCGTGACCGTTTCCGACTCCAACGGCACCGTGGTGGACGAAGCCGGCTTCACGCACGAGAAGCTGGTTGCGCTGATGCACATCAAGAACGACCTGCGCGGCCGCCTGGACACCTACGCCCGCCAATTCGGCCTGACCTATGAGTCCGGCAAGCGTCCCTGGCACGTGCCGGTGGACGTGGCCCTGCCCTGCGCCACCCAGAACGAACTGGAACTGGCCGATGCGCAAACGCTGATCAAGAACGGTGTGCTGTGCGTCGCCGAAGGCGCCAACATGCCCGCCACGCTGGAAGCCGCCAAGGCCTTCATCGCGGCGCGCGTGCTGTACGCCCCGGGCAAGGCCAGCAACGCCGGCGGCGTGGCCGTGTCCGGCCTGGAAATGGCCCAGAATTCGGCCCGCCTGTCCTGGACGCGCGAGGAAGTCGACGCGCGCCTGCACGCCATCATGCGCGACATCCATGAAAACTGCGTGCGCCACGGCCACAGCGAGCGCGAGTACGTGAACTACCTGGACGGCGCCAACATCGCTGGCTTCGTGAAGGTGGCTGACGCGATGCGTCAGCAAGGCTTGTATTAATCCCCCCCCCGAAGCGCTGCGCGCTTCCCCCCCAGGGGGGCGCCGCTGCGGACCGGCAGAGCCCGGCTCCGCGCGGCCCCGATTGGTGGGAGACCTGTTGTGTCGGGGCGGACCTGCCTCGTTGACAGGAATCCACCTAAGCCGGCCCATGGGCCGGCTTAGTTTTCAGGCGCGGGCAGCGCCTGCCGCTCAATGCTTCATCGTGCCGTGGTTCATGCTGCCGTGGTTCATGCCGGGGTTGTGCGAGGCCGGCTTGACCGTGAATTGCACGGCGACTTCGCCGGCCTTTTCGAACTTCAGCGTGGCCGGGACCGTGCCGCCTTCGGCGAACGGAGCCTTCAGCTTGATGAACATGACGTGGTAGCCGCCCGGGCTGAGCTTGACCTCGGTGTCGGCCGGCAACGCAATGCCGCCTTCCACCTGACGCATCTTCGAGACGCCGTTCTCGGTCTGGACCGTGTGCAGTTCGACGCGCTCGGCCGCGTCGGACGAGACCGACAGCAGGCGGTCCGCGGTCTTGGCGTCGTTGTCGATATCCATATACCCCGCGCCATTGGACTGGCCGGGCGCCGATGCGCGCACCCAGAGGTCGTCGACCTCGATCTGGCCAACCTTGTAGTCCTTCGCCCAGGCCGACCCGGCCGTACACAGGCCCAGGGCGGCGATGACAGCGAACTTGCGGATGTTCATGGGTTGTTCTCCTAGTGGGTTAACGCCGCCTGACCAGGCTGCGGGCAGCTGACAGGACCGAATCCGTCAGGGCTTCCATCGCTTCGGAGTTTACCCGCCAATGCTGCCAATACAGCGGCACATCCTCCCAGGCGCGGCCTCGAAGCAGCATCAGCTGACCTGCATCAAGGTGCTCCTGCACCAAGGGCAGCGGATTCATGGTCCAGCCGAGGCCGCCCAGCGTGGCCTGCACGAACGCGCGGGTGGAGGGCACCCACCAGACCGGCGGCTGCCACGGCGCGGGATCGGCGATCTTGTGCGCGAAGCGCGCCTGCAGCGCGTCCTTGCGGTTGAACACCAGCACCGGCGCCTGCGCCAGCGTCTGGGCGTTGACGCCCTGCGAGAAGTAGCGCTTGTGGAATTCCGGCGTGCAGGTGGCCACGTAGCGCATGCTGCCCAGCGCATGGATGCGGCAGCCCTGGACCGGCTCGGCCAGCGCGGTCACCGCGCCCAGCACCGATCCATTGCGCAGCAGCGTCGCGGTGTGGTCCTGGTCTTCGGACTGCATGTCCAGCGTGGCGCGGGTGCGCGCCGAAAACTGTACGGCCGCGTCGACGAACCAAGTCTCCAGGCTGTCGTGATTGACCGCGACCGGGATGCTGGCATACGGCACATCGTCGTCCGCCACGCCCAGGCGGTCGAGCGCGTCATGCTCCAGCAGCGCCGTCTGCTCGGCCAGCCGCACCAGCACCTGGCCGTCCGCCGTCGCCACCGCCGGCACGGTGCGCTGGACCAGCAAGCGGCCCATGCGGTCCTCCAGCGCCTTGATCCGCTGCGACACCGCGGATGGCGTGACACTGAGCGATAGCGCCGCCCGCTCGAAACTGCCTTCCCGCACCACCGCGGCCAGGGCCCGCAGGTTGCCGTGATCGATTTTCATGAAATTAGTTTTGCTTAAGATAGTGAAGGAAAATTAGCTTTATTTCATATCTTCCGCAAGCGAAAATGCCTTATTACCGGAGCGCCGATAGCGCCCGGCGTTGTCATCCAAGCGCCGCCACAGGCGTAGCAGCACAGGTGCAGGTCATGTTCGCCACGTTGTCATCCCCCCTCTTTTTCACTGCCTGGGCCAGCGGCACGGCCACCGGGCTGGGCCTGTTCGCGGTCGTGGGCGCGCAAAGCGCGTTCATCCTGCGACAGGGGCTGATGCGCGCCCACCTCCTGAGCGTGGTCGCCATCTGCGCGCTGATCGACGCCGTCTTCATCTTCGCCAGCGTCTCCGGCCTGCAGGCGCTCACCGCCTGGTTCCCCTGGCTGACGACCGCCGTGCTGTGGTTCGGCGTGGCCTTCCTGTCGTGGTACGCGCTGCAGTCGGCGCGCCGCGCCTGGACCGCCACCGGCGGCCTGGCCGCCGCCCGCGACGTGGTGCCTTCGCGCCGCGCCGCCATGCTGGGCGCGCTGGGCTTTTCGCTGCTGAATCCGCATTTCTGGCTGGACATGGTGGTGGTCGGCTCGCTGGCGCACGGCTTCGAGGAAGCACGCATGGCATTCGCCGCCGGCGCCTTCACCGCCAGCCTGCTGTGGCTCGCCGTGCTCGGCATCGGCTCGCGCCTGTTCGCCCCGTTCTTCGCCAGCGCATCGGCCTGGCGCGTGCTGGACGGCATCATCGCGGTGGTCATGGCCGCGCTGGCGGTCAGCCTGGCCCTCAAGGGCGTGTAGGCGCATTCAAGCCACCTCTCCAGCAGTTCCCCGAACGGCCGCCCGGATCCTCCAGCGGCCGGTTTTCTTGCTTGCTGCACCCGCCGCGTCCGGAGTCCCTCATGTACAGCTCCACCTTCATCTTCGCCACCAGGCAGTTCGACGATGATTTCCACCGCCTGGATCAAGCCATCGCCGCCGCCGCCCGCGCCATTCCAGGCTACGCGGGCGAAGAGAGCTGGGCTGACGCCACGCGCGGCCTGATCTCCAACGTCTACTACTGGGAATCGCTGGAGGCGCTGGAACAACTGATCCGCCACCCCGCGCACCTGCAGGCCAAGGCCGCGCAAGCGCGCTGGCTGGACGGCTATCGCGTGGAAATCTGCCAGGTGCTCAGACGCTACGGCGAGGGGCTGGCCCCGCCGTCCTTATAATCAGCCGGTTGCCATTCTTTCGTCGGGCGCAACACCGGCCCGCCAGACGATCATGCGCGGTCCCTCCCCTTCCAAAGATGTGCGCCTGCCCCCCCTTGCCGCCATCCAGGCCTTCGAAGCCGCTGCCCGCCTGGGTTCCTTCGAACGCGCCAGCGAAGAGCTGTTTGTCACCGCCAGCGCCATCGGCAAGCGCATCGCCGCTCTGGAGACCTTGCTGGACGTCACCCTCTTCATCCGCAGCAGCCGCGGCGCCACGCTGAGCTCCGCCGGGCGCGAATACCTGGACCAGGTACGTACCGCGCTGGACCTGCTGTCGGACGCCTCCCTGCACAAGCGCGGCGAACCCAAGCTCGAACCCCTGCGTGTCGTCTCTACCCCCACGTTCGCCCGCCAGGTGCTGATCCCCGCGCTGCCCGGCTTCACCGCCGCGCATCCGGAGGTGGAGCTGGAAATCATGCTGTCCATTCCCTACCTGGACATCATGCCGCCCAATGCCGACGTCTGGGTGCGCTTCGGCAGCGGCAAATATCCAGGCTTGAACGCACGCCAACTGACGGCCGATCCCGTGTTCGCGGTCTGCGCGCCCGGCTACCGCGACCAGCATGGCCCCTTCGAGCGGCCCGCCGATCTGGCGCGGGCGCAACTGCTGCGCTGCCCCATGGAGCCGTGGCGGCCCTGGCTGGCCGCCGCCGGGCTGGACTGGCCCGAGCCCGCGCGCGGCGTGTGGCTGGTGGACCTGGGCATCATGCTGGCGGCTGCGCGCGCCGGCCAGGGCCTGGCGCTCACGCGACGCGCGCTGGCGGCTGAATGGCTGGACGAGGGCAAGCTGGTGCGCGTCCTGGACATCGAAATTCCCGGCGAATGCCAGTATTACCTGTGCACCGAAACCTCGCGCCCGCCGGGCAGGGCAGTCCAAGCGTTTTCCCTATGGTTGGAAGGCGTGTGCAAACAGGTTTCCCAATGGCCGCAAGGCCCGCAGGCCGGTAAGGAATAAATTTCCAGACCGGGGCGGAATGAAATTCCGCGCAATCCGCCGCCGCGCTGGCTAGGATGCGGCCAATGCAACGTCCCGCCCATGTCCTCAACGGCACGCAGCCGCCCCCCTTCCCAATCCCAGGCCGCGCCATCGCGCATGGCAGGACACCCTATACGTTTGTACTAGGTATTTACGCGGAAAAACCCTGCCGGGTCAGTTTCGCGTAAGTGATTAGGCAGACAGTCACGACACGCCACACAGGAGAGCGCCGCAGCAACGATTTCCGCCGCCTGGCGCCGGCACACGGTTTTCCACGCAGTTCTACCAATTACAACGGAGACATCCATGGATTTTCGTTTGAAGCTGCTTGCAGGAACCCTTGCACTTGCCGCAACGGCCGCGTCCCACGCCGCCGACCCCATCAAGATCGGCGTGGCCGGCCCCTATACAGGCGGCTCGTCCTCCATGGGCGTCAGCATGCGCGACGGCGTGCGCCTGGCCATTGAAGAAATCAACAAGAACGGCGGCGTCATGGGACGCCAATTGATCGCCGTCGAACGCGACGACGAAGCCAAGAACGAGCGCGGCGTGCAGATCGCGCAAGAGCTTATCAACAAGGAACAGGTCGCCGCCACCGTCGGCTACATCAATACCGGCGTGGCGCTGGCCTCGCAGCGCTTCTACCAGGACGCCAAGATTCCCGTGTTCAACAACGTGGCCACGGGCAGCGTGATCACGCACCAGTTCAAGGCGCCGGAATACCCGAACAACTACGTGTTCCGCAACGCCGCGCACGACAGCATCCAGGCCCCGATGATCGTGGAAGAAGCGGTGACCCGCCGCGGCTTCAAGAAGGTCGCGATCCTGGCCGACTCCACCAACTACGGCCAGCTCGGCCGCGAAGACCTGGAAAAGGCCCTGGACGCCAAGGGCATCAAGCCCGTGGCCGTGGAGAAGTTCAACATCAAGGACGTCGACATGACGGCCCAGTTGCTGAAGGCCAAGGCCGCCGGCGCCGAAGCCGTGCTGACCTACGGCATCGGCCCCGAACTGGCCCAGGTCGCCAACGGCATGACCAAGCTGGGCTGGAAGGTGCCGATCATCGGCAGCTGGACCCTGTCCATGGCCAACTACATCGACAACTCCGGCGCCAACGGCGAAGGCGCGCGCATGCCGCAGACCTTCATCCAGGACCCGGACACGCCCAAGCGCAAGGCCTTCATCGACGCCTACCTGGCCAAGTTCAAGCCCAAGAACAACCGCATCGACTCGCCGGTGTCGGCCGCCCAGGGCTATGACTCGATCTATCTGCTGGCCGCGGCCTTCAAGCAGGCCAACTCCACCGACGGCCCGAAGGTCCGCGAGGCCCTCGAAAACCTGCAGACGCCCGTCGAGGGCGTGGTGATGACCTACAACAAGCCCTTCAGCGCAGACAACCACGACGCGATCACCGCGAAGGAAGTGGTCATCGGCGAGGTCAAGGGCGGCCGCGTCATCAAGGCCAACTAAGGTCCCGCAGCGCATCCCGGCGGCGGCTGCCCGGCCGCCGCCAGCCGCGCCCTGTCGCCCAGGGCGCGGGCTTGCCGCCGCCTGAAAACCGCGTTCTGCCCAAGGGGGTTGGGACGGAACCACAGCGCCACACGACACACACCATGATTCTTCTACAGCTCATCTATAGCGGTATCGCGCTGGGCATGATCTATGCCGTCATCGCGTTCGGATACCAGCTCACGTTCGCCACGTCGGGCACCCTGAACTTCGGCCAGGGCGAAGCCCTGATGCTGGGCGCGCTGGTCGGCCTGACGCTGGTCGGCCTGGGCGTGAACTACTGGGTGATGATACCCATCGTCTGCATCTTCGGATTCGCGCAAGGCGCGCTGGTCGAACGCGTGGGCGTCAGGCCCGCCATCAAGACCCGCTCGGAGTTCGGCTGGATCATGGCCACCATCGCGCTGGGCATCATCTTCAAGAACGTCGCCGAGAACATCTGGGGCCGCGACGACCTGCGCTTCCCTTCGCCGCTGCCGGAAGCGCCCATCCAGGTGCTGGGCGCCAACGTGCTGCCCATGGAGCTACTGGTGGTGTTCGGCGCGCTAGCGATGATGCTGCTGGTGGAAATCTTCAATCGCAAGTCCATCTACGGCAAGGCCTTCGTCGCAACGTCCAACGACCGCGACGCCGCCGGCCTGATGGGCATCAACACCGGCATGGTGATCACGTTTTCCTACGCGCTGTCCTCGCTGACGGCCGCGTTCGCCGGCGTGCTGGTCGCGCCGCTGACCCTGACCGGCGCCACCATGGGCGCGGTGCTGGGGCTCAAGGCCTTCGCGGTCGCCATCATCGGCGGCCTGTCCAGCGGCATGGGCGTGGTGGTGGGCGGACTGATCCTGGGGATCGCCGAAACGACCACCGGTTTCTATCTTTCAACGGGGTACAAAGACGTGCCGGGATTGGTGTTGCTGCTGCTCGTACTGACCTTCAAGCCCGCCGGCCTGTTCGGCAAGACCGCGATCAAGAAGGTGTAAGCGATGAAACCCTTGCACCTTTTGCTATCCATCGTGGCCGTGGCCTGCCTGGCCGCCGTGCCGCTGGGCGTGACCAACACGTACTACCTGCACCTGATCGAAACCATCATGATCTATTCGATCCTGCTGTTCGGGCTCGATATCGTGGTGGGCTATACCGGCCAGGTGTCGCTGGGCCACGCCGGCCTGTTCGGCATCGGCTCGTACGTCGCCGGCGTGCTGTTCTTCCATCTGCAGATGCCCATCTGGGTGATCCTGCCCGCCGCCATCCTGATCGCGGCGGCCTTCGGCGCGGTGCTGGCGCTGCCGGCGCTGCGGGTCACAGGGCCGTACCTGGCGATGGTGACGCTGGCGTTCGGCACCATCATCCAGATCCTGATCAACGAGATGACCTTCATGACCGAAGGACCCTTGGGCATCAAGATCTCCAAGCCCGCCATCGCCGGACACGTGCTGACCAAGAGCGAATACTTCTGGCTGGTCGCGGCGCTGCTGGTGCTGTCGCTGATCGTGGTGCACCGCATCCTGAAGTCGCACCTGGGCCGCTCGTTCGAGGCCCTGCGCGACAGCCCCATCGCGTCCGACTGCATGGGCGTGTCGGTCTACCGGCACAAGGTGTTCGCCTTCGTCATCAGCGCCGGCTTCGCCGGCCTGGCCGGCGCGCTGTACTCGTATTCGGAACAGTACATCTCGCCCAACACCTACAACTTCGAACTGACCATCCTGTTCCTGCTGGCCATCATCATGGGCGGACGCAAGAGCCGCACGGGCGCGCTGCTGGGCGCGTCCATCATCGTGCTGCTGCCCAAGATGCTGGATGACATCGCGACCTTCCGGCTGATCGCGCTGGCCGTGGCCATCCTGGTCACTGTAGGCAGCGCCATCGCGATCTCCAAGGGCCGCACCGAACCGCGCCGCGTCGCCGTGCCGGTGATCGGCACCATCCTGCTGGCGGTGTTCTCATACTGGCTGGAAGCGGTCACCGACTGGCGCCTGACGATCTTCGGCGCCATGATCCTGTTCGTCGTGTACTACCTGCCCGACGGCATCGTGGGCTTCGTGCGCAACCTGTTCTTCTCCAACCGCCGCGCCGCGCTCTCGGTCAAATCGGATCTGGTGAAGGCGCAGGAAGCCGTGCCCGATGCGGCCAAGGGCAAGGGCGACACGCTGCTCGCGGCCAAGGGCGTGCTGATGCAGTTCGGCGGCCTGAAGGCGCTGAACCAGGTCGACCTGACCGTCAAGCGCGGCACCATCCATGGCCTGATCGGCCCCAACGGCTCCGGCAAGAGCACCATGATGAACGTGCTGACGGGCATCTACGTGCCGACCGCCGGCGCGGTGGAGTTCTCGGGCAAGTCGCTGGTCGGTATGACACCGGCCGACATTGCCGAAACCGGTATCGCGCGCACCTTCCAGAACGTGCAGCTGTTCGGCGAAATGACGGCGCTGGAAAACGTGCTGGTCGGCCTGCACCACACCTTCACCACGGGCCTGGCCGGCATCGCGCTGCGCACGTCCAAGTGGAAAGGCGAGGAACAGGGCGCCCGCGCCCGCGCCATGGCGCTGCTGGAATTCGTGGGCCTGGAGTCCCTGGCCAGCGAAGAGGCGCGCAATCTGCCCTACGGCAAACAGCGCCTCCTGGAAATCGCCCGCGCGCTGGCGCTGGACCCGCAACTGCTGTTGCTGGACGAACCCGCGGCCGGCCTGACCGCGCCCGACATCGTCGAACTGCTGGCCATCATCCGCAAGGTGCGCGACCACGGCATCACGCTGATCCTCATCGAACACCACATGGACGTGGTGATGGGAGTCTGCGACACCGTGTCGGTGCTGGACTTCGGCCAGAAGATCGCCGAGGGCCTGCCCAACGAAGTGCAAAGCAACGCCAAGGTCATCGAGGCGTATCTGGGCGGCGCGCCCGCCTGACGCCAAGGGGACAACAAGATGCTATCGATCAAGAATCTGGAAGCGGGCTACGGCAAGGTGAAGGTGCTGCACGGCATCAGCATGGAGGTGCCGAAGGCCAAGGTAGTGACGCTGATCGGCTCCAACGGCGCCGGCAAGACCACCACGATGCGGGCGCTGTCCGGCATGATCCGCCCCACCGCGGGCGAGGTCACGCTGAGCGGCAAGCGCATCGACGGCCTGGAGTCCCACCGCATCGCGCGGCTGGGCCTGGCGCACTCACCCGAGGGCCGGCGCGTGTTCCCGACGCTGTCGGTCACCGACAACCTGCTGCTGGGCGCTTTCCCGCGCCTGACGGGCAGCCGTCCTAAGGGCGACGTGCAGTCCGACCTGGGCCGGGCCATGGATCTGTTTCCGCGCCTGAAGGAGCGACGCGATCAGTTGGCCGGCACGCTGTCTGGAGGCGAGCAGCAGATGCTGGCCATGGCGCGCGCGGTGATGCTGAATCCGGAACTGGTGCTGCTGGACGAGCCTTCAATGGGGCTGGCGCCGATCCTGGTGGAAGAAGTGTTCCGGATCATTGCGCGGCTCAAGGATGAAGGGGTGACGATGCTGCTGGTGGAGCAGTTTGCTGCTGCTGCATTGAATGTGGCGGATTATGGGTATGTGTTGGAGAACGGGCGGATTTCGGTGCATGGGAGTGCGGATAAGTTGAAGCATGATCCGGCTGTAGTTGCGGCATATTTGGGTGGGTCGCATTAGGGATGTGCTGCGCGGCGGGCGTTCTTTCTATTGACGCCTGCCACGTTGGGGACTCGCGCTGCGCGGGGCAACGATTGCGGTCCGGAGCCTTCGCTCCGGACTTCCCCTTCGTCATCGTCGTTGCCGCCTGCGGCGGCTGCCTTCCGATTCCCTCGGGCTTATCGACGCCCCGCGCAGCGCGAGTCCCCAACGCGGCAGGCTGCATTGTCTGAATCTTCACGGGCGCTGGGGCGAGTGGTGTGCTTGGCGTTTTTTTCCGCATCGGGGTGTGGTGGCGGGTCTTGCGGGGCCCGCCCCAGGCCGGCCGCGCGGGCGGCCTCTTGGGGCCTACGCGGTGTCTTGCGTCGCGCGATGGCGCTGCGCGCAGTGGCTGCGGCATAACGGCTATTCAGCCCGGCCCGGCCCAGCCCAGCCCAGCATCTACATTTCAACGCCGATGCCGGATGGGCGGCGCGCGCGAGACACTCCTCATGCGCAAGTTACTGCTCAACGCGCCGCCCATCACCGCCCCACCCCCAGGACGGCGATGCCATCAGAAAACAGCTGTCCACATTCGCGACAGCGAGCACTATCGAAATTTCAAAAATCACGTATGTCATTTATGGCCGCCCGCGCGGCCATAAATGACGGGCAGCACAAGACTCGACACTGGCCACGGATCTAACAGCGCAGTGACCCAAGACGACAGTAGCCCGTCGTCGCGTGCGGCGTGGCGGCTCGCAACCTCGATGCGCCCGAGGGAATCCGA